>DASTGO010000321.1:0-3370 GCA_035719045.1 Kineosporiaceae bacterium | reverse complement strand
GGCACGGTGCTGGTCTCTCCTCGGTGCGGTGTGGTTGGTGTTGTCGCCCAGGCAGGGGCGCCCGCAGTAGCAGCGGGCCGGGTGGACACAGAGGCGCGGGTGCCAGGACACGGACGTCGGCCCGCCCGGCACGTTCGGGGTGCGGCGGGCCCCCCACCCGGAGCGGGTGGCCTGGATGGTGATGCGCTGCCCGTACTCGTCGCGGCCGATGTCGGCGGGCTCGGTGAACTCGTCGGGCATTGGCGGGCAGGATGCGCATCGGCCGCCGTCGCGGGTGATGACGATGGGCCGGACCCCGGGGTGGTGGATGCACTCCCCTTCGTCGAGGGGGCCGAGGGCGGCCAGCTCCACCCACCCGGGGGGCAGTTGGGCGGCCAGTTCCTCGCTGGTCAGGGACGCCCACCAGGGTTCGCTGTCGGCGGGCGCCGCGGTGGTTGTACCTGCGGGGTGGTAAGTCGCCTCCCCGCCTTCAACCCCCACCGGTTCGGCGTGATCCCGGTCACTCCCGGCCGGGGATGGCGGTGGGGGCGCGTCTTCTCCTCGCTCCCCCACCGCCACGCCATCGGGCGGCAGCCACGTCCCGGACTGCCAGGTGAGGTCCTGCTCGGGGATGGGCCAGCCGCCCGGGTTGCCCGCAGCGACCGCGGACTCCATGGCGGCCAGCTTCTGGACGGCCATCACCCACGACTTGGAGTCCGGCGAGCTGGGTTCGTTCACCTCCCCCTTGGGCTGCCCGTCGGCTTCGTACGCGTCACGGGCGAACCTGGTCATGGTGAGCTCGTTCCGGTTCCGGGACTTTGACGCGTACGGGAGGGCCCAGAACAAGGCGTCCAACTGGTCGGCGGTCATGCCGAGGCGCCACGCGTACCGGGCTATCAGGGAGGCCTTGAGGTCGCGGCGCGTCTGCGGGTCATCCGGGTCCGGTTCGGGCCCGTCGACGTCATCCGGGGCCGAGGCGGGCTCAGGCGCGGTCTCCGGTTCCGGCGCAGGCGAGGATGGCGGCTCGCCGGCGGCGGCGGTGCTGTCGGCGTTCGGCGGCGATTCGGGCTCGCCCGCGGGATCGGCGGCCACCTCGGCTGGCGCTGGGATGGCTGTCAGGTCGTCGGCGAGGACGACACCGGATCCGCCCTTGTCGAATACGACGAACACGCGGGATGCCCCGGCCTGCTCGAACTCCTCCCCACGGACACGTCCCAGCCAGGCGTGCCCGTCGAGGACCCTCTGGACGCGGTCCCCGTTCCTCCACGGGGCCCGGCCTGACTCCGGATCCGGTTCCCGAAGAGTTGTGACGGACGCGTCCTGCCCGTCGACGGTCACGGTGAGCGGGCTGCAGCCCTTCCCAGGACCGGACCGCTGGCAGATGAACCCATGCGAGGGCGATTCGGGTGGCTCCTTGAAGAACCAGCCGACAGCGACCCCGGTCATCTCGGCGAGCTTGAGCAGCTGCGGCCACGTGGGCACGCTGGCTCCGGTCTCCCACTCGTCGACCATCGGTTCGACACCGCCGAGAGCGACATCAACGTCAGGCCCGTACAGGTCGGCCCGGTTGAGGGCGGACGTGATCCGGGCCGGGTATGGTGTGCGGCCCTCGTACTCGACGGGGGGCTTGTCTGCGAGATACAGGCCGCTCACGGTGCGGCCGATCCGATCGTGTGCATGGGGTGCGGCTCCGCTGGCTGGCGGGACCCGTGTCGCTCACACGGGGTATGGAGGTGCCCCCGCCCTCAGCGCGTCGGGGGTTGGCGCCGAGGGCAGGGGCACGTTTCAGGGGACGACCGGCGCCGGGGCGGGCGCCTGCAGGGCGTTGCAGTTCGCGGTTGTCGAGCTGGTCTGGATGCACGTCCGGGCCTGGTTGACCATGCCTTGGACGGTCTTTCCGAGCCCGAACACGACCCCGACGATGACGGCGGCGATCGAGGCGACGAGAAGACCGTACTCGACCGCGGACACGCCACGGTCGTCACGGCGGAAGGCCTTGCGGAGCAGGGGCACGTGCGGTCCTTCGGTTCGGTCGTCGCCCGGTCGCTCACCGGGGCTGCCTGATCACAGGCTACAGGGAGAGTACGCCATGCGTGGCCCGAACGGGGGATGTCCGGGCCACGCCGTGCCGGGGCTACCCCTCCCCGCCTACCCAGGCGGCGACCTGCTCAGGCGTGGACCTGGGAGTGGTCATGTAGTGGGGCACGAACCGTGCGCCCGTGTCCGTGACGTGCCCGTCCGATTCCCGGATCCCGAGCCCTGCCGGGCGGCCACCGATCACCCACGTCCCGAGGATCGGCTGCGCGCCGTCGAACCGGCGGATCGGGTGGTACGCCTGGTAGACGTTCCGCTGGCCGGCCGTGTGCTTCGGGTCCAGGCCGTACCGGAAGTCGGGGGTGACGACCTCCACCCCGGCGCCCTCCCACCCGTAAACGGGTTTGCGGACGTACCCCATCCACGGGCCCGGCTCGTCGAGCTGCGCGGGCAGCAGGAAGTCGTTCCCGGGGAAGCACTCCCACAGGGCGACCAGGAGCGTCTTGGATCCGGCGAGGGCCTTCCACGCGGGTTCGATCCACCGCGTGCCGGTGTAGCCGTCGAGGATGTGCTCCCCGAACGCCTCGTCGAGCATCCACTCCCACGGGTACATCTTGAACGCGGCCCCGATGTCGTCCCGGTCGGAGCGGGGGCCGATGAACCGGCGGCGCCGCTCGTCCCACCCGATGCTCTCCATTGTCGTCCGGACCACCTGCAGCCCGGCCTCGGTGGCGGTGTCGGACAGGTAGGCGACGGTGCACCAGTCCTCGGTCGGTTCGTCCTGGCCGACAGCGAGATGCACAGTCCCGCCGGGGATGCAGGCGCCGAGCACCGCCCACCGTTTCACCAGTAGCTCGTGCAGGAGGTTCCATTGGTCGTTGCCGGGAAGCCTGTCCTCCAGCCACCCCCACTGGCAGACAGCGGCCTCAACGAGACCGGCGGGGGTGTCGGCGTTGTACTCCAGCATCTTCGCGGGCCCGCCATCCGGGTCCCACGCGAGGTCGAACCGGCCGTACAACGTCCACGCCTGCTCGTTCCGCAGTGACCAGTCCAGTAGGTGCCGGGCCTGCTCCGGCAGGCACAGTGACGCCCACAGCCGGTCGTCGGCGAGCACGTGCCGGGAGGCCTCCACGCACATCCGGTGCAGATGCCCGGTGACGTCGTCGAGGTAGTCCACCTCCGGCTCGGTCAGCTCGTAGGCGTGCCCTTCATGCCAGTACGGCCGGACGCTGCCGTCGCGCTGACATTCCACCGCGTAGGCGAGGCCCTGCGCTTCGACGGTGGACAGCCAGCCTGGCCGCTCCACCATGGGGACGCGTCTCATCCTCCGACCACTCCCCCGGCGCGCCCGAACCCG
>DASTGO010000320.1:0-2043 GCA_035719045.1 Kineosporiaceae bacterium | reverse complement strand
CCATCTCCTGCGCCGGTGCCGACGCCTGCGCCGGGACCCCGTCCTCCACCACCGCCGACGCCTCGGGAACCATCTCCTGCGCCGGTGCCGACGCCTGCGGAACCACCCCCTCCACCCCTGCGGACGTCTGGGGATCCATCTCCTGCGCGGGTGCCGACGCCTGCGCGGGGATGCCGTCCTCCGCCGCGCGCAGCGGCCGTGCCCGCACCTGCGCCGCCCGGTCGGCGAGCGTGTCACCCAGCACCCGCGCCAGCTCGGTGGGCGAGACGTCCGGCCGGGACCGCTGCAGGTCGTCCCACTGCCGGGACAGTTCGCCCGCGGTGCGCGGCTGCGCCCACTGCCCGTTCGAGTCGAGGGCCAGCCGGGCGGCCACCGTGGTGACGCTCTCGCGCAGAGCGGCCAGCAGCGTCTGCTCGCTGGCCGTGGTCAGGCCCGCCCGGGTCACCGCCTCGACGGCCTCCGGCAAACCTGCCAGCAGTGCGGCGGCGGACCGCGGCAACGCCCCCCCGCCGGGGGCTGCCCCGTCGCTGGCACGCCCGGCCTGTCGCAGCTGGTCGGCCACCGCCTCGCGCAGGTCCGCCGACGCCGCGATCAGGGTGCGGCGGTCCCGGGCGGACAGGCGGTGGCCTTGCTGGATGCCCTCGATCGCCGCGACGGTCGCCAGCCGGCGCAGCAACTCGCCGTCCGCGGCCGGGGACATCTCCTGGGACACCCCCGGCGTCGGCATCAGGAGCGAGGCCACGCCGATCCGCTGCACGAGGTGGGCGGGCAGCGGGGTGAAGACGCCGACCCCCGGGACCGCATCCGCCAGGGTGAGGCGACGCCAGGAGGCCACCAGGGCGGCCAGGTCGGACTTCGGCCTGGAGAACTCCGGCCTGGAGCGGTCACTATGCCGGCCCGACGCGGACGTCCCCGGGGACTGCGCGGACACCGAACTGTCGGACACCGCACCGTCGGACACGGAGCTGTCGGAGGACGAGCCGTCGGACACCGAACTGTCGGAGGACGAGCCGTCGGACACCGAGCCGTCGGACACCGCACCGTCCACGGCCCGGACTGGGTCCGCCCCCGGCCGGGCCGGGTTCGCCGCCCGCAGCTGCGCCAACTCCCCGGCGAGCACGGCGGGCAGCCCGTCGGCGCCGGAGGACTCCCTGGCCGTGAGGGCCTGGTCCCAGGCCGCCGCCAGCTGCCCGGCCGCCTCCGCGCGGGTCCGCCGGTCCGCCCACGGCAGCGTCAGCCGCGTGGCAGAGCCGGTCACCGCGTCCCGCAGGGCCGCGAGGAGCTGCCGCCGACCGCCCTCCGGTCCGGAGCCGGTCACGGTGGTCACCGCCGCCGGGACCCCGGCCAGCAGGCGCTCCACCGCCGCGGGCAGACGGTGCTCCCCCACCGACCCGGACGGCGCCACGACGTTCCGGCCGGTCTCCCGGACCAGGTCGGACACCGCACCCGCCAGGTCGGCCGCCGCCGAGGCCAGCGCGGCCCGTTCCGCCGTCGTCAGGGTCGCCACGGGCAGGACGGCACCCGGCAGGAGGGGGGACAGCGTCGCCGGGACGGCCTTCCCTGCGGGGGCCACGGCGACGGACCGGTCCGGGCCGGTGGTGCGCAGGTCGTCCACGGCGGCCAGCGCCGCGAGCCGCCGGATCAGTGCTGCCTCCGCCGGTGCCTGCGCCGGGTCGGCGGACCAGTGCCCGATCCGGCCCTCCAGCCTCGGCCGCAGTGAGGTCGGCAGCGGCACCCGGACCTGGACGTCGGCGATACGGTCGGTGAGCGGCACGACCGTCCGCGCCCCCGGCTCGGACAGCGAGTTCGTCCGGGTCAGCACGGGGGCGGCACCGGCGGCCAGGCGGGCGAGACCGCTCCCGGACGCGGGCAGGACCTCGGTGACCAGGTGGACCGGAGCGTCCACGGTGATCGTCAGCGCCCGGCTCGCCGGGCTCTGCGTCTGGTTGCGGTACCCGGTCACCACGGTGGTCACGGTGACCTCCGCGGGGTCGACCAGGCGCAACGCCTCCGCCGCCAGGTCGTGGGCGCGGCCGAGGACCT
>DASTGO010000319.1:0-11609 GCA_035719045.1 Kineosporiaceae bacterium | reverse complement strand
CGGGAGGTGGGTTCGTGGCGGCGGGGAGGATCACGCCCAGGGCGGCCGGGCACGGTGGCACATCGTGCCCGGGAAGCGGGCGCGATGTGCCATCGTGCCCACGGGGGATCGTGCCCACGGGGGATCGCGACCTGGGTGGGTGAGGCGTCGTCCCCCCGGCTGCCGGGAAGAGCCGAGCCCGAACCGTCGAACCGTCGAAGGGAATCGCGTGATCTCGCTGTCCTCGCTGGCCGAGCTCGCCCAGGACTACCGCGATGACCTCGACCAGCGCGTGAGACCGGTGCGGATCGGCGCCACGACCTTCGACCTGGACTCGCGGCCGGCCGTCATGGGCTGCATCAACCTGTCCCCGCACTCCACCTACCGCGACAGCATCGCCGTCTCCCCGGAGTCCGCCGTCCGCAAGGGCCGCATCCTCCAGGCGCAGGGCGCCGACGTCATCGACCTCGGCGCCGAGTCGAGCACACCGGCGGCCCCCCGGGTGAGTCCTGACGAGCAGATCGCCGCCCTCGTGCCGGTGGTCGAACGGCTCTCGGCCCTCGGCGTCCTGCTCTCCGTGGAGACGTACCACCCGGACGTGGCCAGGGCCTGCCTCAAGGCCGGGGCCCGGATGCTCAACTACAGCGGCGGAACCCCCCACGATCACGCGATCTTCGACGTGGCGGCCCAGTTCGGCGCCGCGGTGGTCCTGTGCCACGTCCCCGGCAGCGATGCCAAGGACATCCGCGGGCAGGAAGGGGACCCCGACCCCGTCCCCCGGCTCCTGGACCACTTCGCCGGCCGGCTCCAGGTCGCCCGCGAGCGCGGCGTCGAGGACATCGTGATCGACCCGGGGATCGGCTTCTCCTTCGAGCCGTCGCCCACCCCGGGCAGCCGCGTGGAACGCCAGGCGAGGACCCTGCTCAACACGTTCCGGCTCCGCCGGCTGGGCCTTCCGCTCTGCCACGCGCTGCCCCATGCGTTCAGCCTGTTCGAGGACCAGTTCCGCGGCGCGGAGCCGTTCTTCGCCGTGCTGGCGTACCTCGGCGGCTGCGGCATGTTCAGGACGCACGAGGTCGCCGGTGTGGTCCCGGTTCTCGCCGCGATGCAGGCGCTCGGGCCCCGCTGACCTCAGGGACCTGCGCGGGGCCTCGCCCGGGCGTGGGCCGTCGCCCGGGCGGTCCGCGCCCCTCCCCGGACGGGCCGGGATCAGCGGTGGGTGCCGTAGATCCGCATGCTGAACGGTGCGACGGTGATCGTGCCGCCCGGGCGCACCGCCGCATCCTGGCCGGGACGGCCGGGAGCCGGGTGCACCGGAGCAGGGTGCACCGGGGCAGGCTGTGCGGGGGCGGACTGTGCCGGGTCGGGGACGGGCCGGCCCGCCTCCGGGTGGTCCAGGTCCGGCGGGACGTCCCGGGCGCTGTCCCACAGCAGGCGGTACCCGGTCGACCAGGGCGCCCCCGGCAACCGGACGTCCACCGGCTCCGCCTGGCCCTGGACCACCACCAGCAGGGACTCGTCGGTGTGGTGCTGCCGGGTCCCGCCCGGGGCGAGGACCACCGCGTGCAGGTACATCTGCAGCACCCGCAGCGCCGGGTCGTGCCAGCGCTCGTGGTCCATCTCGGCGCCGTCGGGGCCGAACCAGGCCAGGTCCTTGGTGCCGTCGGAATGCACCGGGCGGCCGGCGAAGAACCGTTCCTGGCGCAGCACCGGATGCTCCCGTCGCAGCCGGATCAGGTGCCGGGTGGTGGCCAGCAGGTCCCGCTGCCAGGGCTGCAGGTCCCAGTCCAGCCAGCTGGTCGGGTCGTCCAGGCAGTACGGGTTGTTGTTGCCGTGCTGGGTCCGGCCGAACTCGTCCCCTGCGACGATCATCGGCACGCCGGTGGCCAGCAGCAGGGTGCCGAGCAGGTTGCGCATCGAGCGACGCCGGGTGGTCAGCACGGCCTTCAGCTCGGTCGGCCCCTCGACACCGTGGTTCCAGGACCGGTTCACCGGTGAGCCGTCCCCGTTGCCCTCGCCGTTGGCCTCGTTGTGCTTCTCGTCGTACGTGGTCAGGTCGGCCAGGGTGAACCCGTCGTGGGCGGTGATGAAGTTGACCGAGGCCAGCGGTCCGCGGTGGGCGGGGAACACGTCGGCCGACCCGGCCAGGCGGGTGGCCAGGTCCCGGACCCCGCCGGAGGACTCGCCCCGGCCCGCCCGGGCGGCCCCGACCAGCCAGAAGTCCCGCACGTCGTCGCGGAACCGGTCGTTCCACTCCGCGAACGGTGCCGGGAACTGCCCGGTCCGCCAGCCGTGCGGGCCGACGTCCCAGGGTTCGGCGATCAGCTTCACCGCACCCACCACCGGGTCGGCCCGGGCCGCCACCAGGAACGGGTGGTCGGCGTCGTAGCCGTCCCGGCCGCGGGCCAGGGTCGGGGCCAGGTCGAACCGGAACCCGTCGACGTGCATCTCCTCGACCCAGTACCGCAGCGAGTCCAGGACCAGTTGGACGACGCGGGCCTGCCGGGCGTCCAGGGTGTTCCCGCAGCCGGTGGTGTCCAGGTAGTTGCCGTGCCCGTCCAGCCGGTAGTACGTCGAGGCGTCCAGCCCGCGCCAGGACAGCGTCGGCCCGTCGGGACCGCCCTCGCAGGTGTGGTTGTAGACCACGTCGAGGAGGACCTCGATCCCCGCCTGGTGCAGGGTCCGGACCAGGTGCTTGAACTCGTCGACCACGTCGAGCGGATCGGTGGCCAGGGCGTAGCCCGGGTGCGGGGCGAAGAACCCGAGGGTGCTGTACCCCCAGTAGTTCGTGAGCCGCCGCCGCAGCACCCCGGGCTCGGTCCCGATCGCGTGTACCGGCAGCAGTTCCAGGGCGGTGATCCCGAGCGAGGTCAGGTGCTCCACCGTGGCGGGGTGGGCCAGGCCCGCGTAGGTCCCGCGCAACGCCTGCGGCACCGCGGGCAGCAGCCGGGTGAGGCCGCGGACGTGGGACTCGTAGATCACGGTGTCGGTCCACGGGACGTCCGGGGGGGCGTCTCCCTGCCAGTCGAACGGGCGCCCGGCGACCACTGCGTGCGGGACGTGTGGGGCCGAGTCCCGCGGGTCGGTCACCGCCGGGTCGCCGGTGAACCACTCGTCGACGGTGTGCCCGAAGGCCTCCGGGACCAGCTCCAGCGGTCCGGAGTGGGCCCGGGCGTACGGGTCCAGCAGCAGCTTCGCCGGGTTGTACCGGTGCCCCCGGGCCGGCTCCCACCGGCCGTAGGCCCGGAAGCCGTAGCGCTGCCCGACCCCCACGTCGGGGACCAGGTCGTGCCACACCCCGTGCGTGACATGGCGCAGTTCGACCCGGCGCTCCTGCCAGCCGCCCCCCGGCGCGGGGTCGAGCAGGCAGAGTTCGACCCGCTCGGCCTGGCCGGCCAGAACGGCCACATGCGCCCCGCCGTCCCGGGCATGGACGCCGAGTGGGTGCGGATGTGAACGTGTGGTGCGCACGGCCGGATTCTGCCTGACGGTGCCGAGCGTCAACCAGGCGGCTCACCAGGACCATCGTCTCACCAGGACCGATGCCGGTCCCGCCGGTCGCGCAGTCGTGGATCATCGGTCGTCCCGGGTGGCGGCGGCCCGCAGTTGACGGGGCCGGGGTGGTGGCCGGGCCGGCGGGACGCGGGAGTGGCCGGGCGCCGGACGGGGATACCGTTGGCCGCCATGACGGACCCCGCCGCGCTGCCCATCTTCGGCCTGTCCGGGCCGGAGCCGGCGGACACGGCCACGGGCGAACCGGTGCCGCTGCGGGATCGCGCGTTCGACGCCCTGATCGAGGCCGGGTACGACGCCGAGGTCGACGAGGACGGCGACCTCGCGGTGACGATCCAGGGCCAGCGGCTGTTCGTCCGCTGCGTGGACAGCCTGCCGCCGCTGATGCGGGTCTTCGGGCAGTGGCTGGTGGACGACCTGCCCGCCGACGAACTGGTCCGGCTGCGGGCCGCCAACGCCGTCACCGCCACGGTCAACCTGGCCAAGGCCACGATCCACGACGACCGGCTGGTGGTCGCGGTCGACCTGCTCGCCGGGGACGAGTTCCACCTGCCCTCGCTGTTGCAGGCGAGCGTGGACGCCGTCCTGGGCTGCGTGCGGACCTGGTACGGAACGGCGCTGGAGCTGTCCGAACGGATGTGAGCCGCCCCACAGGGTCCCCGTCACGGGCCCGGCTAGGCTCGTTGGCAGGGCGTGGTGAAGCTCACGTCCGCAGGCCCGGTCCCGGGATGCCGTGATCCGGGCGTCACCCCTCAGGAGGCAGCGTGGCCGAGTTCGTCCGTCTGGAGGTGGAGGCCGGGATCGGCACCATCCGGCTCGACCGGCCCACGATGAACGCCCTCGACGCCGCGGTCCAGGAGGGGATCCGGGCCGCCGCGCAGGAGGCCTCGGCCCGGCCCGACGTCAGCGCGGTGATCGTCTACGGCGGCGAGCGGGTGTTCGCTGCTGGGGCGGACATCAAGGAGATGCAGGCCATGTCGTACGTCGACATGGTCGCCCGCTCCACGGCGCTGCAGTCGTCGTTCACCGCGGTGGCCGCCATCCCGAAGCCGACCGTCGCCGCGATCACCGGCTACGCCCTCGGCGGCGGCTGTGAGCTGGCCCTGTGCTGCGACTTCCGGGTGGCCGCCGAGGACGCCAGGCTCGGCCAGCCGGAGATCCTGCTCGGGGTCATCCCGGGCGCGGGCGGAACCCAGCGGCTGGCCCGGCTGATCGGTCCGGCCCGGGCCAAGGACCTCATCTTCTCCGGCCGTTTCGTCGGGGCCGCCGAGGCGCTGGCGATCGGCCTGGTCGACGAACTGGTCCCGGCGGCGGACGTGTACGAGGCGGCCCGGCGCCGGGTGCAGCGGTACGTCGGCGGGCCGGCGGTCGCGCTGCGGGCCGCCAAGGAGGCGGTCGACCGGGGACTGTCGGTCGACCTCGCCAGCGGACTGGAGATCGAGCGGGTCCTGTTCGCGGGCCTGTTCGCCACCCGGGACCGCGAGATCGGAATGACCTCGTTCGTGGAGAACGGTCCCGGGAAGGCCGTCTTCGAAGGCCGTTGAGCCGCTGCGGACCCGGTGCCGGCGGGTGGGTCCGGACGGCACAGGAGAGGCGTAGGTCACATCCCGTCGCGTTGCATGGATGCTACTCGCGGGTAACTTATGATCGTCGCTCGACGGCCGCGCAGGCCGGTGCCGCCGGGCTGGTACTGATGGAATGGTCGTCACCTGACTGCGCCGAGCGATCCGGACGGGTTCCGGTCCGGTGCGACGAAACGACGGAGGTCGAGCTCCCGCCATGAAGATCGTGGTGTGTGTGAAGTACGTGCCGGATGCGCAGGGGGATCGCCGGTTCGCCGACGACCTGACCACGGACCGGGTTGGCGTGGACGGGCTGCTGTCCGAGCTGGACGAGTACGCGGTGGAGGCCGCGCTGCGGCTGGCCGCGGACGATGCGGACGCCACGGTCACGGTGGTGACGATGGGCCCGGCACGGGCGGCGGACGCGATCCGCAAGGCGCTGCAGATGGGCGCCGACGCCGGGGTGCACGTGGTGGACGACGCCCTGCACGGGTCGGATGCGCCGGCCACGTCCCGGGTGCTGGCCGAGGCGATCAAGACCCTGGAGTTCGACCTGGTGCTGACCGGGATGGCCTCGACCGACGGCACGCTGGGCGTGGTGCCGGCGATGCTGGCGGAGCGGCTGGGCGTGCCGCAGGTGACGCTGGCGGAGTGGCTGACCGTCGAGGCCGGCCCGGACGGCGGCCAGATCGTCCGTGTCGAGCGGGACGGCGACACCCAGGCCGAGGTGATCGAGGCGAGCCTGCCGGCAGTGGTCGGGGTGACCGACCACGCCAACGAGCCGCGGTACCCGTCGTTCAAGGGGATCATGGCGGCGAAGAAGAAGCCGGTGACCACCCTGTCGCTGTCCGACCTGGGCATCGACCCCTCCGAGGTGGGGCTGTCGGCGGCGTGGTGCGCGGTGGACACCGTGACCGCCCGGCCGCCGCGGGCGCACGGCCAGGTCGTCACCGACGAGGGCGACGGAGGGGCGAAGCTGGTGGAGTTCCTGGCCGCCGCGAAGCTGGTCTGAGCCGGCGCAGCCGCCACCGGTGCGGGGCCGGATGTCCTGCCGGTGGCGCCGCCGTGACGGCGTCCCTGTTCCTGACTGGACTGTTCCCGACTTGTTCCTGACTGGACCGTTCCCGACTTCGGCCGATCCCGGCCCGCTTTCTGGAGTGTTGTGAGATGTCCGAGATCCTGGTGCTGGTGGACCACCTCGACGGTGCGGTCCGCAAGACGACGACGGAGCTGCTGACCATCGCCCGGCGGCTGGGCGAGCCGGCGGCGGTGTTCGTCGGCGACGGCTACGACAACGCCGCGGGAACGCTGGCGCAGTTCGGCGCCACCAAGACCTACCGGGTGACCGGTGAGGGGCTCGCCGACTACCTGGTGGTCCCGAAGGCCGAGGCCCTGGCCGCCGTGGTCGCCGCGGCCGGCGCCGCGAACGTGGGGGCGGTGCTGATCCCGTCCTCCGGTGAGGGCAAGGAGGTCGGCGGCCGGCTGGCGGTCAAGCTCGGCAGCGGGCTGATCGTGGACGCGGTGGACGTGCAGGCCGGCGAAGGTGGTCCGGTGACCACCCAGTCGGTGTTCGCCGGCGGGTTCGCGGTGACCGCGCACGTCACCCGGGGAATCCCGGTGATCGTGGTGAAGCCGAACGCGGCCGCCCCGGAGCCGGTCGACGGCGCAGCCGCCCCGGCCGAGGTCGAGGTCCCCGTCGTCCTGTCCGACCTGGCGAGGTCGGCGCGGATCGTGGAGCGCAAGCCCAAGGCCAAGTCGGCCCGCCCTGACCTGTCCGAGGCCAACATCGTGGTCTCCGGCGGGCGGGGCACCAACGGCGACTTCTCCCTGGTGGAGGCGCTGGCCGACCTGCTCGGCGCGGCGGTCGGGGCGTCCCGGGCCGCGGTGGACTCCGGCTGGTACCCGCACTCCAACCAGGTCGGGCAGACCGGCAAGCAGGTCTCCCCGCAGCTGTACGTCGCCTGCGGGATCAGCGGGGCGATCCAGCACCGGGCCGGCATGCAGACCTCGAAGAGCATCGTGGCGATCAACAAGGACCCCGAGGCCCCGATCTTCGAGCTGGCCGACTTCGGCGTGGTCGGGGACCTGTTCAAGGTTCTCCCGCAGGCCACCGGGGAGATCGCCAAGCGCAAGGGCTGATCCCGGACGCCCCGCCCGTGGTTCGCCCCGACCGCGGTTCGCTGAGCCCGTGGTTCGCTGAGCCCGTGGTTCGCCCCGCCCGCCTGTGGGCACGGTGACACATTGCGCCCGTTTTCCGGGCATGGTGTGCCATCGTGCCCGGGGTAGTCGGGACCAGTCCTCCAGCCTGGGTGGTGGCGTTCCCTCGGGGTGGAGGATCGTGCCAGCTGTCCTGGGGAACGGCCCCCTGTCCTGGGGAACGGCCCCCTGTCTGGGGAACGCCACACCCGGCTCGGCCCGCAGCGGAGGTCCACCCGGTGTGATCCCCGGCCAGGATGGGTCGGCCGGAGGGTCCCCCTCTAGACTCACCGCGTGACGGGACTGGCCTCGTGACGGCGTACCTGGACCACGCGGCGACCACGCCGATGCTGCCGGACGCGGTGTCGGCGATGGCGCAGGAGCTGGCCCGGGCCGGCAACGCCAGCTCTCTGCACGGCAGCGGCCGGCGCGCCCGGCGGGTGGTGGAGGAGGCCCGGGAGTCCCTCGGGGCACTGATCGGCGCCGGGCCCAGCGAGATCATCTTCACCAGCGGCGGGACCGAGGCCGACAACCTCGCGATCAAGGGGCTGTTCTGGCAGCGCCGCAGCACGGACCCGCGCCGCCGCCGGATCCTGGTCAGCGCCGTCGAGCACCATGCCGTGCTCGACGCGGCGCAGTGGCTGGGCCGGTCCGAACACGGTGAGGTGGTCCTGCTGCCGGTCGACCGGACCGGCCGGGTCGACCTCGATGTGCTGGAGTCCGAGCTGTCCGCCGACCCGGATGCGGTCGCCCTGGTCAGCGTGATGTGGGCGAACAACGAGGTCGGCACGGTGCAGCCGGTCCGGGAGCTGGCCGAGCTGGCCCATGTCCACGGCGTTCCCGTGCACTGCGACGCGGTCCAGGCCTTCGGCGGCCTCCCGGTGGACTTCGCCGCCTCCGGGGTGGACTGCCTGACCCTGTCCGGACACAAGATCGGCGGGCCGGTGGGGGTGGGGGCGCTGGTCGCCCGCCGGGGCCTGGACCTGGTGCCTGTCCTGCACGGTGGCGGGCAGGAGCGGCGGATCAGGTCCGGGACGCTCGACACCGCAGCCATCCACGCTCTGGCCGTCGCCGCCGGGGTCACCGTGGACCGTCGCGAGGCGGAGGCCGCCCGGGTGTCCGCCCTGCGCGACGCCCTGGTCGACGGCATCCTCGACACCGTCCCGGACGCTGTGCCGCATGGGGACACCGCCCCGGGCGGCCGGGTGCCCGGGATCGCCCACCTCACGTTCCCCGGCTGCGAGGGCGACTCCCTGCTCTACCTGCTGGACGCCCGCGGTGTGGAGTGCTCGACGGGTTCCGCCTGCCAGGCCGGGATCCCACAGCCCAGCCATGTCCTGCTGGCCATGGGGGTGCCGGAGGATCAGGCCCGGGGGGCGCTGCGGTTCTCCCTGGGGTGGACCTTGACCACCGCCGACGTCGAGGCAGCGGTGGAGGCGATCGGAGCGGCGGTGGCCCGGGCCCGGCGGGCCGGTCTGGCCGGGGTCGCCCCGACGGCGGGCGTGGTCCGGGCATGACGCGCGCGAGGCGCGTGCTGGCGGCGATGAGCGGGGGAGTGGACTCCGCGGTGGCCGCCGCCCGGGCGGTCGAGGCCGGGCACGAGGTGGTCGGCGTCCACCTCGCCCTGTCCCGCGAACCGGCCACCCTGCGGACCGGCGCCCGCGGCTGCTGCTCCCTGGAGGACTCCCGCGACGCCCGCCGGGCCGCGGACGTGCTCGGCATCCCGTTCTACGTCTGGGATCTGGCCGAGCGGTTCGAGGCGGAGGTGGTCGAGGACTTCGTCGCCGAGTACGCGGCGGGCCGGACCCCGAACCCCTGCGTGCGCTGCAACGAGCGGATCAAGTTCTCGGCCCTGCTGGACAAGGCCCTGGCGCTCGGCTTCGACGCGGTCTGCACCGGGCACTACGCGCGGATCCTCACGGACCCGGTGACCGGCCTGCCCACGCTGCACCGGGCCGCCGACCCGGCCAAGGACCAGTCCTACGTCCTGGCGGTGCTCACCACCGACCAACTGGCGCAGGCACTGTTCCCGCTCGGCGAGGTCACCAAGTCGCAGGTCCGCCTCGAGGCTGCCCGGCGCGGGCTGCGGGTGGCGCAGAAGCCGGACTCCCACGACATCTGCTTCATCGCCGACGGGGACACCCAGGGCTGGCTGCAACGTCGCCTCGGGCCGCGGCCGGGCCAGATCGTCGACACCGACGGGACCGTGCTCGGCGAACATGAGGGCACGTACGGCTTCACGGTCGGCCAGCGCAAGGGGTTGCGGCTGGGGCGTCCGGCGGCGGACGGGCGGCCGCGTTACGTGCTCGACGTGCAGCCGGTCGCCGGGCGGGTCGTGGTCGGGCCGCGGGAGGCACTGGGGGTGTCCGTGATCGAGGCGGGACCGGCCGGCTGGTGCGGTCCCGTCCCGCGGCCGTCGTCCCGGGTCGGGGTGCAGGTCCGGGCGCACGGCGAGGAGGTCCCCGGGGTGGTCGAGGCGGTGGACGGGACGGCGCCGGGCGGGGTGCGCGTCCGGTTGGACCGGCCGCTGAGCGGGGTGGCCGCCGGGCAGACCCTCGCCCTGTACGACGGCACCCGGGTGGTGGGGGCGGCCACCATCACCGCCACCCGCACCTGACCGGCACCGGGCGGTGGGGAGCGCGCACGCCTGGGGCGGGTCCCGGCCCGCCCGGCCTACGGACACTCCAGGCCGGGGACACCCCACCGGGACGATCCGCCCTCCCGGGGACCGGTCCGGCCCGGCTACGGTGTCGGCGCGGTGACGGTGGGTCGGACGGTGAGGGGGTACGTGTGGACCGGGAGCGGCTGCTCCTCCTGCTGGACCGGGTGGCGGCCGGCCGCTGGGCGGGTCACCGGATCGCCGAGACCCACCGCGCGGACCCCCGGATCCGGACCGCCTTCACCTGGGTGACCTCGCTGTTGCTGGCGGAGATCCTGATCGGGGGCGGAGCGGTCGGCGAGGCGATCGTCCGCACCGACGAGGGTGACCACGTGTCCCTGCTGGTGTGGTGGCGGCTGGTGGTCGTGTTCGGGATCGCCACCACGCTGCTCTACTTCGTCTGGCGGGCCCGGCTCGGCTTCTGGTGGGCGTACTCCCGGCTGCGGCTGTTCAGCCTCGTGTTCCCGGCGGTGGCGATCACCACCTGCCTGGTGCCGGGCCTGTACCCCGACTGGATGGTGGTCGAGCAGTTGCTGTTCAGTTGCGTGCTGCTCGTCGTGCGCCGGGTGCTGTCGGCCCCGCCCCTGCGGGTCGCCTTCGTCCGGCCGGTCCTGGCCCGGGCACCCGAGTAGCCACCCCCGGACCCGTAGGCTGCGGGCGTGCTGGAACGGGTGCCCGGACGGGCGAGCGGGGTCGGGTCCTGGCCGGGAGTGGACCCGGTGGAACCGGCCCGGACGGTGTTCGGCGAGCTGGCCGGCCCGCATCTGCCGTACCTGCCGGAGCTGCCGGCCCGCGGTCCCGGTGCGGACCTCGTCGGCCGGGGCGCCACCCTCCTGGTGGACCTCCCGGTGGACCTGCAGCCGTCCGGCTGGCGGCTGGTGGACCGTCCTGGACGGGACCTGGCCCAGGCCCAGTCGTATCTGCGGCAGGACCTCGACCTGCTCGCCGAGGTGGCCGACGGGTACACAGGGCCGCTCAAGGTGCAGGCCACCGGCCCGTGGACGCTCGCCGCGCAGCTGAGGCTGGTCCGGCTGGAGCGCGCCGTGGTCGATCCCGGGGCCTGCCGCGACCTGGTGGACTCCCTCGCCGAGGGGGTCGCCCGGCATGTCGCCCGGGTGCGGGAGCTGGTCCCCGGAGCGCAGGTCGTGGTCCAGCTCGACGAGCCGTCGCTCCCCGACGTCCTGCTCGGAGGGCTGGCCACCGCGAGCGGCTTCGGCCGGCTGCGTGCCGTCGAGGAGCCGCTGGTCGTGGAGGGGCTGCGGACCGTGCTGGCCGCCGCCACCGGGGCCGGGGCGGTGGACACCGTGGTGCACTGCTGTGCCGCGACGGCGCCCGTGCCGGTGCTCGCCCGCAGCGGAGCCGGCGGGATCGGCATCGACGTGTCGCTGCTCGGTGCCCCGGGCTGGGAGGCGGTGGCCGCCGCCGTGGAGTCCGGGCTGCTGCTGTGGGCCGGGGCGGTGCCGACCCAGGGTCCGCTGCCGTCCGACGCCGCGGTGGCCGACCGGGTGTGGACGCCGTGGCGCCGGGTCGGGCTGCCCGCCGAGCGCCTGGACGCCGTGGTGCTCACCCCGTCCTGCGGCCTGGCCGGTGCCACCTTCGCCGCCGCGCGGGCCGCCCTGGACCGTAGCCGTTCCGCCGCCGCCGTCCTGGCCGAGCGCAGCGCCGGGGACTGACGCCCGCCGTCACCCGGCGGCGCAGCT
>DASTGO010000318.1:0-3244 GCA_035719045.1 Kineosporiaceae bacterium | reverse complement strand
ACCTCAGGGGCCAGGAACCCCGGCTCCGCGGCCGGGGACACCGGCTCCACCACCGAGGACACCGGCTCAGCGACCGCAGCCTCCACCTCAGGGGCCAGGAACACCGGCTCCGCGGCCGGGGACACCGGCTCCACCACCGGGGACACCGGCTCGGCGACCGCCGCCTCCACCTCAGGGGCCAGGAACACCGGCTCCGCGGCCGGGGACACCAGTTCCGCCGGATCCACCAGCTCCGGGGCGGCATCGAACCAGACCGGCTCGCCCTCGGAGAACTCCAGTGCAGCGTCGGAGAGCACCAGCTCGGCGTCGAACCAGACCGGCTCGCCCTCGGAGGCGAGGGAGTCGGCCGCGGAGTCGAGGGAGTCGGCCGCGGACAGGAACGACTCGGACCGCGACAGCGACGGCGTCCCGCTCTGCGAGAGGTCGCCGGACTCCGCGCCACGCCGACGGACCGGAACCTCCTGCGAACCCGGCAGTCCCTGCACGGCGGCCTCGAACCGTTGCGCGGCCGAGGACGGCACGGTCAGCTCCGCCTGGGTGGTGACCGTGAACGGCTCCACCGTGACGTTCGGCACCACCGGCCGGACGACGATGTCGACCGACGCCCGGTACCGGGACACCTCGCCCGGGCGCGAACCCGCGGCCGCCGGTCCCCGAGACCCGCCTGCCTCCTGCGCCCCGCCCCGTTCCCCGGGGCCGGTCTGCTCCTGGGGTCCGTCCGGTGACACCGACGGGTCCGCGGCACGGGTGGGAACCATCTCCACCGGTGCCACGACCAGCGCGGTCGGCGCCAGCCCCCGCAGGACGGCGTCCAGCATGAGGTAGCCGTCCAGCCCGTTCTTGCCGAACGGCACCGAAACCCAGGAGCCGCTCAGCAGCGACTTCCCGTTGGCGAGGAACGCCTTCTCCGACAGCACCTCCCGGGCGGCGTCCGCGACCTGGGAGCCGCGGGCGTCGGCCGGGAGCCCGGCCGACGCCAGCCGTTCGTTCAGGCCGTCGAGCACCGGCCCGGTGGAGATCGCGGTGAGGGCGTAGTCGACCCCCTGGACGGCGTCGGGGTTGCGCACCGCCAGTTCGGGCGCTCCTTCAGAGACCGCACCGGGCGCGGACTGCTCGGGCAGGACGACCCGCACCGGGCTCGGCAGCACGACGGCGAAGTCCTGCGGCACCCCGTCGACGGACAGGAACACCTGGGCCGCAGCGTCATAGCGGACCTCCGCCCCGGCCGTTCCCGCCTGCAGGGACTGCCCCGAGACCGCCGCGGGCGCGTGTTCGACTCCCGACGCCTCGATCGCCGCCGACAGGTGCGGGGCCACCGCGGCCCCCAGCCGCGGGGCGAAGGCCGGACCGGCGGTCATCCCCGGCTGAACCGCGGGCGTGATCTCCTGGCCCGCAACCGTTTCTGGGGCAGCGGTCAGTCCGGACAATGCACCCGAAAGTCGGACAACGTTGTCTCCGGCCACGAAACTGAGTCCCGCGTCGAACAGCTGAGCCCAGTCCGCCGCGGCCGGAGCCCGCTCCGGCGTGACGGACGACGAGCCCGCCGACGGGGCGGGACGGCCGGCGGCGAGCAGGTCGCCCAGCCGCTGCTGCACCGCATCCCGCACCGGGCCTGCGGGCAGGTCCTGGACCGCCTCCCGCGCGGCCTCCTGCGCGGCCGCCGGGTCGAGGGCGGCAACCGACTCCAGCCGCCCGTAGCCGAGGGCACCAGCCTCGAGGAACCACGGCGTGGAGGCGGGTGCGGACTCGGCGGGCACCACGGGCGACGGGACGGGCTGCTGCCCGGTCTCCACCGGGCCCGCCGACGGCGCCGACTGCGGGGCAGGCAGCACCGACACCGGTTCTCCCGGCACGGGAACGGTCCCGACCGACACCGGATCGGCGACCGCGGCCATCGGGGAGTCGCCAACGGCGGGCAGGGCGCCTGCCGGGCCGTCCTGCCCGTGCTCGACCTGGCCGAGGTGTCCCTGCGCGGGCGCAGCCTCTGCCGGAACGGTGTCCGCGGCCCGAGTGTCGGCCGGAACCTGTTGCGCCGTAACCGGATCCACGGCCTGCGTCCCGGCCGGAACAACGTCCCCGGCCTGACCGCCCGCCGAAACCGGTTGCGCCGGGACCGCATCCGCGCCCTGCGCCGGCACCGGGGCAGGTTGCGCCGGCCCGACCTCAGCACGGCGCATCACCGGGGCCGGTTCAGCCGTTCCGCCCGTCTGCGTGCCCTCTGCCTGGGTGGCCTGACCCGCCCCGGCAGCGGCCCGGCCGCCGGGATTCAGGTCCGACGTGCCCGTCGCCCCGGACCCGGCTTCCGCGGATCCGTTGCGCCGGACGGGTTCTGCACCGCTTCCCGGGACCGTTGTGCCCGGCGCGTCGTTCCCGCGAAGGGTCGGCGTGCGGTCGGCCGTCCCCGTCCCGCTGCCGGCGGGCGCACGGTCACCGTTCCGGGTAGGCCCATCGGCAATGACCGGGTCGCCGGTGCGGGTCTGACTCCCGCCGGAGGTGGGGGTGCCGTTGCGGGTCGGTGCGGCAGCGGCGGGCGGTGCGGCAGCGGCGGGCGGTGCGGCCTGGACCGGGGTGTTGCGGCGCACCGGTTGCGGGCCGCCGTCCACGGACTGGCCCTGCCGGGCGGAGGGGGTCGAGGTGCGGGTCGGCGCCGCAGCCCCTGCAGGCGTCGAAGTCCCTGCGGGGGTGGAAGTCCCGGCGGGGGTGGAGGTCCCTGCAGGCGCCGAAGTGCCGGCGGGTGGCCGCTCCCCGGCAGTTGGCCGGTCGCCGACCGGTGGCCGGGTCCCGGTGGGTGGGCCGACCGGGGCCAGGGCGGGGGCCGCACCCGGGTCGCCCGCGGTCGTCGTGCCCGTGCCGTTGGCGCTGTATCCGTTGGTGTCGTTGGCATTGGCGCCGCTTCCGTTGGCGCCGGTGTTGTTGCGGGTGGGCGCGCCGCCCGAGGTGGTGCCGGAGGCGGCGCCGTTGCGGGTGGGCGTGGCGCCGGTCCCGGTGGTGCCGGTGGGGTCTGTCCCGGGGGCGGGGGGGTCGATGCTGAGGTGGTCGGGGATGTTGATGTGGGTGTCGGGGACGCCTGCGCCGCCGCCGAGCATGCCCTTGTAGTAGCGGTTGCCGCCCTTGCGTCCGCCCATCCCGGCCAGGCCGGAGACACCCTCGTCGATCGCGCCGGCGGTGGTGGAGAACGTGTCGGGTTTCCACCCCTGGTGTTGCGCCGCCCCCGACGCCCCGTCAGTCAGCCACTCGTGGGCGG
>DASTGO010000317.1:0-4976 GCA_035719045.1 Kineosporiaceae bacterium | reverse complement strand
CAGGGAGGACCAGCGTGGACATCCACTACCCGTGCGGCACCCGCCATCACCACGGCGACCGCGAAAACGCGGCACAGGAGGCCCGCCGCGCGAACGCGAAGGCCCGCAGCGGCCGTAGCCGCTACCGGTACACCGTCGAGGCGTGCCCGACGCACTCCGGCCGCTACGTCGTGTGGGAGATGACCGTCACCGCGTTCCGGGCTCTGCGCCGCAACCGTCACCGCAGCGCCCGCCGCCCCTACCAGCGGGCCGCCTGACCGCGAGACGTTGAGCTGCCGGGACCGGCACCGTCCCCGCTCGTGACAGAGCAAGGGATCCGTGCCCCCCGGCAGCTCACGTATGTCCGCCTCGGCGAGATCCGCCCGGCCGAGGTCAACGCGAAGTGCCACGACATTCCAGGCATCATCGCCAGCCTGGTCGAGCACGGCTTCATCGACTCCCCCATCGTGGATGAGCGCACCGCCCGCCTCGTGGGCGGTCACGGCCGGATAGAGGCCCTGGTGGAGATGCGCGCCCACGGCGACCCGCCACCCGAAGGCCTCCTCGTCGACAACGACGGGGAGTGGCTGATCCCCGTCTACCGCGGCTGGTCCTCCCGCAGCACTGCCCACGCCAAGGCCGTGAACATCCTCCTCAACCGGCTCACCGAAGCCGGAGGCTGGGACAACAGCGTCCTCGCCGTCGAACTCGAAGCGATCCACGCCGCCGACGTCAACCTGTTCGAGGGCCTGGGCTACACCGTGGACGAACTCGACGACATCATGCGGGCCTTCCGCGACGACGACGAGACCCGCACCGGGTCGCCCGGTGTCCGCGACGCCGACGAGAACGACGACAGCACCGACGACACGGACGACGACACCGCGGCCGGGAAACCCGCGCACGGCGAGGTCGAATGCCCGGTCTGCGCGCACGTGTTCGTCCCCGGACGGTAACCACCCCCACCAGCCACGATCCGGCCCATGGCACGCCGCAAACCGCACCGGCCAGCCGGCCGGCCCGGACTCCTCACCCCGGACGTCGAGAAGCAGCTCATCGACGCCACCCGCGCTGGCGCCCCCGTGCACGCCGCGGCCGCAGCGGTCGGCCTGTCCCAGAGGGCCGTGTTCAGGTGGCTGCAACGCGGACACGACGAACTGGAGGCCCGCGACGAGGGACGTGCCCCGGACCCCGACGAGCAGCAGTACGTGGACTTGTGGGTCGGGGTCGAGAAGGCCCGTGCCCAGGCCACCGTCCGGGCCGTCGCCAACATCCAGAGGTGCGCGGCCGGCGGGATCGTCACCGAGGAGACCACCCGCCGGTACCGGGACCCTGACACAGGCGAGATGGTCGAGGAGACCACGGTCAAGAAGACCGCCCCCGACTGGAGGGCGTCCGCCTGGTATCTGGAGCGGCAGCAGCGCGCCGACTTCGGGCGCCAGGCCGAGCTGGCAGTGACCGGGCCGGGCGGCGGGCCCGTCCAGGTCGAGCACGCCGTGGACGTCGAATCCCTCGCTGCCCGCATCCACGGGGCCCTGCAGCGGCTCGAACTGCCCGGCGCCGACGAAGACAGCGACCAACCGGACGTCACCGTGGACGTCGAGGTTCTGTCCAGCCCAGGACGGTAACCGTCCCGGGCAGGCACGGTCCGCCCATGAAGGCAGCCTTGTACCCGCCCGCTGACCACACCACCCAGTGGTTCGCTGACACGCACCCCGGGACGACCTTCCCGACCGTGCAGAAGGTCGTCCTGCACAGCGAGGAGACCTTGGGTGGCTGGCCCGGCTACTCGGGCGGGGCGTCCGCCCCGAACCTTTCCGGCCTGCCCGACATGCAACTGCAGGTCATCCGGTGGCGGCAGCACTTCCCGGTCGGCATGTCCGCCCGCGCCCTGGTCAACGCCCCTGGCGGCGTGGAGACCAACCGTGAGGACGACGGGGTCGTCCAGATCGAACTGGCCGGCTGCTGCGACCCGAAGCTGGCCGCCCAGTGGGAGCGTTCCGGGCACCGCCGGAACGTCGACTTCATCTTCTGGCCGGAGGCACCCGAGTGGGCGTTGCGGGAGCTGGCGAAGCTCCTGGCCTGGCTGGCCCGCGAGTGGGGCGTCCCCCTGCAGGCCCTGCCGGCACACCGTTGGCTGCCCTACCCGAAGTCGGCTGGCCTGTCCCCGGCCCGCATGAGCTTCACGGAGTGGCGTGGGTTCCGCGGTGTCGCCGCGCACTCCCAGATCCCGGAGAACGACCACGGCGACCCCGGCGACCTGGACATCGACGCCCTGCTGGGGTTCGCCCGCCAGTACGCGGCCGGGGCCACGACCCGCACCGTGATCGTCCGGGTCGGCATGACGCTGTCCGCGATCGCAGCCGCGGCCGGCGTCACGGTCGGCGCTGTAATGGCAGTGAACCCCGGCATCACCGACCCGAACCGGATCTACGAGGGGCAGATCGTCACCCTCCCGCCGGAGGCCCGGGACCCGGTCCTACCCGGCCAGCCCGCTCCGAGGCCGAACCCTCAGGCCGCCCCACCGCCGGTCAAGCCCGCGCCCGCTCCCGCTCCCGCCCCGGGGAAGGGCAGGGTCCGAGCGACCGTCTCCTACGGGTCCCGAGGGCCGCTGGTCCGGATCGTCCAACGGGCCGTCGGCGCGACTCCTGACGGGGTGTTCGGCCCGAAGACGCGGGCCGCGGTGAAGGCCTTCCAGCGGCGGCACCATCTCGTGCCGGACGGGATCGTCGGCCCGAAGACGTGGGCCGTCATCGCCCAATAACCGGACTTTCGAGGGTGTACGCTTTCTGTGCCGGGTGAGCGACCCGGACCTCAACCGAGAAGGGACCCGCCTTGGCAGGCGAAACCGTCATCACGATCATCGGCAACCTCACCGGCGACCCCGAGCTGCGGTTCACGCCGTCCGGGGCCGCGGTCGCCAACTTCACCGTCGCGTCGACCCCCCGCACATTCGACAAGCAGTCGAACGAGTGGAAGGACGGCGAGGCCCTGTTCATGCGCTGCTCGGTGTGGCGGGAGGCGGCGGAGAACGTCGCTGAGTCGCTGCAGCGCGGTGCCCGCGTCATGGTCGTCGGCCGGCTGCGCAGCCGGTCCTACGAGACCAAGGAGGGGGAGAAGCGCACCGTCGTCGAACTGGACGTCGACGAGGTCGGCCCTTCCCTGAAGTACGCCACCGCCAAGGTCGTGAAGGCTGCCCGCGGCAGTGGAGGCTCCGGCTACGGGCAGGGCGGCGGTTACGGCCAGGGCAACGGTCGCGGCGGGGGAGCCCCCGCCAACGACCCGTGGGCAACCGGCGGCCAGGACACCGACCCGCCGTTCTGACCGAGACCGCATCAGACGTGAGGCCCCGCCACGGCGCGGGGCCTCACGTCGTCTGCAGGGCCTTGACCAAGCCGTCCACCTCGGCCTTATCGGTGCCCCACACGGCCCAACTCCCAGCGATCGCTACCCGCCCGTACAACGCGACTGTGGCCCGTTCCTGGGCCCAGGCTTGCGCGGTCGGCTCGGAATCGAACAGCTTCGCGAGCACCCGGTGTTCACCCCATCCGAGGGTCACCAAGGACGTATTCGGGCCCGTCGACTCCTCGGCCAGCATCAGCCGGCCGGACGCGGGATCCGTGCAGCGGGCGATCCGGGCCCCGACGACCCGGCAGACCAGACCAGCCTGATCAGCCAGGGTTGTGATCGCCGACGCCTGCGGCTTCTCTGCCCCGTGCACGGCCTCCCACCCCAGGGCGACCACGATCACCGCCGCCAGGGACAGGACCATCGCGGCGACCGCGGGCAAGGTGGCGACACGCCTGCGGCGACGGCTCGGCGGATCAGCCGGCAGCGACGCCGTCAGGTCCACGATATGCGGCAGGTTCCTGCGCACCAGGCTGCGCACCGCGTCAGGATGTAGGCCCGTCCTCAACGCCAGGACGGCATCCACTGCGTTCTCGAACGTCTGCCCCGAACGCAAGACCAGCGCGACGACGCGACCCTCACGTTCGACGAGGGCGGCATCAACCTCGATATCCCCCACCACGACCGGGACGGTGGCCCACCGGTCGGCGCCGGTCACGGTTCTCCCGCGGCCGGATCAGTCAGGGCGGCCAGGACGTCAAGCACCATCTCGGAGGACTCCTCCACCCGGCGGGCGGTGATGGGCTCCACGTCCGCCACGGTGATCCGGAGGCCGTCGCGCTCAATTACCCGAAGGTGCATCGCGGTGTCGTCGTGCCCATCAGGCACGCCCGACTGGGAGCAGGGGGCGGCGGGGGTCGCAAGAGCCCGCTTCGCCATCTTCAAGACCTTCTGACGGTGATCCTCTGGCGGGTGCACCGATGGGCTGAGCAACTGCGGGATGGCTGCAATGGTGGTCTCGTCCGGGCCCTGAGGTGTCGTGCCGTCGAGTAGATCGGCACACCGGTCCGCGTTTGCGGCGGCACGTCGTCTGAGCATGGCTCTCTCCGGATCCCCGTGCGTGGGCGACCTAGGTCCCCATTCCAGGAGGGACGAGGCCGCTGGCGGTGACGGCTTCGGGAGGCAGCTGTGCGGCAAGGGCCTTGATCGCACGATGCTGCCGGACCTTCATTGCCCCGATGGTCGTCCCCATGATCGCCGCGCAATCGGTCAAGGACAATCCGTCATAGAACCGTAAAATGAGACAATCACGATACGGGGCACGTAGGCGCCCAAGCGCCGCGGCTACGACTCTAGCCGTCTCGACCCGCACGACACGCTGTTCGGGAGATTCCCCGGCCGTCGGTCGATCCAGCAACAGCATGTCGACAGTCAGCACCTCGGGATGCCCGCGACGCCTGTGGTCCCGGACGATGTTCTTGGTGATCGTCAACGCCCAGCGCGCGAATGACCCTTCCCCCCGAGACTGGTAGCCGCTCATGCCTCGGGCGATCCGGAACCATGCCTCACTGTGCACGTCCTGGGCGAGCGCGTTGTCCCCGCCGAGCATCCGGTATGCGCATCTGAACATCACGTCGGAGTACCGCTCG
>DASTGO010000316.1:0-9983 GCA_035719045.1 Kineosporiaceae bacterium | reverse complement strand
GTATGACCCGTCGTGTCATCCAACCGCGACACCAACTGGTTACGGGCCAACACCAACTCACCCACCAGCCGCATCAACGAATCCAACAACTCCACATCCACCCGAACCGAACTGTCCACCACCGACCGCTGAGCGGTCTGGCCTGCGGGCGCACCGCCTCCCGCCGCGGCAGCCCCCGGTCCGGGCTTCTGCCGGGGCACGGCGGTCTCCGGGGTGTTCATGGTGCCGGTGGCGGCGTCGGCCGTCGGTGCGCCTGGCTCGTCACGATGGGGCTGCATAGGGGTATCCGCCTGTCGATGGTCCTGATGGACTTCGGAGTCGGTCAGAGGCTGGCCGGGCTCTCCGGCCGGTCCGGGATGGGGGCCGGGCCGGCCGGGGCCAGGGGGGTGGGCAGTTCGGCCTGCCACCGGTGAGGGGCTGAACCCGTGCGGCCGCAGCGGCCTGGGACGGCCTCAGGCCCGGAACTGCCCGACCAGTTGCTGCAGGTCGTGTGACATCCGCGCCAGGTCGTCGACCGCCCGGCGGGTGTCCTCGACGCCGGCGCTGGTCTGCTGGGCCGACTCGGCCAGGTGGAGGATGTTCTCCGCGATCGAGGCGGAACCGGTGGAGGCGTCGGCGACGTTGCGGACTATCTCGTTGGTGGTGGCGGTCTGTTCCTCGACTGCGGAGGCGATCACTCCGGAGTAGTTGTTGACCTGCTCGACCACACTGGAGATCGACTCGATGACCTGGACCGCGCCCTCGGTCTCCTGCTGCACGGTCTGCACCCGGTTGGCGATCTCCTCGCTGGCCTTCCCGGTCTCCTGGGCCAGGTCCTTGACCTCCGACGCCACGACCGCGAAGCCCTTGCCTGCGTCCCCGGCCCGGGCCGCCTCGATAGTGGCGTTGAGGGCGAGCAGGTTCGTCTGCTCCGCGATCGAGGTGATGAGCTTGATGATGTCGCCGATCTCGGCACTCGACGTGCCCAGCCGCCCGACGATCTCCGCGGCCTGCTGGGCCTGCTTGACGGCCTCCTGAGCCACCCGGGAGGCGTCGGCGGCGTTCCCGGCGATCTCCTTGATCGAGGCGCCCATCTGCTCGCTGCTGGCCGCGACGGTCTGCACGTTGCGGGACACCTGCTCGGCGGCCGCGGAGGCGTTGCCGGCCTGTTCGCTGGCCTGGCCCGCCGTGGTAGCGATCTGGTCGTTGGTGGCGGTCAACTCCTGGGAGGCCGCCGACAGCGTCGAGGCGCTCTCGGCGATCGACCGCACGGTCGTGGCGATCTTCTCCAGGAACCGGTTGAAGTTCGCGCCCAACTGTCCGAACTCGTCGTGCCGGTCCTGGTCCACCCGCTGGGTCAGGTCGCCGTCGCCGTCGGCCATCTCCTGCAGCCGGGCGGTGAGCACCTTCACGGGGCCCGTGATGCTGCGGGCGACCAGCAGACCGATGCCGACCATCAGGACCAGGCCGAGGACCAGACAGATCATGACGATGGTGCGGGTGACCGAGGTGGCCGACTCGCTGGCCTGGGTGCGGGTCCCCAGCAGGGACCGTTCGGCGTTGTCCATCGCACCGAGCACGCCGCGGATCTGGTCCATCACGGCCTTGCCCTTGTTCTGCAGCACCACCGCCTGCGCGGCCGAGAACCCACCGGAGCGGCGCAGGTCGATCGTCGACTGCATCTCGGCGAACTTCGAGTCCACCAGCGTACGCAGCTGGGAGATCCGCTCCTGCTGGGTCGGGTTGTCCGCGGTCAGCGTGGCGACCGCGTCGATCTCCTTGCCGATCCGGTTCTTCGCCTCGGTGTAAGGGGCGAGGTACTCGTCCTGCCCGGTGATCACGAAGCCCCGCTGACCGGTCTCGGCGTCCTTCAGCGACGACGTCACCGTCGAGATGCCCTCCAGGACCTGATAGGTGTGCACCACCCACTTCTGGTTCTGGTTGATCTCACCGACCTTCGTGTACGAGACCCAGCCCAGCACCATCAGGAACAGCACGGCGACCGCGAATCCCGCCGCCAGCCGCTGCCCCACCGTGTTCAGGCGCACGAACCATCCCCACCCATCGCTCGTCGAGGGCGGGGAAGCCCTCCCCGGGCAGGCTCCCCCATGATCTCTGACTGATTCGGCAACTACCCACCCCGGATTAACGGCATCGATCCAGAACCTGGCGCCCCCGCGTGTCCGGCCCGGCGGGCTCGGGGGCACTGGACCCTCCTGGAACCCGCGGGCACGCACGGACGAACCCGGGGCCCTCACCTGCCCGACCACCCCGCGCCGCGAACCGTCCGAGGCCGCCGCAGCAGGTCCGGGGCAGGAGGTGCCGGCCCGCACCGGAGTGTCGATCAAGGAATTCGCCACTGCCTTGCGGCGAGGACGCAGGTGGCCATCCGACGGATGGGTGAACTCGACCTGGCGACGGTTGCGGCGGCCAACGAAGCGTGAGTGCCGGAGCCGGAGTGCACGCAGGTGGTGGAGACCGCCGAGTACCGGATCGCGCTTCCCGGATCGTTACCCCGCTCCCCTTCACGTGCAGTGGGTGCGATCCACCCGGCCGACCGAGGCGGTGTGCCCAGGCAGTGCCCCGTGCTGGCGGTCACGGTGGTCTGCATCTGGCGGAGCATCGCCGTCGGGAGTAGCCGCCCGGACAGCAGCGCCCGGTCGGCGGCCACGGAAGGCGGCGCTGGCTGTCAGGTAGGTGTGGTGCAGATGCAGCGGCCCGGTGATCTGGTCCCGTAGAAGTTCGGACACCGGCCGCCCGGTCACCTGCTGCAGGACGAGCCCGACCAGGACGTTCCCCTTGCCGAAGCTGGGTGCGGCCTATGTCGCTCAGGGCGGTGGCTTCACCGGGCCGGTCACCGACCTCCCTCGGGATGGGCAGGGCCTACCCGTAGTGCTCCGGTGCCGGCCGTTGCGGAGGACGGAGACGGGCGAGGGACGGCAACGGTAAAGTCGCCGTGACGGGGCGGTAGCTCAGCCGGTCAGAGCAGGGGACTCATAATCCTCCGGTCGTGGGTTCAAGCCCCACCCGCCCCACCGTCGCAGAAGGCCCGCAAGGGCCGTCTGACCAGGCAATACGCCGACGAAGAGGCGCCGCATCCGGTGGTCCGGGGCGGCGCCTCGATCTTGCGTGGGATCAGTCGTGGATCCAAACGCGCGCGACTGATCCCATGGCACGTGGGTCGACAGGCCACAAGCGGCAACGAGGGTCGATCCAGACGCTGCCGAGTGGGTCACTCAGGGTGAAGGTCTACGCCGGGCATGACGCGCCGACCGGCCAGAAGCACTACCTCACCGAGGTGATTCCCGCTGGGCCGCGGGCCAGTTCTCTGGCGGAGAAGGCCCGGACTCGCCTGCTGAGCGAGGTCGACGACCGACGCAACCCGAGGACCCGGGCGACGCTGAACCAGTTGCTGGACCGGTACCTGGAGGTGCTCGACGTCGGGCCCACGACGAAGCCGCGCTACGAGCGGGACGTCCGATTGCGGCTGCGCCCGGTGCTTGGCTCACTCCCCCTGAGCAAGCTTGAGCCGGACCTGGTCGAACGCTTCTACGCACAGTTGCGGGTCTGCCGGGAGCGGTGCGGCGGGAAGGTCAGGCACATCAAGCACCGGACCGAGAAGCCCCACGAGTGCGACGATCGGTGCCGGCAGGTGCCGTGCGAGCCGCTGTCAGCGTCGTCGATCCGGTCCCTGCACTGGGTCCTCAATTCGGCACTCAAGTGCGCTGTCCGCTGGCGCTGGATCGGTACGAACCCGCTGGACGTCGTCGAGCCCCCGCCGGCGCCAACGCCGCAACCGAAGCCGCCCGCGCCCGCCGAGGCTGCGCAGATCCTCACCGAGGCGTCGAAGGACCCCGACTGGGGCGCACTGATCTGGACGGCGATGACGACCGGCGCCCGCCGCGGCGAGCTCTGCGCGCTCTGGCGCGAGGACCTCGACCTGGACGCCAAGGTCCTGACGGTCGCCCACTCCATGAAGCTGATCGACAAGCGGTGGGTCCGACTCGACACCAAGACCCACCAGCAACGCCGGATCGCCCTCGACGACGACACCGTCGAGATCCTCCGGGAACACCTGGCCCGGGCCGACGCCATCGCTGCCCAACTCGGCATCAAGATCGGCCCGAGCGGGCACCTGTTCACGCTCACCCCCGACGCATCGGTCGCGATGAACCCGGACACCGTGACCCAGCGGTACGACCGGATGGTCAAGCGGCTCGGGATCGACACCACGCTGCACAAACTGCGCCACTACAGCGCCACCGAACTCATCGCCGCCGGCGTTGACATTCGCACCGTCGCAGGACGCCTCGGGCACGGAGGCGGTGGAACGACGACCCTCAAGGTGTACGCCGCGTGGGTCTCCGAGGTTGATCAGCGGGCCGCCCAGGCTCTTGCGCGGAGGCTGCCTCGGCCAACGC
This sequence comes from Kineosporiaceae bacterium, assembly GCA_035719045.1. Taxonomy (GTDB): domain Bacteria; phylum Actinomycetota; class Actinomycetes; order Actinomycetales; family Kineosporiaceae; genus DASTGO01. The sequence goes on along the minus strand of DASTGO010000316.1, from coordinate 5,583 downwards.
TCTGAGCCTCAGGCTCAGGGCCCGCGGCAGAACAGGGTCTTGTTGGGCCGCGGGGTGGGTAGCTCATGCTACGGACGTCCCGGTGGATGCGGTGGCGGAGTCCTTGGCTCGGCGGTGGGAGGCGTTGCGGCCGCACGTGAACGAGCGGCAGCGGCGGGCTGTGGTTGGGTGCCGAGTCGCGGGAACTGTGGTCTGGTGGTGCTGCGAGTGGTGCCGGCGCTCGGAGCGGCGGCCGATACGGTCCGGCACGGCCGGGATGAACTGGATAGCCCGGAAGTCGTCCTTCGTGGCCGTTCACCGAAGGCCGGGGGTGGCCGGAAATCGCGCCCGTGTCATCGGCCGTGGCAGCCTTGTTCGCCCACCAACTCCGAAGCCCACCAGTGCCTGCCGTGTCTGCGGCACCTACTGGCCGCCACTCTCGCGTTCTCGTTCAGCCTCCCTAAGGATCGCCACGGGGAGCTTGGAACTTGCCCCTAGGATTTCGAGACCCACCAGACGCCCGTCGGAGTCGAAATCCAGATGGATCATTCCACCTACCGCCGCGGGATCGCAGCCATAGGTGAAGTCGACACCTGCAGCACCAACCGACTCGACAATGTAGATGTAGGCGGCGTCAGCCGTCGGGTCGTAGGAGATCCTCATGGAGTCACCGACTTCAGGTTGTTGATGTAGTTCTGGCTCGCCCTGCCGATGACCGTCGTGACTGTGTCATTCACGGTCCCGACAAAGACCTTCGTGGCGGGATCGTAATAGCCCGTTTTCCAGGCCCCCTCGTGCCAGTACCGGAACGAAGGCTGGCGGAGTGTCGCGTCGAGAGCATCGATGGATATGCCACGCTCTGTCAGTCGCTGTGCTGCGTGTTCGGAAACCGTCATCCAACCGCTCGGCCCCTGCGCGCGGAGGGTGACGTTACCAGCCGAGTCAACGACAAACCTAGCCGCGTCCTCGCCCGCGTTTGCGGCAGCTGCCTCCTCAAGTCGTGCAGCTCCGCCGGGGAGGCCGGTGACGAGGATACCTCCGACGGCTCCGAGGCCTTGGCTGAAGCGTGCTTGGAAGCTGGTGCTGTCGACGGTGCAGCTGGCGCCGGGCGAGATCGAGTCGGCGATCTGGTCGGTGAGGCCGAAGCTTGCTCCGCGTCCGATGTTGACGAAGACGGTGGCGGTTGAGTTGGCGAGGTCTTCGCCGACGCCGCCGCACTGGAGGAGCCACCAGGTGCAGGTAGCGCCGTCAACGAGGCCGGTGGGGTCACCGTGCTGCAGGGGGTTTCCGCTGGTGTAGCTGTAGGGCTGGCGGGTGAGGGGTTGGAGGGGGTCGCGGGTGAGGAATTGGGCGGTGGTGGGGTCGTAGTAGCGGGCGCGCAGGTAGTACAGGCCGGTGGTGGCGTCGCGGTATTGGCCTGCATAGAGGAACGGGGTGCTGGTGGTTCCGGTGTGGTTGGTGGTGTTGCCGTACAGGTCGTAGGTCCAGGTGCTGGTGGTGGCGCCGGTGGTGTCGGTGGTGGTCCGGGTGCTGCCGAGGTTGTCGGCGTGCAGGTAGGTGATGGCGCCGGTGGTGCGGTTGATCTGGGCGTAGGGGCTGGAGCCGAGCCCGTACAGGTAGGTGTTGGTGGTGTCTTGCAGGAGCAGGGGCAGGTTGCCGGCAACGTCCCACAGGAACGTGTCGGTGGTGCCGGTGGTGTGGGCGGCGGCGGCCCGTAGCCCGTCGCCGTCGTAGGTGTAGGTGTCGCTGGCTCCGCCGGGCGGGATAGCGGTGGTGAGGCGTCCGGCCGCGTCGTAGGTGTAGCTGGTGGTGAGGGGGTTGCCACCGGTGGGTGTGGTGGTGGCGATGGCGCGTTGCCCGAGGGTGTTGTAGGTGTAGGTGGTGGGGGCGGCGGGGGTGCCGCTGCTGGTCAGTTGCCCGGCGGCGTCGAAGGCCTGGGTGGATGCGCCGGCGGTGGTGAGCTGCCCGGCGGGGTCGTGGGTGTAGGTGCCGGGGCTGGCACCACCGGTGACGGTGTTGACGCGGGCCAGCGGGTCGTGGGTGTAGGTGCGGGTGAGGGGGTTGGCGGGGTTGGTCTGGTCGGTGTCGCTGGTGAGCAGTCCGGCGTTGTCGTAGCCGTAGGCCAGGTCCAGGACCGTGCCGCTGCCCGTGGCTGCGGTGGTGGCGGTGAGGTTGTTGGTGGCGTCGTAGGTGTTGCTGGTGGTGACGCCGTTGGGGTAGGCGACGCTGGTGAGGGTGTTGTTGGCGGCCCAGGCGTAGGTGAGGGTGCGGTTGGCCCAGTCGGAGACGGTGGTCAGCCGGTCGGCGTTGTCGTAGCCGCGGGTGAGGGTCTGGTTGCCCGGGTAGGTGATCCCGGTCAGGCGCCCGGCGGCGTCCCAGGTGTAGGCCACGGTGGTGGCCGTCCCGCCACCGGCGGGGGTGTGCTGGGTGCTGGTGAGCCGCCCGAGCGCGTCGTAGGTGTAGCTGGTGTCGCCCGTGCCGTCGGTCATGCCGGAGCGCTGGCCCGCGGGGTCGTAGGTGTAGGTGACCGAGGGGGTGCCGGCCGGGTAGGTGATCCCGGTCAGGTGACCGCCAGCGTCCCAGGTGCGGGTGGCGGTGGTGCCGTCGGGCCGGGTGGTGTCGGCGGGGTTGCCGTCGGGGTCGTAGCTGATCGTGGTGGCCTGGTTGAGCGGGTCGGTGGTGCTGGTGCGCCGGCCCGCGTCGTCGTAGCCGTAGCTGGTGGTGTGGTTGTTGCCGTCGGTGTCGGTGAGCAGGTTGCCGGCCAGGTCGTAGGTCCAGGTGCCGGTGGTGGTCAGCGGCTGGCTGGTGCCCTGGTCCTGGCGGGTGCGTCGGCCGAGGGAGTCGTAGACGGTGACGGTGGTGTGCCCGTCAGGGTCGGTGACAGTGGCGGGTCGGCCGAGGCTGTCGTAGCCGGTGGTGGTGATCTTGCCGCGGGCGTCGGTGACGGTGGTGGCCTGTCCGGCGTTGTCGTAGCCGTAGCCGGTCGTGTGGCCACCGGGGTCGGTCACGCTGGTGCGTCGCCCCGCGGCGTCGTAGCCGTAGCTGGTGGTGTGGCCGAGGGGGTCGGTCACCGAGACGGTGCGGTCGGCGGCGTCGTAGGCGTAGGTCGTGGCGTGGTTCAGGGCGTCGGTGCTGGTGACCAGGCGGCCGTTGTCGTCGTAGCTGCTGGCGATCGTGGTGGTGTCGGGGCGGGTGACGACGGTCGGCTGGTTGGCCTGGTTGTAGGTGGTGCTGGTGTGCCGGTTGGCCGGGTCGGTGACGTCGGTCAGGTTCTGGTCGGCGTCGTAGACGTAGCGGGTGACGTGCCCCAGCGCGTCGGTGACGGTCTTCGGCCGGCCGAACCCGGTGAAGTCGGCGTAGGTGATGGTGTGTGCGGCGGGGTTGCCGCCCGTGGCGTTCCCGGCCGGGGCGACCACACTCGTGGTCCAGCCGATCACGTTGTGGTTGGTGGTGGTCTTGCGACCGGTCGGGTCCGTGACGGTGGCGGCCGCGCCGTAGGAGTCGTAGGTGTAGGTGGTGGTCTTGCCGCGCGGATCGGTCGTGGAGGTGACGTCACCGGGGTGGGCGGCGTCGCCGTAGGCATAGGTGGTGGTCGCCACGGAAGCGGTGCCGGTCAGTGGCCTGGACACCGTCAGCGGGTTGCCGTGGGTGTCGTAGGTGTAGGTGGTGGCCACCCCGGAGGGGTCGGTGACCGTCAGCGCCTGGTTGAACGCGTTGTAGGTGCTGGTGGTGGTACGGCCAAGGGCATCGGTGACGGTCAGTTTGTTGCCGTTGGCGTCGTAGGTGGCGGTGCTGGTGTGGCCCAGGCCGTCGGTGGCGCTGGTGCGGCCGCTGGTGACCGGGTCGTAGGTGTACGTCCAGGTGGTCGCCGCAGCGGTGCCCGCCCCGCGGACCTCCTGGAGCAGGAGGGCGTTGAGGAAGGTGGAGGTGTCGACGTTGCCGGCGGGGTGGGTGACCGTGGTGGTGGTGCTGCCGTCCGCCGCGGGAGCGCTGTAGGCGAAGGTGGTGGTCTTCCCGCGCCGGTCGGTCTGCGAGGTGACCTTCCCGCTGGTGGCGTCGTAGACGGTGGTCACGCTGTTGCCGCGGGGATCGGTCATCGTCGTCAGCCGGTGGGCGCTGTCGTAGCCGAGGGTCCAGGTCCGGCCGTCGGCATCGACGACGCCGGTGAGGTTGCCGTTGGTGTCGTAGGTGTAGGTGACTGTCCGCGGCAGAGGGTCGGTGATCGTGTGGATCCGGCCGTTGGCGTCGTAGCCGAAGGTCAGGGTGCGGCCGGCGGGGTCGGTAGCCTTCGTCAGCTGGCTTCCCGAGTACGTCAGCGTGGTGGTGTACCCGTTCAGGTCCTTGATGGCCGTCAGGAGGCCACTGGAGTTGAACGTGTAGGTCGCGGTCCGGCGGATCACGTACGTCCAGGTGCCGTCGGCGTTGTGGGTCAGTGTGGCCAGGCTCCGGGACGGGGCCTGGTAGCCGCCCAGGCCGTCGGGGAAGAACTGGGTCTGGGCACCGTTGCCCTGCTGGATGGTGACCTGACCGTAGGTGGCCGAACTGCTGTTCGTGTCAGTACTCAGCCGCCAGTCGTAGTTGTCGGTCCACCCGTAGCCCAGCCGGCCGGCGGTGCCCGCGCGGCGTGTGTCGTAGGTGCGGGTGAAGCTCAGTGCCGGGCCCCGTCCGGGGACCGTGAGGTCGTTGGCGGCCTCGAACAGGTCACCGGACGCCAGGTCCACGGGGTCCCCGGCGCTGGGGGTGCAACCGGTGATCTGCGCGCAGTTGTAGCCGCCGGCGCCCTCCATTCCGGCTGGTCCGATCGGTCCGGCCGGGGTGAGCTTCAAGACCCGCTTCTGGTAGGGGGCTGCCATGTACAGGCTGCCGCCGGCGACGTCCAGACCGAAGTTGTAATCCTGGCCCAGCGGGGAAACGCCGCTGAAGACCGGCCCGGCCCTCATCCCGAACACCCAGGAGAACTCCCCGGTGCTCTTCTTCCACCGGCCCAGCCCTTCCCGCAGGACGTCGACGCCGTTGAGCTGGTAGTAGTCCTTGGCGTAGTCGTACAGGTAGTCCCCGGCGGAGACCAGGGCGACCCCAGGGGCCACGCCACGCCACGTCCCCATGACCGAGCCGGCCAAGACGGTCGCCGTGCCGGTCGTGGGATCGACGGAGAAGATCGCCTCGCACTGGCCGCCACCCGTGGCACAGGTTCCGGTGGCGATCGCCCACAAGCTGGTCCCGTCGGCGGTCAAGGAGTTCACCGCCACGGCGCCCAGCCCCACGTTGGGCAAGGAGGAGGCAACGGTGGTGACGGCCCTGCTGACCGGGTCAATCCGCAGCACCGACCCGACGCTGGTTCCTGTGTAGATCCCTCCGTCAGGGCCGACGGTGAGAGACCGGAAGGTGACGCCGCTGATGGGGTTGACGAGGGTGGACACGGCGTTGGTGGCCAGGGACATCCGTCGGACCGGTGCACCGCTTCCGCAGTTGTCCAGCCAATACAGGTAGGTGCCGTCATTGATCAACGCCGACGCCTGGGGGATCTTGGCGGACGTCGGCACGTTGCTGTCAGTGCAGGAGCCCCTCGGGTCGGCTCCGGCAACCGTGGTTACCGCTCCGGTG
>DASTGO010000315.1:0-21285 GCA_035719045.1 Kineosporiaceae bacterium | reverse complement strand
TGGAGGCGGGGGTCCCGGACGGTGCGGCGAAGAAGGTCAGGACGTCGGAGGTGGTGAGTCCGGGGAAGCCGTCGGCGACCTGCTGGACGGTCATCGAGCCCTTGACCCCGTCCGGTGTCAGCGTTCCGGAAGCGACGGCCGTCTCGTTCACGCCGCCACAGTCGGTCTGCCACCAGCCCAGGGCCATCGACCCGCCGACGACCCCGCCGAGCAGGAGCAGTCCGGTCAGGGCGTAGGCGACGACGGGAACCTTCCGGGTGCCGGGCACCGACCGGGTCGGGACGGGGCGGCGCCCGGCGGGCAGCCGCAGTCGGGGTTCCTGCGCCTGCGGGGAGATGCCGTCCGCCGGGGTGGAGTCGGTGCGGGCGGAGACATTCGTGGTGGGCTCGGTCGTGGTGGGCTCGGTGGTGTCCATGTCAGCTCCTGGTCAGGGGGAGGAGGGCGACGGCGACGCTCAGGGCGGGCTGGCTGGGGCAGGCGGCCACGCACTCCAGGCAGCCGATGCAGGCGGTGTCGGTGACCCGGGTGCGGGTGTTCACCGGGATCGCCGCCGGGCAGGCCTTGTTGCACAGGTCGCAGCCCAGGCAGGTGTCGGCGTCCCGCTGGACGGCGACCGGGCTGATCCGTGCGGTGAGCCCCAGGACGGCACCCAGGGGGCAGGCATACCGGCAGAACGGCCGCTCGACGAACAAGGCCAGCGCGAAGGTGGCCAGCAGCACGGTGAACCCAAGGCTGAGCTCGAACTGCGCGACGGAAACCAGGGCCGCCCACGGATCGGCGTCGCGGACCACCATCGTGCCCGTGACCACGGCACCGATCAGCGCCCAGGCCAGCACCACCGAACGGCCCCACCGCAGCACCCGGTCCACCCGCCGCCAGCGCCGCGCGAACTGCGGGCGGTTCAGGGCACGACGCAGCCGGCGCAGGGGCGGGACCCGGTCGGCCAGCGCCTGCGCCGCAGCGTGCACCCACTCCTGCAGAGAGCCGAAGGCACACAGCCAGCCGCAGAAGAACCCTCGCGCGGTCACGGCCAGAACCACGACGGCGACCGCGAGCACGACGCTCGCGGGATGGGCGTGTCGCACGTACCGCCCGGTGGTCACCAGCGTCCAGAGGGTCTCCAGGCCACTGAACGGGCAGAGCCCTTCCGTTGCGGACTCCTGGCCGAGGAAGCTGCGGACGACCTGCCAGCCGATCAGGCCCACCCCGGCCGCCTGCACCGCCCGCCGACTCCACCGCATCCGCCGGCCCCAGGACCGGGTGCGGCGAGGCACGAAAACCGGCCCGAACTCGGACGGTGCACCGGGCGCCGAGGCGGGTCCGGCGGGTTCCGCCAGGAGCCCCTGACCTTGGGTCAACTGCCGAGGGGACTCGGCGGAGTCATCGTGGCCGGGGCTGTGCATCCGGGTCGTCATCGTGGGTCCCTCTCATCTCCGGAACCGGTCATCACCGGAACCGGTCATCACCGAAGCCGGCGGGCCCATGCCGCCGACCGGGCCTCAGCCTCGACCGGTCAGCGGGAGCCGCAGCGGAGACGATGTGGAGATCAGATGGAGATGCCGGTGCAGACCTCCCGACACCGGCGGGCACTGTCTCCCCTCGCCGCAGCGGGAGTCGGCGCAGCCGGGAGTCAGTAGGGCCGCGAACCAGTAGGGCCGCGAACCGGGAAGGCCGCGGGGAGCCGGGCGATGAGCCCCTGCGTCAGCGCTCGGTGCGGGCTGCCACGGCGGTCAACCGCTCAGGAGTCGGCAGACCACCGAAGATGCTGAACCGAGTCAGACCGGCGACGTCGAGCCCGCCAGCCTCCGACACGCGCACCGTGTCGCGGCCGGGGTTGCGACCTGCGCCCGGCAGGGACCCTGCAGCAGGTTCCACCAACGGACACGGCCCGGCCGGGCCGAGAGGCCGTGTTCCAGGGCGAGGAGTCTGTCTCCGGGGCGCAGGAGGCGAGCCAGGTTCAGTTCGGCCCCGTGGGCCGGTCGGCGTAGACGGCGAGAACGGCCGCACGCGCGTCCCCCTGCGCCTGCTGGACCACACGCACCCCCATCGAACCCAGCATCCGCTCCATCCCGGCACCCAGGTGACCGGTGATCACCACCTCCACGCGGTGATCCTTCAGGAAGCGGGCGACCCTGGCGTGGTGCGAGCCCTCGGAGCCCTCGTCATGCAGAACGTCCCAGTTGACGTCCAACTCCTCCCACTGCGTGATCCGCCCCTCGGTCACGCCCGCCAACGCCACCCGTCGGGCCCTGCCCCAGCCAGGAGCCACGGCGCCATCCGGCAAGACAGGGACACACGCGATCATCGTCCGCCTCCCGATCAGGGCCTCCCGACCCGTACTCGAAGACCGGGCCCACCATACCCCTCCAGGTATGATCACGCGGGTCATCCCGCGCGTTCACCAGTGTGGCGCTCGGGCCCCCGGGAGAGCCGGTCAACCGCTGCCCTGGCGAGTCGGCGGTTCCACTGCCGGACGCGCACCGGCGGCGTCAGACCCTCGAAGTGGAAGGGGTCGCCTGCGCCCGGTGCACGAGCACGGCGAGACCGAGCCCGATCACCCAGGCCGAGAGGTGACCGAGATCTGTGAACCCTCGCCAGACGATCAGCGTGACCACGCACCCGACGGTGAAACCCATGACGTACCAGGGTCTCCGGCGCGTCGAGACCCGGGCGGCGAGCAGTCCCAGGACGGCGGTGATGACCACGACGGCCCGGCCCATCCAGCGCTGCAGTTCGCCGTAGGCGAGCAGGAGAGGCTACCCGGAGCCGCTCTCCTCAGGTTGTCCGATCGTCTTCGGGCAGCTTGGCGCGGCGGTCGGCCAGGAGGTCCGCCAGTGAGTAAGCCGGAGATGAGTCGAGCTTGTGCCGATGGGCGTCATAGCGGTCCCGAGTGGTGCGGATGTCCTTGTGCCCGAGAAGGTCGGCAACCATCTGCACGGGAACCCCGTGCGCCAGCAGCAGCGTCCCGGCAGTGCGCCTCGCGGTGTGCGGGGTGATGGTTTCCGCTTGGGGCAGGCCCGCCTGCCGGGCCATGGTGCGCAGGGTCCGCCACACATCGCGCTGGGTCAGTCGCGAGCCGCCTGAGATCGGTGGCCCGCCGCGGCGGGGGGCCGTGGCGAAGAGGGGTCCGTTCAGTCTCTCCGGGATGGTTCCCAACCGCCGGGCCCGCAGCGCGAGGTACTCCTGCACCGGGACGAGCACCGGCTTGGCCAGCGGCACCAGGTCTCGGGAGCCACCCTTCTTGCGATACCGGAGGACGACATGGGCGCCGTCCCGATCGAAGTCGGTGAGGTCCGCCCCGGTCAATGCGCTCACCCGCAGGCCGGTGTGGAAGAGCAGGGTCACGACCGCGGCGTCCCGCCACGACGCCTCGGTGCCGTTGCGCCGGGCCCGTTGCTCGACATAGGTGAGCAGTCGGGCGGTGGAGGTTTCATCGAGGGCGGGGAGCGGGGGGAGATCGTGGGTACGTGGCCGGTTCACCGCCTCCACAGGGTTGCGGGCCGCAACGTCGTTGGAGATCAGATAGCGGTACCAGCTCGAGACCGAGGCTAGTCGGCGGGCTACCGTGGCTGCAGCGGGCGGACGTACGGCGCCGGCGGGACCGGTCACCACAAGGGTCCCCTTCCAGGCGTCAAGATCGGCCCGACGGGCGCCCAGCGGGTCAAGTCCGGTGCGTTCACACCAGCTGAGCCACTCTGCGAGGTCGGCATAGTATGCCCGCCTCGTGTGGGGCGATTTGTCCGCTTCCAGCCAGAGCATCGTGAGTATCCGCAGGTCGTAGCGGTCGGCGGGATCGGAACTCTGCCGGGGAAGCGCAGGCAGAGCGGCCACCGCCTGCCACAACAGCGCGCGAGTGCGCTCAGCCGGGAACTGTTCGGGCTGGACCCCCGCCTCCCTCGTCCCCACGGTTGTTCCGACCTCCTCCGACCGGCCACCGCCGTGGTCCTGCCCGCCGACACCCCCGGTTCGCCCCACTCCTCGGCCGGGGGCCGTGCTTCGCCTCACCGCCGACCCGTCGCCCTCCGCCGGATGCCCGAACTCCCCCATGCTCCACTCCCCCGTGCTCCGCAATGCCGTCATAACAGTGATTATCACGGCATCGTCACTGTGATGCTATTCTGCATTTCGCGTGACCGTGCAATGATTTGACACGGTCATGCGCGTATTATTCAGGGGAGGTCGCACGTCGTGCAGGAGAGCGAAGCGGCGGTTGAAGGGCCTGAACCGGAGCTGAAGTGCGCCCTCGAGGACTGCGACCTTCCACTTCCGGCCCGGCCGTTGGATGAGCAGGGCCGGCGACGGGCAGGGCGCCGTCCCCGGTACTGCAGCAAGGCCCATGCCGACCAGGCATCGCGGCAGCGGCGTGCCACCGATGTCGCTGCCGTGACCGAGCCCCTGACCCAGGCGCAGGCGCTCGGCGAGCGACTGTTGCCCGTCTCCACGGAACTCCTCGGCCTGGTACGGCACCTGGTCGAGCGGCTCGAGGCAGCTGAGCGTGGCGCGGTGGGTCAGATCGCCGGCGCAGAGTCCGAGGCGACCGCGGCTCGCCAGGACGCCGCCGAGGCCCGCGCGCAAGCAGAGGCAGCCGAGCAGGCGCGACGTCAGGCGCTGTCGCAGGCGCGCGAGGCGATCCAGGCCAAGGACGCCGCCGAGCGGGACGCTGCTGCCGCGCGGCGCGACGCCGACCGGATCCAGACCGGGGCATGGGAACAGGTGGCCGCCCATGAGCGGGTCCGCGGGCAGGCCGAGGCGGCCCGTGCCGCAGCGGAGTCGGACGTGCAGAGGCTCGTTGCGGATCTGCGGGGGGTGCGCGAGGCACTGGAGCGGGAACGGTCGCAAGCTGCATCGACCTCGGCCCAGTTGGCTGCAGCACTCCAGGACGCGCAACAGGCCAGAGCGGCGGAGGCCACGGCCGCCACCTCGGCACGTCTGCTCGAATCGGCTCGGGCGGAGGCCGTGGCGGAACGGGACCGGCTCCTGGCCGAGGCCGAACGGGCCCGCGCCGAACTCGCCGCCGCCCGGACCGCCGCCGCCGAGGCCGTGCGGGACAGCGAGGGGCTGCGTGGGGAACTGGCTCACCACGCTTCCCGGCTGCACGAACTCATCGCACAGATCGCCGCTGAACGCCATCAGCGGGAGTTGGCCGAGCAGCGCCTTGAGGACTCCCGTCAAGCAGTGGTAGCGGGCGAGCGGCACCTTACCGACCTGCAATCCCTGCTCAAGGCCCAGCACGAACCGCAGACCTGAGCAACGGCTCCCGGTCCAGACCGCAGGCTCAGCCAGCTTCACGGTGGGGTCGGTTGCCGCGCCCCCATCCACGAAGGCCGACGAGGCGTGCCCCACACCCGTGCCGACTCAACGCATCAAGCGGGTAGGGTCCGGTGCCGAAGAAGTCTGATGGGCAGCCGACCCGAAGTCGATCAGTGAGGTCTGCACATGAGCAAGCAAGAGGATCTGGCGCGCGTCGTGTACGACCTGCGCCGTTCCATTCCGGAACTCCACGGCGTGATGATCGCCTCGTCGGACGGTCTACCGCTCTCGCACGACTTCCCCGAGAGCGAGGCGGAGAGAGTCGCCGCCATGGCCGCGACCGCCCTCGGTCTCGGCAAGAGGATCACCGAACGCACCAATCTCGGTGGCCTGCACGAGACGGTGGTCCGCGGTGCCCACGGCTACCTCGTCGTGTACTCCGCCGGGGAGAACGCCATCCTCGTGCTGTCCGGCCCGATCACGTCCAACCTGGGTCTGATGCGGATCGAAGCCCGAGCGGCCTCCGGGTTCGTCAGCCAAGTCCTTCGGTGAGCGTGGTGCGCGACTGCGATCGGGAGGCATGACATGGACGTCTTCGAGGTCTTGTCAACCCAGTTGCGGCGGATGAGTGTGTGCCCGCACGACACCGCTCGCAACGTCTACGGCTGGTTCTTCCTCAACTCGTACCTGCAGTCGCAGCTGAGTTGCCGACTCCACTTCGAGGCGCAGGAGAACTTCCTGGCCGAACGGAGCGCAGTCCTTGCCGGCGGCTACGACCTGGTCTACGCCAACCCGTACAGTGCCGTGTTGTTCGCGCGACAGCAGGGCTTCGTCCCCGTCGCGAAGCCGGTCGGGATCCACGACGAGACCTACCTCGTGGCACGTCCCGACTGGACTCCTCCCCAGCCGGGCCAGAAGGTGACGGTGGCCAGCGCGACCGACAAGCTCATCGTGCACACGCTGGGCGTCACGCTGTTACCCCAACTCGGCCTCGACGAATCCATGATCGACTACCGGTTCACCGGCAACCACCTCGCGGCCGCGAAGGCCGTGATGGACGGAGCCGCCGAGCTGGGGTTCGTCTTCAACGAGACCTGGGAGGGGATGTCCGACTTCTCCCGATCGGGCCTGCAGATCCTGCACCGGACGGATCGGCGCCTCGCCTTCCACTGCTTCATGGTCGGCCCCCAGTTCCAGGACCGGACCGAGGACATCAGAGCTGTCCTCACCTCGATGACCAGACGGCCGGAGGCCGCTGACATCCTGCAGGAGCTGAGCTTCCCCAACGGCTTGGAGCAGGCGGGGCTGGCGGACCTGAACGCGCTGTCCGCCATCGTCCCCTCAGAAGTCGGCTGAACTCGTCCCGCGGCCTGCGCCCACCATCGCGGCAGGGGTTACTGGTAGAGGGTCCCCACGTTCACCACGGGCGTGGCGCGGGAGTCCCCGCACAGCACGACCAACAGGTTGCTCACCATCTGCGCCTTGCGTTCCTCGTCGAGATCGACGATGTCGTGCTCCTGCAGCCGGGCCAACGCCATCTCGACCATGCCGACGGCACCGTCCACGATCCGCTCCCGCGCGGCCACGACGGCCGACGCCTGCTGCCGCTGCAGCATGGCCTGGGCGATCTCGGGTGCGTAGGCCAGGTGCGCGATCCGGACCTCCACGATCTCCACGCCTGCGACCTCGACCCGCTGCGCGACCTCGCGGGCCAACTCCTCCGCGACGACCTCGGTCGTGCCGCGCGGCGGACGTTCCGGAGCCGGCCAGGTCGTCGTACCGATGGCTCACCGCGACGTGCCGTAGCGCAGCCTCGGCCTGGACTGGACGAAGTCCACGTGGTCCTGGACGGCGAACGCCGCGCGGGCAGTGTCGTCCACGTGCCCGACCACGATCGCAGCGAGCTCGACCGGGTTGGCGTCGGCGTCGTACACCTTCAGCAGCCGGGTCTCGAAGTTGTTCACCCGCAGATTGATGGTGCGCCGGGTGGCCAGCGGCACCGTCATCACCAGACCGGTACGCCGGATGGTGCCGACGTAGCGACCGAAGAACTGCACGACGCGAGTTTCCAGCGGGGCGACCACCGCCAGCGACAGGCCGAGCAACAACGTCACCGGCGGACACACGGCGAAGCCGACGACGAATGCCGTCGCCGCTCCCCCGTGGAGTTCCTCACCGGCCACCCTCCACATGGTCAGGCCGACAACGATCGCGGCGAGCAGGATCCCGAGGATGGCGAACCAGCCGCTGGCGACCCAGGCCGGGTGCTCGGTCATGGAGGGAGAGTCATGGAGAACCGCACCAGCCCCGACGTCGGTTCGGAACCGCAGCCTGCACGACCTCGGGGAGTCGCTCACGAGGCCTGGGCAGCCGTTGCCGGTCCTGGAAGCCGACCCGTGCAGAGCTCATCGAGCAGACGGACGGGGACCGGGATCACCCGTCCCCGTCCGTCCGGGTACCTCACCCTTGTCCGTCTGGGTACCTCACCCCTCGTGACATGGCCTGAGCGCTGTGCCTTGACGCTTCCGGTCTGTCGGCGAGGTCCGGCGCCTCGGTCAGCTGTGGCCGCCGCAGCAGCTGCAGATGTTCGCAGCGGCCTCCTTGGTGCTGACACCAGCTGCCTGCGCCGCGCTGTTCAGTTCCGTCATGGTGATGTTGCGGGCGTCGCCGTGGTCGTTCGACGGCTCACCACATCCGCAACTCGCGCACATGTCTGGCTCCCTTCGTCGATTCCGTGGCTTGCGCTGCGGCTATACCCCGTCGCAGCGACCGCCCAACACCACCGTGGCCGGAGGATGCGGCAGGGCCTGGCGCGCGGCGTGCCGGCGGGGTGCCTCTGCGATCGGTGGGTGGGGGGTGGGTTGATTCGTCACTGGTCGAGGTCATGATGTGACGATGGGGGATCATGAGCCGACAGGTGTGCAGCCCGGATCGTTGCCCGAGCCGGGTGGCGCCTCAGCCTGGGGAGAAGTCGCTCAGCTCGGTCTGCAGATCGACGGGGTGCAGCGACAGCTGGACAGCCTGAGCCGGGTACTGCGGGAGCTGCGCGCTCGGCAGGGCCGGTTCCATGCCGGGGCAGTAGGGGAACAGCGCGTCGTCGGGGTGCTGGTCGACCTGGTCGACACCGGCTGGAACGTGCTGCCGGACCGGCGCTGGCCGGGGACCCGGCGGGCGAACATCGACGTCCTGCTCGCCGGTCCGGGCGGGGTGTTCGTCGTCGATGTGAAGACCTGGCGGGACGTTCGGGTCGAGCACGGTCGGCTCTGGCGCGGCCAGGCCGACGCGGACGACGCAACGGACAAGCTCCAGGCTCAGGCGGAAGCAGTCCGGTCGGTGCTGGTGAGGGAGGGACTGGCTCCGGCGGAGGTGGTGCCCCTGCTGGTGCTGACCGGCCGCCGCAAGACCCGCGCGGTGGTGGGCGAGATCCAGGTTCTCGGCGAGTTCGATCTGGGGATGGATCTGCTGCGCCGAGGGGTACGGCTGTCGGCAGCGCAGGTGGAACAGACGGTCGCAGCTCTGGAGAGGGCCTGTCCGCCGGCGGCAGGTGAGCAGGCGTCGGCGCGGGCTGCGCGACCTCGCCCCGTCCCGCGCATTTCCGGCGACCTCACTCCTCCCGGTCCCGGCAAGGCGGTCCGCCCGGACGAAGGCCCGGACGAGCCCGCGGCGGAAGACGTGCCCGCGGCGGAGGGAGCGGCGCTGTGGGACCTGGAGCAGGTCTGGTCGGAGCTGGTCCGGGCTGCGGCGGCGGAGCCGATCGAGAGCTGGATGACCTGGCTGCACCCCTCCCAGGCCAGACTGATCACCCGGACGTGGAACGGCCCGGCACGCATCCGTGGGCCGGCCGGGACCGGCAAGACGGTGGTCGCGCTGCATCGCGCCCGGTACCTGGCCCAGCGCGGCCGGCGGGTCCTGTTCGCCTCGTACGTGAACAGCCTCGGCCCTGTCTTCCGGGGACTGTTCACCCGGATGGCCCCGGAGCTGACCGATCGGGTCGACTTCGCCTCGGTGCACCAGGTCGCCGCCCGGCTGCTCCACCGGGCCGGTGCGGGCGTGGACGTCGCCCCCGCCGCCCTGGACAGCTGCTGGGCGCGGGCCTGGGCGGCCACACATCGTGACGGTGTCCTGGACGCCGTGGGCCACTCCCCCAGGTACTGGCGGGACGAGATCACCCACGTGATCAAGGGTCGTGGGATCGAGGACTTCGAGGCCTACGCCCGGCTGGACCGGGTGGGCCGGCACACGCGCCTGCAACCGGTCCACCGCGAAGCCGTCTGGCGGTTGTTCACCGAATACGAGCGACGCCGCCTGGAACAGGGCCTCATCGACTGGGACGACGTGCTCACCCGGGCCCTGCAGGCCGTCCGCGCCGGAACGGTGCAGCCGGGCTGGGACGCCGTCATCGTCGACGAGGTACAGGACCTCACCTGCACCGGACTCCGACTGCTCCATGCACTCGCCGGCGACGGCCCCGACGGGTTGCTGCTGGTCGGCGACGGCCAGCAGTCGGTCTACCCCGGCGGGTTCACCCTCGCCGAGGCGGGGATCTCCGTGGCCGGTCGCGCAGTCGTCCTGGACCGCAACTACCGCAACGGCGCCGAGATCCTTCGACACGCCCTGACGATGCTCGGCGAAGACACCTTCGACGATCTCGATCCGGCTCCGGCCGACCCGCACCGTCAGGTCCACACCACGCGCCCCGGCGGGATGGTCGCCCACGTCACCGCGGCCGACCCGCCCTCGCAGGAGATGGCGCTGCTCCAGCACCTCGAGACCCTGCACGACCAACACGCGGCCCGGCACGGCGATACCGCCCTGCTCGTGGCCACCAACCGCGCCGTCGAGCGCTGGTCGCAGGTCCTGACCCGAGCCGGCATTCCCGTCGTCCCGCTCACCCACTACGACGGGCACACCGTGGACGCGGTGAAGGTCGGCACCTTCGAACGCGGCAAGGGCCTGGACTTCGCTCACGTTCTCATCCCCGACACCGACCGGACCCCCGACCCCCGGCGTCGACACGAATCCGACGACGCCTACACCGAACGCGCCCGCCTCGAACGCCGACGCCTCTACGTCGGCATCACCCGCGCCCGTGACACCCTCTGGCTGGGAACCACTCAACCCGCCCGGGAACCGCCTCCCGTCACGGCTGGCCCGGGCTGAGGCGGGCGGGAGTGGCGGCCGCGGCTTGACCTTCGAGGGTCCACCGGCCGGCGACGGGGCAGATCACCGGTTCGGGCGATCACCCGAAGGGCGCAGCGACCGATGGTGGAAGGGTGAAGACCCAGGTGCGGACGGCGGGCCACCGCCGTCGAGGTGGGCGCCCCGCGGCACCCGCGATCGGTCCCCGGAAACGGGTCGGGGATGCCGCGGCACTGCTCGCCGGGGCCGGCCTCGGCGTCGTCCTGGCGCTGGCCTGGCCCGACCCGCTGCCCCGCACCTGGTCCCCCGGCTCGGTACTGACCCTGGCCGGGCGGATCACGGGGCTGAGCGGGACGTACGGCATCCTGCTGTGCCTGCTGCTGGTCTCCCGCACCCCGCAGATGGAACGGGAGGTCGGGCAGGACCGCCTGGTCCGCTGGCACCGCAGGCTGGCGCCGTGGTCGTTGACGGCGGTCGTGGCCCACGTGGGGCTGGTCTTCGTGGGGTACTCCCTGACCGACGGCAGCCCGCTGCTGACCGAGATCCGCGAACTGCTGGGCGGCACCTTCTCCCTCCTGCTGGCGCTGGCCGCGCTCATCCTCATGCTCAGCGCAGCCCTGACCAGCATCCGGGCCGCGCGTCGGCGGGTGGACTACGAGACCTGGTGGGGAATCCACGTCTACACCTACCTGGCGATCGTGTTGGCCTTCACCCACCAACTCACCCTCGGGCCGATGTTCCTGCAACACCCCTGGGCCCGCGCCTTCTGGCTCACCGTCTACGCGGTCTGCGTACTGCCCCTGCTGGTGTTCCGGGTCGGGTTGCCCGTGATCCGGTCGCTGCGCCACGACCTGCGGGTCAGCGCGGTCCGGCGGGAGAGCCCCGATGTGGTCAGCGTCTACATCCACGGCCGGGACATGCGCCGCATACACGCCGTCGGCGGGCAGTTCTGCTCCTGGCGGTTCCTCACCCGCGGCCTGTGGACCCAGTCCCACCCCTATTCCCTGTCCGCCGCCCCCGACGGCACGCACCTGCGGATCACCGTCCGGGCCCTCGGCGGGCACTCGGCGGCGGTGGCCCGGCTCAAGCCCGGCACCCGCGTCATCGCCGAAGGACCGTACGGAGCGTTCCGGGCTGACACCCGCCACGGCGAGCACGTGGTCCTGGTCGCCGGCGGTGTGGGCATCGCCCCGATCCGCGCCCTGCTGGAAGAGCTCCCCGAACAATGCCGCGTCGACGTGCTCTACCGCGCCAGCAGCCCCCAGGAGGTTCTCTTCCGCGAGGAGCTGGACCGGCTGAGCCAGCCCCACCACGGGAAGGTCCATTACCTGGTCGGTGACCGCCGGACCAATCCCTTGGACGCCGGCTCCCTGCGCGCCCTCGTCCCCGACCTCGCCGACGCCGACGTGTACGTGTGCGGATCAACCTCGATGGTCGGCACGGTCTCCGACAGTTGTGCCCGCCTCGGCGTGCCACGCCAGCGCTTCCACACCGAAGCCTTCGACTACCACAGCTGACCCGCCCCGGAGCCGCGACCATGAGACGCCCGATCCTGCTCACCGCCGGCACCCTCGCCGGGCTGGCCGGCACCCTGCTCGCCAACCCCACCACCCGTGCCCAGCTCCTGGCCTCCCCCGCCCCACTCGGCCCCGGCCATCTGGTCACCGTCCATCCCCCGTCCGCCGATCCCGACCCGCGCCGCTCCCCTGCCACCCCGCACCAGCCACCCGCTGCCACCTCCGGCCGGCCCAGCACCACCACGACGCCCAGCACCACCACGACGCCCGGCGCCGCACCTGCTGCCACGGCAACGGCCTCGGCCGGCCCCGGCAACGCCACCCGCGGCACGGCCACAAGCGCTGCCCCGGCCACCACGAGCTCCACCACGACCCGCAGCGTCGACGGCCAGCCGGTGACCATCCCCTACGGCGTGGTCCAGGTCCGCCTGATCATCACCGGTTCGAGCATCACCGACGTCCAGGCCCTGCAGCTGCCCAACGGCGACCGCCACTCCCAGGGCATTGCGCAGGCGGCGCGCCCGCTCCTGCGGCAACAGGTCCTCACCGCACAGTCGGCACAGATCAACGGCGTCTCCGGCGCCACCTACACCAGCAGCGGGTACGCCCAGTCGGTCCAGTCCGCCCTGGACTCCATCGGCGGCCACCCGTGACCCTGGCTGCCCCGGCCCTGCCCGTCCCGTCCTCTTCGGCCTGCCGCACCTGCCTGCCCGCACCCGGCGACGACGATCTGCCCGTCCCCAGCGGCCAGGCCCGAACCGTGGACGTGATCCACATCTGGGACACCGTCGTCTCGGTCGAGCTGCGCCTGGTTCCCGCAGGCGTCGACGTGCCCGCCGCACTGGCCGCCGTCCACGCCCTCCTGGCGGACGTCGACGCCACCTTCAGCGTGTTCCGCCCCGACTCCCTGGTCAGCGCGCTGCGCCGCGGTGAGCACGACGAAGAGCGCCTCCTCTGGCATCCCCGTAGCCACGCCGAACGCGATCTCGCCGAGGTCATCTCCTACTGCCGCAAGGCCCGCGTCCTGACCAACGGCGCCTTCGACCCCTGGGCCGTCCCGGGCGGCTTCGACCCCTCCGGACTGGTGAAGGGCTGGGCCGCCGGCCGCTCCGTCCGCCTGCTCAACCAACGCGGCATCCGGCACGTCATGGTCAATGCCGGCGGCGACATCGCCGTCACCGGCGGCGCTTCCCGTCTCGCCCCCTGGCGGATCGGCATCCGGGACCCGCTCGACCCGCAACGGCTCATCGCCGTCGTCGAAATCACCGACGGCGGCGTCGCCACCTCAGGCCGCTACGAACGCGGCAACCACCTCCACCAACCCGTCTCCATCCCTGCCGGGCAGGAGTACGCCGCCGCCACCGCCATCGGACCTGACCCCGCCCTCACCGACGCCTTCGCCACCGCCCTGGCCGCAGGCGGCCATCCAGCCGCCACCGGGGTCACGCTGCTTCCCGGCTACACCTTCCTGGTCACCGACCCCCACAACCGGCACCACCAACTGCCCGCCAGCCCGTGAACCCGCAACGTCGCATCGGAGCCGCGACTTCTGGCTGATCAGGGCCACGCCGTCAGCGGGGGACGAGACGTGGCTCCTCGCGGTCACGGAGCTCGACGAGCTGGTCGAGTGCCCTCGTGATCGGCTCGCAGCGCTCTGCGGGAGATCACCCACGCGAGCCAGAGTCCGCTCCAGGGACTGACCGAGGCAAGGCCACGCGCGGACCGATCGGCGTGGCCTAGGATCCCTGGCAGATCGGCCCGAAGAGGGGATTTACCCCAGATCGGGTGAAAGGGGTCGGCGTGGACTCGCAGGACCAGCAGGCAGCGCCTGCGCAGAGCCGGGTCAGCCACGTCGCACCCGACGGACCGGAACTGGCGTTCGACACCTCGGTGGCGCACCCGGCGCGCCGCTACGACTACTGGCTGGGGGGCAAGGACACCTTCGCCGCCGACCGGGAGTCCGGCGACGCGATCGTGTCGGTCTTCCCCACCATCCGGGTGACTGCGGTGGAGAACCGGCGGTTCCTGGGCCGGGCGGATCAACCCCTCGTCCCGCGTGGTCTACGTCGACAACGACCCGATCGTGCTCGCCCACGCCCGAGCCCTGCTGACCAGCGGGCCATCCTCGGCCCCCAGTTCCGCTTCCGCACCCGCGACGAGGTCGCCCGGTTCTTCGACGGCCACGAACTCACCCCACCCGGCATCACGCCCGTCCCGGACCGGCGGCCCGCCGACGACGGGACACCACGCGCCGACGCCGCGGACGTCAGCATGTGGGCCGGGGTGGCCAGACTGCACTCCTGAACGGGTGGTGCTTCTCCGGACGCCCGCAGGCACTGCGCGCTCGAGCAGACGTGGTGGGACTGCCCTGTCATGGACCTGCCCACTGGGAGCGCAGCAGGATCCAGCGGAATCACCGACGAGCTGTTGCCGCATCACTGACGGGCCGAGGCGTTCCCGTTCCCCGTCATGAGGGTGAGGTTCCGGCTCGATCGCTGTTCGAGTGCGATCCCCACCGCGACAGAGACGTTGAGCGACTCCGCGAGCGGGTTGATCGCAATCGACACCGAGCCGTCAGCGACCTCTGCGAAGTCGTTCGAGGAGCCGGTCTTCTCACTGCCGAACAGGAGAGCGAGCCGCTCGTCCGCGCGCCGCAGCTCCCCCAGCCCGAGTTCGCCGCCGGCATCGAACGTCAGCAGGCGCAGTCCGCTACCAGCGAAGTAGCTGACTGCCTCCTGGCTCGACACCAGGACCACCGGAAGTGAAAAGACGTATCCCCGGCTTGCCCGGACCAGACGCCGGTCCGCAATGCTCACCAGATCACTGTCCACCAACACAATGCCCCCGGCGCCCAGCGCGAACGACGTCCGCACAATGGCACCGATGTTCCCGACGATCTTCACCCCGTCCAGGATGATGATGTCCCCGGTGCAGTTCTTCAGGTCCGCGAAGCTGCTCGGCCGCGGCAGTCGCGCCACACCGAACGCCTTCGGCCGTTTATCGGATTTGAAGAGTTGAGTGACAATCGACGACTCGATAAGCCGGAACGGGATTTCCCGGTCGCGGCAGGCGGCCGACAGTTCGCTCGGGACCGGCACGCCATCGACCCCGTACACCTCCAGGAACTCCAGCCCCGCACGGATGCACTGCACGAGCGGCTCGACGTCTTCAATCAGAGCCGTCCGGACGACCGACCGTGAATGCCTCGTCACGTCGATGATGCGCTGCACTGCGGGGTCTGATCTATCGGTGATGATTGCGGGGCCTGCCATGGCGCGATCCTACCGGTCCGGGCGCGCCGAGGCGTCACAGCGCCCGCAGTGTCACCAGCATGACCTGCGGCCACTCCCCATGCGACGTGGCCCGTCGCGGGCCGCTGGTGGTCAGACACGGGACGTTGGACGGTTCGGCGAAATGCCGCAGAGAATGTTCGCAGCGAAGCCCTCACGCCTGGGTTCGGTCCGCCATTCACGCCTGTTGCGGCATCCGGGTCATGGCGACCGGGTCTTCTCCTCAAGGAGTTGCCGCCGAGCACCGTCACGGTCGTTGGCGGCGCCGATTCCGTAGCCCCCCAAGGTGTGGTGCGGCAACGGGATCAGGTCATGACAGCTCGGGTTGATCCCGACCGACCGTCAGAGGTCGCGGTGCAGGACGATCGCCGTCACGATCAGGCCGCCCGCCGCCGTCCAACGCCCGGCGAACTCGTCGTACTGCCGCCCGGCCACCACCGGCCCGGGAACGAGAAGCCGCGCCAGGAAGGTGCCGTGATGCGGGTCCACGTCGATCTGCACCTGATCGAAGTCCAACCAGGTTCGCATCAACGGGTACCAGGTCTTGTAGACGGATTCCTTGGCACTGAACAGCAGCCTGTCCCAGTGCAGCCGCGGATCCTCCCGTGCCAGATCGGCGAGCCGAACCCGCTCCTGTGGCAGGCAGATCAGTTCCTCGACGCCCTCGGGCAGCGGACCCTCCGGTTCCGCGTCCACCCCGATCCCGAGGACCGAGGTCGAAGGGCCCAGCGCTGCGGCTGCGTATCCGTGGCAATGCGTCATGCTCCCCACCACCCCCGCCGGCCAGATGGGGTCCCCCCGCTCGCCGACGAGGATGGGCTCAGGTGGGAATCCGAGCGCGGCGAGCGCCCCCCGGGCGCACCGCCGGACGGCCGCGAACTCGCGGCGGCGCCGGTCCACCGCGCCCCGGACGAGGGCCTCCTCCGCAGGGAGGAGATCGAGTTCGGCCGGATGCTCTCGGAGTTGCCGCACCACCACGGGCGTGGGAAGCAGGTCCGCAAGGAAGGGCCCACCGACAGCGCGTCCCGGTGGATCCGCCCGAGAATCGGTGTCGTCCACGATGGCGCAGCCAGCCCCTTTCTCGTCATCCGGCAGCTGGGATGCCTGTGCCACGACAGGCTACGCAGTGGTGGCACGTGCCGCAGCGGTACGCCCGAGCCAGTTCCGCCTCCATCGCCCTCACCTGCCACGGCAGGCACGGCCGGACACGTCCACGCGGTGGCCCGTCAGGGGGTGTCGTGGAAGATGTCGAGTGCGGTACGCAGGATCCGGTCCGCGGACGCCCGTCCCGCGGGTCCGGCCGCGGACAAGCCGTACAGCATCCCGGTCTGCGTCTGTCCGGCCGGGCTGCCCGAGGCGGCCTCGACGCAGGACCGAAGGTCGCCGGCGAACTCCTCGGCGACTGCGGGGTCGGCGTTGGCGAGGGTGATGCAGAAGTGCAGCCCGGCGGGGTTCTGCAGTCCGTTCAGGCGCCACCCTCGGGCCGAGAGCCGGTCACCGACGTCGTAGATGTCACCCTCCGGGTCGGTGGTGAAGGCGACGATGAACGGTGACTCTCCGAGGAGGGTGAGGCCGGGGATGCCTCGCACCGCGGTCCGGATCTGGTCGGCGGCCGCGAAGATCCGTTCGGCACCCGCGCGGTAGCCCGGCTGTCCGAGGATCACCATGGCCGCCCAGGTCGAGGCCAGCAGGCCCACCGAACGGCTGCCGGCCATGCCCGGGGACAGGTACATCCCACCGGACCAGTCCGTGGCGGTGAAGTACTGCCTGCGCCGCAACTCCTGGTTGCGGTACAGCAGCACCCCTGTCCCCTTGAGGCCGTAGCCGTACTTGTGCGGGTCCGCGGACAGAGAGGTGACTCCGGGGACCCGGAAGTCGAACGGGCTCACCGTGCGCCCGAGGCGCTCCGCCCACGGCAGGATGTACCCGCCGAGGCAGGCGTCCACGTGCAGGCCGATACCGTGCCGGAGGGCCAGCGCGCCGAGTTCCTCGATCGGGTCGACGACCCCGTACTGGTAGTTGCCGGCGGATCCGAGCAGGGCGATCGTTCGGTCGGTGATGTGGTCGGCGACCCAGTCGACGTCCACCTGGAACCCGGAGTCCACAGGGGCCTTGAGCAACCGGACCCCGAGGTAGTGCGCCGCCTTGTCGAGCGCGCAGTGCGCCGTGACAGGGATGATCATCTCGGGTTCGGTGACACCGCGGTCCTCCCGGGCGACGTCCCGGTACACCAGCATCTGGGTGGTGAGGCTCTCGGTGCCACCGGAGGTCAGCGCTCCGCAGACGTCGTCGTCCGCACCGAGCAGGGACCGGGTCATCGCGATGATCTCCGCCTCGAACCGGGTCGCCGACGGATACATGTCGCGCTGCAGGGCGTTGGCGTGGGAGAAGAACCCGAAGGCGTTGTTGAGCAAGGCGTAGTGCTCATGTCCGCCGTGGTAGACGGAACCTGAGACACGTCCGGTCATGGCCGGCAGGTCCTCGGTCTCGGCCATCCACTTCAGCTCGGCCAGAACGTCTTCGGGGTCCAGGCCCTGCGCCGGAAGCTGCCGGTGCGTCTCGACGCTGCCGCTGTACGGGTGCGGGTCGATGAGCTTCTTGACGTCGTTGCAACTGACGTCCAACATGCGGATCTCCTGCTCAGAAGTGGGGACCGACGAGGTGGGCGGCATCGCTGAAGGTCACCAGCTCCAGCGGGAGCCCGTCGGGACGGAACGGGTTTGCGGTGACCTGCCAGCTGGTGAGGGACGCATTGGCGGCCTCGAGCCAGGCCAGGTCTGCCTGCCGCACGAACCGCAGGTCCAGCCAGCGCATCATCGCCTGGATGATGACGCCGCTGTGGGTGACGACGACGACGGTCCGCCCGCGGTGGGCGTCGATCAGGGCGTCCAGGCCGGCGGCGACGCGGTGCGCCATCTCGGCCCAGGTCTCGCTGCCGGGAGCGCGGCGCTCATGCGGGTCCCAGGGATTGACCGTCGGCCACCGCGCATCGAACTCGCGCTGACTGAGGCCGTCGCCCTCTCCCGGGTGGTACTCGCACAGAGCGCAGGTCTCCTCGACGGCGACATCACCGAGGGCTGAGGCCACGATGTCCGCCGTCTGCCTGGCCCGCAGCATGCGGCTGGTGTGGATGACGGAAACGGAGGCGAGTTCGCCGGTGGCCTGCAGCCGCTTCCCGAGCGCAGCCGCCTGGGCGCGCCCCACGTCGGTGAGGCCCAGGCAGCCGCTGTGGCCGGCGACGGTGTCGCTCCGCTGGGCGACCGACTCACCGTGCCGGACCATGATGAGCCGGGTCCCGGACGCGGCCCGGAGGATGTCGACCCGCGGAGCAGGAATCACCGCAGCCGGATCTGCGGTGGACGAGCCCAGCGCAGGGGCGGTGTCGCAGACGGGTGGATCGGCCGGAACGCCGCGGTCGTGGCCCGGCCCACCGTGCTCATGCGTCAGGCTCATCGACGGCTCGACCAGGTGCAGGTGGGGTAGAGAGCCGTCGCGTCGGAGAGGTGAGCGGGGCTAGCTACTCGGTGTGATCGCACCAAGATCGTTTTCCTTCACTTGGGGTTTCCGGCCTCACTCATCGTGCACGTGATCAGCCATGACCTTCAGTGATTCACACAGAGTGCAACCATGAATACGCCCAGCTAGCCCACGTCTGTGACGCTGCGTGCCCAGCCCTCACTGGGCTCGACGAACAGGGGTGCGCTCGCACATGAAGACCGGCGTTCGGCGATCGGCGCACCCGGTCACGCATCCAGGCAGGTGTCCTGTTCATCCCTCTCGTACCGTTATGTCGGCATAGGCTGGGTCGGGCATTGGCGCCCCCCACACCACGGCGCCCGTGCCGAGGGGAGTGGGAGACGGCAGGCCCGAGAACGATCTGTCTGCTCGACCAGGGACCGCTCGCCTCACCGAGCCACCCGGGACACCCGCCCGGGACGGCGCCATCGCCGATTCGGAGCACGCCGGGGAGACATGCAGATGAAGATCCTGATCGTTTCGTCCGAGGCTCCGCCGATCACGTCCGGTGTGTCCCGTTGCGTGGACCGGCTGGCGACCGGCCTGCGCGCACGCGGCCACCAGGCCGACGTCCTGTCGTCGCTGCAGGTGCCGCGGATGACCATGCACGAGATGCGACTCAGCTCACTCGGCATGCACTGGCGGCGGCTCGCCGGTGGTCTGCCGGAGTACGACCTGGTGAACCTCCACGGGCCCGCGCCGACGGTCAGTGACGTCTTCCTGCACCGGATCGGCCGGCTCCCGGCCGATCTTCGCCCCAGGGTCGTCTACACCCACCACGGCCCGATGGCCATCCCCCGGCTCGGGGCTGCCTGCACCTTCTACAACACCTTCCATCGCATGCTCAGCCGCCGCAGCGACCTCGTCGTCACCTCATCGCGGGACTACGCCGAGTACCACTTCATGCCCGGGGGGCCACCGGTCACCTTCGTGCCCTGGGGAGTGGACCGGCTGCCCTCGACGGACCGGAACCTGGCCGCCCGCGGCGAAGCACCCACGCTCCGGGTCCTGTTCGTCGGGCAGATGAGGCCCTACAAGGGGGTCGACAACCTGCTGGAGGCCGTCGCCGGGCAGCCCTCCCTCGAGCTGACCCTGATCGGCCGGGGACCGAAACTGGACCACTACAGGCGGATGGCCGCGGCCCTCAGCGCCGGCAACGCCACCTTCCGGGGCTGGCTGCCCGACGCCACGGTGCTGGCGGAGTATGCGCGGCACGACATCATCGCCCTGCCGTCGGTCACCAGGGCGGAGGCGTTCGGGCTCGTCCTGCTGGAAGGCATGCGCTCCGGGTGCGTGCCCGTGGCCTCCGACCTGCCGGGGGTCCGCGAGGTGGCCGGCCCGACGGGCGCGCTGGTGCCGCCCGGCGACACCGGCGCCCTGCGCGAGACCCTGCTCGCCCTGGCCCGCGACCCCGCCCGGCTGGCCCAACTGCGCCCGCTGTCCGTACGCCGGGCCGCCGACCTGTCCTGGGACGTGTGCGTCGACCGGTACGAGGAACTCTTCGAACTCACGCTGCGGGGTGGCCGCCCCCTCGGGATCGGGGTGGGGGCCGGGGTGGCCAGGCCCGGCGGCAGCCTCGCCCTCGACCCGACGACGCGCCTGCCGGCCGGCGACTTCGTCCTCGACCTACGCGGGAACGGTGCGCAACGCAACGAAAGCTATGAGCCGGGTGAACGGCGTGAGATCAGGGAGCGGGTATGACCGGCCGCGCCTGCGGCCACCAGGCGCCGGCAGCCGCATGCGCCAGTTGAGCGATCAGCAGACCGCCGCCCGCGGGGGCGTCGTCCTGGTGCTGCGCTTCGCCATCACATCGCTGCTCAACTACCTGCTCGGCGTCGTCCTGGCCTGGATCCTGGCCCCCGCGGCGTTCGGCGTGGTCGGCACGGCACAGGCCGTCCTGCTGCTGTGCGGGCTCGCCCTGGGCGCGGGCGTGCCCTGGGCGCTGGCGTCCCGGGCCGCTGCCGGCGCACCCGACCCCGATCCGCCCGCGGTCGGCCCACCGGTCGCCCCGAACCCCGTGGCAGAGGTGTCCGCCCTGTTCCGGTCCGGGTTGCTGCTCAACACCGCAGCCGGCACAGCGCTGGCCGCGGCACTCCTGGTGGCCGAGGCGTCGGGGCTGCGGCTGATCCCTTCCGCCTCCCCGGTCCTGCTCGGCGCGACCGCCGCCACCCTGCCCGTCCTGTCGTTCAACGCGGTCCTGGCCGGCATGCTCCAGGGCAGCCGAAGGTTCACCGGGCTGGGGACGCTGCAGTCGGTCGAGGTGACGGTGAAGGCGGCCGTGGCGGTCGCGCTGACGACGGGCGCGGGCATGGGGGCGGACGGGGTGGCGGTGGGCTTCCTCGCCGGAGCCTGCGCCGCCACCGGCGTCGGCCTCTGGTCGCTGCGCGACCTGCTGCCCCGGCGCGGGGAACTGGCGGCCCTGCTGACGTTCCGGGTGTCGGTCCCGTTCTGGGTCGGCTCGGCGTCGATGGCGGTGCTGCCCACGGTGGACCTGCTCGGGCTGCAGCTCGCGGGTGCCGCCTCGGGGGTGACCACGGCAACCCTGGCCGCCTACCAGGTCTGCGGGATCCTGG
>DASTGO010000314.1:0-6627 GCA_035719045.1 Kineosporiaceae bacterium | reverse complement strand
GGCGCTGCCGCGGACCCCGAGGACCTCGAGGCGGCGGCCCTGCGGCAGCGGTTGCGGGTCAGCCTCGCGCTGGCGGTCCCGGTGCTGGCCCTGGCGATGATCCCGCCGCTGCAGTTCGACAACTGGCAGTGGCTCAGCCTGGCCCTGGCCTCGCCGGTCGCGGTCTGGGGGGCCTGGCCGTTCCACCGGGTGGCCTGGCGC
Organism: Kineosporiaceae bacterium; assembly: GCA_035719045.1. Lineage (GTDB taxonomy): Bacteria > Actinomycetota > Actinomycetes > Actinomycetales > Kineosporiaceae > DASTGO01. The sequence goes on along the minus strand of DASTGO010000314.1, from coordinate 6,426 downwards.
AACCTCCGGCACGGCGCGGTCACCATGGACACCCTGATCAGCATCGGGGTGGCCGCCGCCTACGGCTGGTCGCTGTACGCCCTGTTCTTCACCGCCACCGGGACCACCGGGACGCGGATGCCGATGTCCCTCACCGGGCACCCTGCCGCGGACCTGCCGGGGATGCCGGCCGGCGCGGACCTGTACCTCGAGGTCGCCGCCGGGGTGACCGTGTTCCTGCTGGCCGGCCGGTACGCCGAGGCCCGCGCCAGGCGACGGTCCGGGGCCGCCCTGCGCGCCCTGCTGGAGCTCGGCGCCAAGGACGTCGCGCTGCTGCGCCCGGGACCGGACGGCTCCCGGACCGAGCTGCGGGTGCCGATCGAGCAGCTGGCGGTCGGGGACCTGTTCGTGGCCCGGCCCGGGGAGAAAGTGGCCACCGACGCCGTCGTGCTCGAGGGGTCCAGCGCCGTCGACGAGTCCCTGCTCACCGGGGAGCCGGTCCCGGTGGACGTGGGGCCGGGATCGACCGTGACCGGCGGCACGGTGAACACGTCCGGACGCCTGGTGCTGCAGGCCGCCCGGGTCGGCGCCGACACCCGGCTGGCCCAGATCGGCCGGCTGGTCACCCAGGCGCAGACCGGCAAGGCACCCGTCCAGCGGCTGGCCGACCGGGTGTCCGCGGTGTTCGTGCCGGTGGTGATCGGGCTGTCGCTGGCCACCCTGGCCGGCTGGCTGCTGGCGGGAGGCGGCGCCACGCAGGCGTTCACCGCGGCGGTCGCCGTCCTGGTCATCGCCTGCCCGTGCGCCCTGGGCCTGGCCACCCCGACGGCACTGCTGGTCGGGACCGGTCGCGGCGCACAGCTCGGCCTGCTGATCAAGGGTCCGCAGGTGCTGGAACGGACCCGGCGGGCCGACACCGTCGTGCTGGACAAGACCGGCACCGTCACCGAGGGCCGGATGCGCCTGGTCGACGTGGTGCCCGCGCCGGGCGAGGACGCGGCACGACTGCTGCGCCTGGCCGGGGCGGTCGAGGCGGCCAGTGAGCACCCCGTCGCGCAGGCGATCGCCGGCTCCGCCCGGGAGTCCGGGACGGTGCCCGACGTCGAGGGTTTCGTCTCCAGCCAGGGCCGGGGCGTCCAGGGAATGGTCGAGGGGCACGCCGTGGTCGTCGGGCGGCGGGACTGGCTGACCGGGGACTGGGCGCAGACGGTCCCGCCGGAACTGGAGGCGGCCCTGCAGGCGGCGGAGGTCGCCGGCCGGACCGCCGTCCTGGCCGGCTGGGACGGCGCCGTCCGCGGGCTGCTGGCCGTGGCGGACACCGTGAAACCCAGCTCCGCCCAGGCGGTCGACCAGTTGCGGGAACTCGGCCTGCACCCGGTGCTGCTCACCGGGGACAACGAGCGGGCGGCGCGGGCGGTGGCCGCGGAGGTCGGGATCGACGACGTGGTCGCCGGAGTGCTGCCGGAGGGCAAGGTGGACGTGATCCGCCTGCTGCAGGAGCAGGGCCGGGTGGTGGCCATGGTCGGCGACGGCGTGAACGACGCGGCGGCACTGGCCCAGGCCGATCTCGGGCTGGCGATGGGCAGCGGGACGGATGTGGCGATCGAGGCCGCCGACCTGACCCTGGTCCGCGGGGACCTGCGGGCCGCGGCGGACGCGATCCGGCTGTCCCGGCGCACCCTCGCCGTCATCAAGGGAAACCTGTTCTGGGCATTCGCCTACAACGTGGCCGCGATCCCGCTGGCCGCCCTCGGCTGGCTCAACCCGGTGATCGCGGGTGGGGCGATGGCGTTCAGCTCAGTGTTCGTCGTCACGAACTCGTTGCGGCTCAGGCGTTTCCAGCCGGCGGGGTGGTCCGGGCCCACGAGCTGAGGGACACGGGACCGGACCCTGCGGACGAGCGGGCCGGGGTCGGGGGGACCTGCTGGCCCACGACCCGATCCCGGTGACCGGATCGTTCCGGGGCGGGTCCTGATCGGGCCTGGGATCCCGGCCGCAGCACCGGGCAGGATCGAGACATGACGACCTACGACGTGACCGGTTCCGTCCCCACCGCCCTGCTCGTGATCGACGTCCAGGAGTCCTTCCGGGCCCGGGACAGCTGGCGGGCGATCTCCAACCCGCGGATCGCCGACGACGTGAACCTCCTGGTCACCGCCGCCCGCGCCCGGGGCGAGCAGGTGATCTGGGTGGTGCACGCCGAGCCGGGCACCGGCGGGGTGTTCGACCCGGTGAGCGGGTACGTCCGGCTGATCGAGGGCCTGGAGCCCGCGGCGGGTGAGCCGGTGCTGACCAAGGTCGTGCACAACGCCTTCACCACGACGAACCTGCAGCTCCTGCTCACCGCGGCGGGGATCCGCCGGGTCGTGGTCTGCGGGATCCGGACCGAGCAGTGCTGCGAGACCACCGCCCGGCTGGCCAGCGACCTCGGGTACGAGGTCGTGTTCGTCACCGAGGCCACCGCAACCATGCCCGTGCCGCACCGGGACCTGCCCGAGACGGCCTCGCTGGAGGAGATCCTCGCCGACCCGCGGACGCTGTCCTCGCAGCAGATCATCGCGCGCACCGAGTACGCCCTGGCCGGCCGGTTCGCCACCATCGCCACCGTCGACGAGCTGACCGCCGCCCCGGTACCGGCCGCGGGCTGACGACACGGGCCGGGCGACGACACGGGCCGGGCGACGACACGGACCGGGCGACGACACGGACCGGGTGACGACACTGGCCGGGCTGACCGGGCTGACCGGGCTGGCGGGGGCGGCGGGGGCGGCGGATCCCGCCGGCCCGGTACGGCCCGGCGTAGGCTGACCGGATCGTGCCGCGCATCGTCTTCCTGCTGGTTCCCCGGGTGCATCTGCTCGACCTGGCCGGGCCGGCGCAGGTGTTCTCGGAGGCCGGCGAGCTCGGTCATCCGTACCGGATGCACTACGTCGCCGAGCAGCCCGAGGTGGTGTCCGCGCAGGGGCTTCCACTGCAGGCCCGGACGGACTGGCCGCCGCTGGACCCCGCCGACCTGGTCGTGGTCCCGGGGTGGCGGTCCGACCGGTTCAGCATCGGGCCGGCCCTGTCCCCGGACACCCTCGGGCGGCTGCGGGAGCACCACGACCGCGGCGGCACGGTGGCCAGCGTCTGCGCCGGGGCGGACGCCCTCGGCCGGGCCGGGCTGCTCGACGGACGGCGCTGCACCACCCACCACGAACTGCAGGACGCCCTCGCCCGCCGGTACCCGCGGGCCTGTGTGGTCCGCGACGTGCTCTACGTCGTCGACGGCCGGGTGGTGACCTCCGCGGGGATCGCCAGCGGGATCGATCTCGCGCTGCACCTGGTGGCGACCTGGCACGGTCCGGCGGCCGCGGCCGCCGTGGCCCGGGCGATGGTGGTCTACGCCCGGCGCAACGGCGACGAGCAGCAGGCCAGCGCGATGCTGAGGCACCGGGCCCACCTCAACGACGCCGTGCACCGGGCGCAGGACGTCATCGACACCCGGTTCGCCGAGCCGCTGCCGCTGACCGAACTGGCGGCCGCGGCCGGGGTCAGCGAGCGAACGCTGACCCGCCGCTTCCAGGCCGCCACCGGCCTGACCCCGCTGCGCTACCAGCAGGAGCTGCGGCTGGAGCGGGCCGAGCACCTGATCGGCCATGGGAGCGGGCAGGACGCCGCGGCCCACGCGGTCGGGTTCAGCGACGCCCGCATGCTGCGCCGGTTGCGGGGCCGGGCGACGCCGTAGCGCGCCACCGCCCGAGCAAGGGCAACACCGCCCGAGCAGGGGCGATCAGGCAGGCGTGTGCCGCGCCGGCCAGGCGGTCAGTCGGTGCCGGCCTCGATCGCCGCCTCGTCGAGGAACTCGGTCTCGTGCTCCTCGCCGCGCCCGATCTCGGCGATCGGCCGCGCACCACCGGGTTCCAGGCTGCCGACCAGCTCGTACTGGCCAGGGCCGAGCTGACCCTTCCCGGCGTACAGCTCCAGCTTCTGCCGGGAGTCGGCGATGTCGAGGTTGCGCATGGTGAGCTGGCCGATCCGGTCCAGCGGCCCGAACGCGGCGTCCTCGGTGCGCTCCATCGACAGCCGCTCCGGGTGGTACGTCAGGTGCGGGCCGGTGGTGTCCACGATCGTGTAGTCCTCGCCACGGCGCAGCCGGACGGTCACCTCGCCGGTGATCGCGTTGCCGACCCAGCGCTGCAGGCTCTCGCGCAGCATGAGCGCCTGCGGGTCCAGCCAGCGGCCCTCGTAGAGCAGCCGGCCCAGCCGCCGCCCGGAATCCCGGTAGGTGGCGACGGTGTCCTCATTGTGGATCGCGTTGACCAGCCGCTCGTAGGTCAGGTGCAGCAGGGCCATGCCCGGGGCCTCGTAGATCCCGCGGGACTTGGCCTCGATGATCCGGTTCTCGATCTGGTCGGACATGCCCAGGCCGTGCCGGCCGCCGATCCGGTTCGCCTCGTGCACCAGTTCGACCGGGGAGTCGAACTGGTGCCCGTTGATCGCGACCGGGCGCCCCTCGACGTAGGTCACGGTGACGGTCTCGGCAGCGATCTGCACCGACTCGTCCCAGAACCGGACGCCCATGATCGGCTCGACCAGCTCCATCGACTCGTCGAGGTGCTCCAGCTTCTTCGCCTCGTGGGTGGCGCCCCAGATGTTGGCGTCGGTGGAGTACGCCTTCTCGGTGCTCGCCCGGTACGGCAGGTCCCGCAGGGCCAGCCACTGGGACATCTCGGTGCGGCCGCCGAGCTCCTTGACGAAGTCCGGGTCCAGCCACGGCTTGTAGATCCGCAGCTGCGGGTTGGCCAGCAGGCCGTAGCGGTAGAACCGCTCGATGTCGTTGCCCTTGAACGTCGACCCGTCGCCCCAGACGTAGACCTCGTCCTCGCGCATGGCCTGGACCAGCAGGGTCCCGGTGACGGCGCGGCCGAGCGGGGTGGTGTTGAAGTAGGCGCGACCGGCGGAGCGGATGTGGAACGCCCCGCACATCAGCGCGACCAGGCCCTCCTCGACCAGCCGCTCCCGGCAGTCGACCAGCCGGGCCAGCTCGGCGCCGTACTGCAGGGCACGGCCGGGGATCGAGGCGATGTCGTCCTCGTCATACTGACCGAGGTCGGCGGTGTACGCGCAGGGGACGGCCCCGCGCTCGCGCATCCAGGCGACGGCGACAGAGGTGTCCAGACCGCCGGAGAAGGCGATCCCGATCCGCTCACCAGCGGGCAGGTTGACGAGGACTTTCGACACGCGAGCAGGCTAGTGCACGCGGCCGCCGATGCCTGTCCGACCCGGGCCGCGCGGCCTCAACCGGGCCAGGGCGTCCACCGCCGCGGCCAGGGTCATCCCCGGCACCGGGGCCGACAGCATCACGGCCAACTCCTCGACCGGGGTGCTCGCACCGTCCAGGAACCGCAGCACCCGGGCCGGTGGATTGCGCCGGAACAGCCGCGCGAACAGCTCCGGACCGTCGACCAGGCCGGCGTCCAGGGCCCGCAGCAGCACCGCGTCCATCCACCGGTGCCGGGCCGGATAGGGCGGCGGCGGGACCGGCGGCGGGGCGTCCCCTCCCGTGAACAGGGCCTGCGCGACCACCTGGGCCTGCCGCTGCATCGCCGCGAAGGTGTACCCGGTGGAGCCGCGGGTCGCCCCGCCCGCCGTGCCGAGCCGGAACACCCGGTCCCCCGCGCGCCGGGCATGCACCGCGTCGGTCATCGGGATCGCCCCGTCCTCCACGGCCTCCACGGCGCTTGCCACCCCCGGCCAGCGCGCCGCCAGATAGGCCCGCAGGGCGTCGTCGTACGCCGCGCCGGTCAGCCGCTCGCGGGAGAAGACCGTGTACTCGACCAGGCCCCGGTCGGCGGACAGCGGCAGGACGTAGCCGAAGGCCAGCCCCCGGCCGGCCGGCTGGGGTGCGGTGAAGTCCATCAGCACGGCCCGGTCGGGGTCGAGGACCGGCTCGGCGAACCGCAGGGTCCAGCCCCGGAAGTGCTGCAGCCAGGCGGTCCGGGGCGGGCTCCGGGGCGGGACCGGCCGGGAGTCGAACACCCAGCGGGCCCGGACCGTCCCGGCCGGGGTCCGGACCAGGGCGGACCGGGCGCCGTCGCGCACCTCGTCGGCCGGGGCCCCCACCCGGACCACGCCCAGCCGGTCCGCGCAGCCGGCGGCCAGGTCGTAGAACCCGGTGGAGGCGATCATGACGTAGCGCAGCGGGTGCAGGGACAGGGTGTGGTCCCGGCCGTGGCGGTCCACCAGCCCGACCCGGTCCCAGGCGCGGGTGACCGCGGGCTCCAGGTCACCGGGGCCGGTGTCCCAGAAGCACCAGGTGCGGTCCGGTCCGGTCCGGGCCACCGGATCCACCAGGGCGACCGTGGGGGCGGGCCGTCCGGTCCGGGCGGCGATCCGGTCCAGCTCCACCAGCAGGCTGAGCCCCGCCCCGCCCGCGCCGACGATCGCCACGTCGACGTCGACCTC
>DASTGO010000313.1:0-34414 GCA_035719045.1 Kineosporiaceae bacterium | reverse complement strand
GTCCCCGGGGCCGACCGGTGCCGGGTCCCGGACGGTGACCTGGCCCACGCCGGCGGAGGCGAGGGTGGCGGCCAGGGTGGTCCCGGTGCGGCCGGCGCCGACGATCTCGACCCGGCGGGCGGTCCGCGCGGCGAGCAGGTCCCAGCCGTCCCCGCGGCCCGGATGGACGACCGACCAGACCTGGGCGTCCGGGGTGAGCCGGTGCCTGGCCGGGCCGAGCCTGGCCAGCGCCGCACGACCGGCCCGGCTGTCCACCAGCACCCCCGCGTCGGCCAACAACCGGACCAGTTCCCGGGCCCGCCCGCCGGCTGCCGCGTCGCAGCCCGTGGTCAGGGCGGTGAGCAGGTCACGGTCGGCGTCGGTGAGCCCGTCCAGGACGGTTCCGCGCCGGGGGTCCAGACCGATCTGGACGGTCCCCGGGCCGCGCCACGCCTGCCTCAGCCCGGGCTTGATCTGCAGTCGCACCGTGCCTCCCCGCTCGCCTCCGGCTGCCATCAGCGTGGCATGCAGGGGCCGGGGGGCCGGGCGTCATCCACAGGCGGGTGGCGGTCCCGGCGTCTTCGGGCCGGCGTCCCACCGAGCTGTGCCCCGGGGATTCCCCGGCCAGACGCGCCGACGCCGGTGACCTCCCGGTGCGGCGTCGCGCGACCGGGCCGTCACCGGCGCCGGGTGGATCAGGCGGAGGCTCAGGCCTTGCCGAGGATGCGGTTGAGGTTCGTGCCGCAGGTCGGGCACTGGCCCTTGGCCATCCGGCGGCCGTTCGTCTCGACGATCTTGCCCTCGGCCTGTCGCTTCTCCTTGCACTTCACGCAGTAGAACTCGCCGCTGTAGGTGTCCTCAGCCATGGTGGCTCCTCGGTTGACTCGTCGGGGGAGTGGTCGGTGGACGGCTGGTTACGCCGTCGGCGGGGCTGCCTTGCCGTTCCAGGCGCTCCCGCATTCAGACCTTGCAGGTCACCCTAGCCGAGCACACCCGTCGCACCGGCGCACACGTGACGGGCGCGCCGCACGAACGGGACGGGAAACGGACCGGGACGGCCCCCGGGCGAACGGCGGGGTGGAAAGGCCCCGGGCCCGGCTGCGGCGCACCTTCCCCAGCGCACCGCCCCCGGCTCCCGGGGCCACGCGCCGACGTTAGGCCTGGAGCGGCAACTGGTCAATTTCGTCATCCCCAGCCCTGTGGACAAGCCTGTGACTGAGTTGGGGAGGTCTGCGCGTGTCCCTGTGGACACGCCAGGGGATCGTGCTGTGGGCAGGTATTCGGCTACCCGGCAGATCGGCCTGTTACCTGCGCAAACGCCGTCCACGGCCTGTGGAAGGAGGATTTCCGGGGGTCCGGCGCGATACGGTTTGCGGCCATGGCCGGTGAGCCAGCCCCCGGACCGCCCGTCGACGTCGAGGTGCGTCGTAGCCGGCGGCGCCGACGCACGGTCACGGCCTATCGGGACGGCGACCGCGTCGTGGTGCTGATCCCCGCCCGGCTCACCCGTGCCCAGGAACGGGAATGGGTGCAGCGGATGGTCGCCCGGCTGTCCGCGCAGGACCGCCGTCGGCGTCCCGGGGACTCGGAGCTGATGACCCGGGCACAGGAACTGTCCCGCCGGTATCTCGGCGGCGCGCCCCAGCCCGTGAGTGTGACCTGGGTCGCGAACCAGAACAGCCGCTGGGGGTCGTGCACCCCGGCCGACCGGACGATCCGGTTGAGCACCCGGTTGCAGGGGATGCCGGGGTGGGTCATCGACTACGTCCTCCTCCACGAGCTGGCCCACCTCGTGGAGGAAGGGCACGGGGCACGGTTCTGGGAGCTGCTGCAGGCCTACCCACGGACCGAACGCGCACGGGGATACCTCGACGGGTTCGCCGCTGCCCGCGACCTGCGCATCGGCGAGGACGACCCGGATCTCGAGCACGACTTCGACCCGGACATCGAGACCGAGGACGTCGGCGACCCGGACATCGAGACCGAGGACGTCGGCGGCGAGGACATCGACGACGGCGTGGACGCCGACAGCCTGGACGTCGACGGCCTGGACGTCGACGTGGACGCCGGTGGTGCTCCGGGCTGCGGTCCCCATGCGGGCGGTCCCCCTGCGGAGCCGGGCCGGGAGCTCGAGGTCGGGCAGGGCCGGCTGGACCTGTTCGGCGACACCCTCGACCCGGTTGCCGACCGCTGAGCCGCCCCGGGGCACCCCCGGGGCACCCCCGGGGTGGCTCAGGACCGGGCCAGCAACCTCACCGCGCGGGCCACATTGGCCTCCACCCCGGTGGCCAGGTCGCTGGGCAGCTGCCGGAGGTCGAACCAGGTCACGTCCCGGGACTCGTGGCTGACCACGGGGGTGGCGTCCGGCGCGACCAGCAGGCACTGGATGTCCAGATGCCAGTCGACGACCTCGGGACGGCAGGGGGCCCGGTGCCGCGACAGGGCGACCGGGTGTTGCAGGATCTCCCCGGACAGGCCGGTCTCCTCGGCGACCTCACGGGCAGTGGCCTCCCGGACGCTGTGGTCGCCCTCCTCGAAGTGGCCACCGGGCTGCACCCACAGGCCCATCCGCCGGTGCAGCACCAGGCAGGTCCGCAGGCCGTCGGGGGACAGCACGATCGCCGAGGCGGTCAGATGGCTCGGGGCCGCCTGCCGGGTGAGCACCGCCCCGCCGTCCTCGTCGAGCAGTGCCCGCCAGGCCCAGGCCTCGAACCGGTCCTCGGCGGTGTCCCGGGGGGCCAGCGCCAGGGTGTGCCGGACGTCGGCGACCAGTTCCTCCCCGGGCGTCCAGGTCGGGTGCTCCCGCCCGGTCTCGGCGGGACGGGCGTGGGAGGTCATGCGACGCCCCCCTGGCCGGGGTTCCCGCTGCCGTCAGGGCCGTCCGGTCGCTCCTGCCCCGGCTCGGCTCCCGGGCTCTCCGGCTGCGCCGGTCCGGCCTGCGGAGGCGTCGTGCCCGGGGCCTCAGATCCGGGGGATGGCGGCTGCTGTTCGGCCGCGTCGAGGAGTTCGGCCAGGGCGGCGTCCATCGCGTCACCCACCCCGCCCGGGACGTCCTGGCGGGCGAAGCCGACGGGGTCGGTGAAGGCCTCGGAGGTCGGCGCCAGGTCGGGGTGACTCCACAGGGCGTCCCGGCCGGCCGCTCCCCGGGCCTGCGTGAGCGCCGCCCAGACGGCCGCGGCCTCACGCAGCCGCCGGGGCCGCAACTCCAGGCCGACCAGGGAGGCGAAGGTGTGTTCGGCGGGACCGCCTGCCGCGCGCCGACGGCGGATCGTCTCCCGCAGGGCGTCGGCGTGCGGGAGGCTGCCCTGGGCCGCCCGGTCGACGACCTCGTCCACCCAGCCCTCGACCAGGGCGAGGGCGTTCTCCAGCCGTTCCAGGGCGGCCTGCTGGGCGGGGGTCTGGTCGGGCTCGAAGAGTCCTGAGGCCAGGGCCGACTGCAGGGCCTGCGGGTCCGAGGGGTCGATCTCCCGGACGGCGGCCTCGATCTTGCCGGTGTCGATGCTGATCCCGCGGGCGTACTCCTCGACCGCGCCGAGCAGATGCGACCGGATCCAGCCGACGGCGCTGAACAGCCGGGCGTGGGCCGCCTCCCGCAGGGCCAGGTACAGCCGGACCTCGTCCTCGGGCAGCCCGAGCCCCTCGCCGAAGGCAGTCACGTTGCCCGGCAGCAGCGCGGCCCGGCCTGCGGGCAGCAGCGGCAGGCCGACATCCCCGGCGCTGACCGCCTCCCGGGCGAGGGTGCCGATCGCCTGCCCGACCTGGGCGCCGAAGAAGGCACCGGCCATCCGGCGCATCATCGGCAGCGCCCCGGCCAGCATCGGCGCCGCCTCTGTCGGCGCCTGCCCCGACACCGCTGCGGTCATCGCGGCGCTGACGCTCTCCGCGACCGGTCCGACCACGCCCTTCCAGGTCGGCAGGGTCCGCTCCACCCATTCGGCCCGGCTCCAGGCCTCGGTCCGAGCGGTGGCCGACGGCAGGTCGGTGACCCGGTCCAGCCACAGGTCCGCGGTCCGCAGTGCCTCGGCCACCTGCCGCTGCTGGGCGTCCGGGACGGTGGGGTCCCCGCCCTCGGCGGCCACCTGGCGGGCCGTGTCATGGGCCAGGTCCCAGTTGACCGGTTCGTCCCCGCCGCCGGACAGCAGGTGCTGGACCTGCGCCAGCATCGCCTGCAGGGCCGCGGGGTCCTGGGGCATTCCGGGAAGGTTCGCCAGCTCCGGCGGCAGCCCGCCGGGAAGGCCGCCGGATCCTCCGAACAGCGCCTTGAACAGGTCGCCGAGGGGATCGGGCTGGTCGCCGGGCCGCTCGGGGACCTCGCCGCCGCTCATGGGGTACCTCGCTCGCTGGCAGTGCCGACCCGCCGGACTCCTCGGTACGGTCGGGCAGGAACGTGGTGATGGGATGGTCGGGGCAACGCTTGGACAGGCGTCGACGTTCCCACCGTATCCACGTCGGGCGAAGCGAGGGAGGGCACACCGTGACCCCGCAGAGTCGGGCCACTCCGGGCAGGCGACGCTCCGGCGCGGGAGGAGGTCTCGTGGTGGCCGTCACCGGGGCGGCCTCGCCGGTAGGTGCCGCGGTCGCGGCCGCGCTGGTCCGGCGGCAGGGGACGCCGGATGGCCCGCGCGGCGTGGTCGCGGTGGACGAGGTCCGCGGGGAGTTGGACGGCGTCACCTGGCGGCTCGGCGATGTCGCCGACCCGGCCGTGGTCGACCGCCTGACCGGCGTGGACGTGGTCGTCCACATCGCGGACCGGGCGAACCTTGAGCAGGCGCTCGCTGTGCCGGCCCGGCAGCGGCGGGCCCGGGCCGTCCGGGCGGTGCAGGCGGTGACCACGGCGGCCGCGGCCGCGGGTGCCGGCCGGCTGATCGTGGTGAGCAGCGCGATGGTGTACGGGGCGCGGGCGGACAACCCGGTCCCGCTGCCCGAGGACGCCCCGCTGCGGGCCGACCCCGACGACGGCCTGGTGGGCGACCTGCTGGAGATCGAGCGGATCATCGAGCGGACCCCCCGGGTGCACCCGGGGCTGCGGGTCGCCGTGATCCGCCCCGCAGCGCTGGTCGGGGCCGGGGTGGACACGGTCGTGACCAGGCACTTCGAGGCGCCGCGGCTGCTGACCGTGCGCGGGGCGCGGACCCGCTGGCAGTTCTGCCACCTGGACGACCTGGGGGAGGCGGTCGCCGTCGCGGTGGCCGCCGGGCTGGACGGTTCGTTGACGGCCGGCAGCGACGGCGCCCTGGAATGGGCGGATGTCGAGGAGCTGGTCGGGCTGCGGCGGCTGGAGCTTCCGGCCGGGCTGGCGTTCGGGACGGCGGAGCGGCTGCACCGGCTCGGGATGCTGCCGATGCCGGCCGGGGACCTCGCCCTGGTCGTGCACCCCTGGGTGGTGTCCTCGCAGCGGCTGCGTGAGGTCGGCTGGCGGCCGGCCCACGCCAATGCCGAGTGTGTCCGGACCCTGTTGGAGGCCGGTACCGGCCGGCATGCGGTGGCCGGGCGACGGCTGGACCGCCGGGACGCCGCCCTGGGGGCGGCCGGTGCCGCCGTGGCCGTGGTGGCCACCGCGGCCCTGGTCCGGCAGGCCCGGTCGCGTCGGACCCGGCGTCATCGGCCTACTCTGTGACGGCGTGCGCAGGGCGGACCCTGCCGCCGCGTGGTACGCCCCGGGACCCGTGCGGCGTCGAGGAGAGGCGTCGAACGGACGGCGAGGAGGGGCTCGGTGACGTCGCAGGCTTCTGATCCGCTGCCGGAGTACCCGCAGGCGGCTCCCCCCGCCGATGCGGCGGTGGTCTCCGGGTCGGCGATGGAAGGGACGCCATCCGACGGTGGCCCTCCGGCGGACGGTGCGGACTCCGCCCGTGACTGCGGGGCGCAGGATCCGTGGGGGGCGGTTCCGGGTGGTCCCGGCGGGACACCACCCGGCGAGCCGGCCGGCCAGGTGCCGGCGCCGGAGCCGGGGCTGAGCCACAACACCGCGGTACTGCTGGTCTGCGGGGTCGCCACGGTGCTGCTGTTCATCGCGGCCTCGCTGCTGCCGGTTCCCTACGCGGCGCTCAAGCCCGGGCCGGCGATCAACACCCTCGGCAGCGAGAACGGCAAGCAGCTGATCACGATCACGGGGCATGCCACGTACCCGACGACCGGCACTCTCGACCTCACCACGGTCACGGTGTCCGGCGGGCCGGGCTACCGGCTGACCTTCTGGGACGTGATGACCGGCGTGCTCGACCGGTCGGTTGCGGTGGTCCCGGTGGAGCAGGTGTTCCCCTCAGGCCAGACGCCGCAGCAGAACCAGCAGCAGAACCAGCAGGAGATGGCCGGATCCCAGGAGCAGGCGACCGCCGCGGCGCTGAGCGAGCTGTCCATCATGGTGCCGACGACGCTGACCATTTCCGGGACGGATCCGCAGGCCCCCGCGGCCAAGGTCTTCCGGCACGGGGACGTCCTGGTGGCCGTCGGCGGGACGAAGACCCCGGACCTCGCTTCGGTGCGGGACGCCCTGCAGAAGGTGCAGCCGGGGCAGGCGGTTCAGGTGACCGTGCAGCGTGACGGCAAGGACACCTCGTTCCCGGTCACGACCCGGTCCGCCGGCGGGCGGACGGTTCTCGGGATCCTCATCGACCCGACCTTCCACTTCCCGTTCCAGGTGAAGATCCAGATCGACGACGTGGGCGGGCCGAGCGCCGGGATGATGTTCGCGCTCGGGATCATCGACATCCTCACGCCCGGTGCGATGACCGGCGGCCAGAAGATCGCCGGCACCGGGACCATCGACAGCGACGGGCTGGTCGGTCCGATCGGCGGGATCCAGGAGAAGATGATCGGCGCCCGGGCGGCCGGTGCCCGCTGGTTCCTGGCCCCGGCGGACGACTGCAAGGAGGTGGCCGGTCACGTGCCGGACGGCCTGCGGGTGATCCGGGTGTCCACGCTGCACGAGGCCCGCACCGCCGTCGAGGCGATCGCGGCCGGGCGGACGGACGCTCTGCCGACCTGCCCGGCGCCGTGACCCGAAGCGGCGTGGTGCGCTGACCCGGGGCGACGCGGAGCCACAACCGGGGCCGGCGCGGCACGCTGACCGAGGCGGCCCCGGTGCCCGCTTCGGGCGCCCGGGCTCAGTCCAGGGTCTGGGCGAGGGCTTCGGTGAGTCCGGGGATCAGGTCGGGACCGACGGCCACCTGGTCGTCACTGTCGTGGCCGCGGGACCGGATCGCGCACATCCGGCCGCCGTCGCGCAGCACCCCGGCGGCCAGCCGCAGGTCCTGGCGCAGGGGGTGGTTCAACAGTGCGGCCTGGGCCTGCTCCGGATCCTCCGGCAGGTTGGTCTCCGCCTCCGGCGGGACGACGATCCGCTCGACCACCAGGGCGGCGCCGTCCACGGTGGGCGGCCAGGCGATGCGGCCCAGCAGGGACTCCAGCGACGGGGAGTCGGGCAGTCCCTCCTGCTCGACCGCGGTGAGGTGGTCGGCGTCCTCGCGGGCGGCCTGGACCACCTCGGCCGGCAGGGTCGCCGCCAGGGCCGGGTCACGTTCGAGGGCGGCGCCGGTGCGGATGAGCGCGAACAGCCGGACCGGACCGTCCCAGCCGCCGCCGGCCACGTGCTGCTCCAGCTCACGGACCGCCCGCTCCAGGGCGCTCGGTCCGGCGGAGGGGGTGCCCTCGGAGGTCTCCATGGGCCCGATCCTGCCAGGTCGGCAGCCAGGTGCCGGACGGGGCGCCGGAGCATCACGGTGCCGTCACGGACGGGTCTGGCCGGGAACCCCAGCCGAGATGGGTAAGTTTTCCCCGTCGTGAGCGGGAGGCATGGGCGAGCCGTCACCGGATCGTGCAGGCGGCCTCGCGCGGCGGACCAGCGAAGCGAGGGCGCACAGTGAGCTTCAGCCAGGACCCGCGGCGGGGGCCCCGCCCCGTCGTTCAGCGTCGTCGTCGGGGTGCACTGGCACCGACGCTGGCGATCCTCGGGGTGCTCGTGGTGGGGATGGTCATCCTCGCCCAGATCTGGACCGACGTGCTGTGGTTCCGGCAGTTGGGCTACGTGGCCGTGTACCGCACGGAGATGCTGACCCGGATCGGGCTGTTCGTCGCCGGTGGCCTGGTGATGGCCGGGGCGGTGCTGGCCAGCCTCATGTTCGGGTACCGGTCCCGGCCCGTGTACGCACCTGTGTCGCCGGAACAGGCCAGCCTCGACCGTTACCGCGACTCGATCGAGCCGCTGCGCAAGCTGGTGGTCATCGTCCTGCCGATCGGCCTGGGCCTGTTCGCCGGTTCGGCGGCCAGCCAGGAGTGGAAGACCTTCCTGCTGTGGGTGGACCGGGTGTCCTTCGGTGCCAAGGACCCGCAGTTCCACCTGGACATCGGCTTCTTCGTGTTCACGCTGCCGTGGCTGAACTTTCTCACCGGGTTCTTCACCGCGGTGGTCGTGCTGTCCGGACTGTCGGCGCTGGTGACGCACTACCTGTACGGCGGCCTGCGGTTGCAGGGCGGCGGCCCGCGGATGACGGCGGCGGCCCGCATCCACCTGGGTTGCCTGGCGGCGGCGTTCCTGCTGCTGCGCGCCCTGGACTCCTGGCTCGGCCGGTTCGAGCTGAGCACCCGGCAGTCCAAGCTGATCACGGGCCTGACCTACACCGATGCCAACGCGGTGCTCACCGCACGCGGGGTGCTCGCGGCGATCTCGCTGATCGTGGCGATCCTGTTCGTGGTGGCGGCGGTGTTCGACGGCTGGCGGATGCTGCCGGTGTACGGCGTCGGGCTGCTGGTCGTGACGGCCATCGTCATCGGCCAGATCTACCCGGCGATCGTCCAGCGGTTCCAGGTCACGCCCAGTGCGCAGGTGCTGGAGTCGCCGTACATCCAGCGCAACATCAACGCCACCCGGGATGCCTTCGGGCTGTCCGGGGTCTCGGTGACGAAGTACGCCGCGAAGACGGTGGCCACGCCGGGGGCACTGCGCAACGACGCGGCGAGCATCCCGGGGATCCGGCTGATGGACCCCACGCTGGTCAGCCAGACGTTCCGGCAGCTGGAGCAGAACAAGCAGTACTACAACTTCCCGGACGTGCTGGCCGTCGACCGGTACGACGTCGACGGGCAGTTGCGCGACACCGTGATCGCGGTCCGCGAGCTGAGCCTCGACCAGGCTCCCGCCGGGCAGCGCAACTGGTACAACGACCACATCGTCTACACGCACGGCTTCGGCGTGGTGGCGGCGTACGGCAACCAGCGCACCGGTGACGGGAAGCCGGTGTTCTTCCAGTCCGGGATCCCGTCGACCGGGGCGCTGGGCGACTACCAGCCCCGGGTGTACTTCGGTGAACAGTCCCCGGAGTACTCGATCGTCGGGGCACCGTCCGGCTCCGCGGCTCGGGAGCTGGACTTCCCGGACGACAAGAGCAAGATCGGTCAGCAGAACAACACCTACGCCGGCTCCGGCGGGGTGAAGATCGGCTCGACGTTCAACCGGCTGCTGTACTCCATCAAGTTCCGGGAGCAGAACATCCTGCTGTCCGACGCGGTGAACGGCTCGTCCCGGATCCTCTACGACCGCCATCCGCGGGAGCGGGTCCAGAAGGTGGCGCCGTTCCTCACCCTGGACGGCAACCCGTACCCGGCCGTGGTGAACGGGCGGGTGACCTGGATCCTCGACGGGTACACGACCACCGACCAGTATCCGTACTCCGCGCTGGAGGACCTCGACCGGGTCACCTCCGACTCCCTGACCCAGACCAGCACGAGCGTGAGCCCCCTTCAGGCGCAGCAGGTCAACTACATGCGCAACTCCGTGAAGGCGACGGTCGACGCCTACGACGGCAGCGTCACGCTGTACGCCTGGGATGAGAACGACCCGGTGCTCAAGGCCTGGCGCAAGGTGTTCCCGAACCTGGTGAAGCCGATGGCGAGCATCGACGGCAAGCTCATGCAGCACCTGCGCTATCCCGAGGATCTGTTCAAGGTGCAGCGTGACCTGCTGTCCCGCTACCACGTCACCGACCCCGGGGCGTTCTTCAGCCAGCAGGACTACTGGCAGGTACCCAAGGACCCGACCGACACCGCGGCCGGCCCGCAGCAGCAGCCGCCCTACTACCTGACGCTGCAGATGCCGGGACAGAACGACCCGAGCTTCTCGCTGACGTCGACCTTCATCCCGGCCAGCGGGGCCAGCATCCGTGACGTGCTCACCGGGTTCCTGGCCGTCGACGCGGACGCCGGATCGACCACGGGGCAACGGGCTCCCGGCTACGGGCAGTTGCGGCTGCTGGAGCTGCCCCGGGACTCCGTGGTGCCCGGCCCCGGCCAGGTCCAGAACAACTTCACCTCCGACACCAACGTGTCGCCGCTGCTGAACCAGTTGCGGATCGGCGGGAAGTCGACCGTCGAGTACGGCAATCTGCTGACGCTCCCCCTGGGCGGGGGACTGCTCTACGTCGAGCCGGTGTACGTGCGGAGTTCGGGGGAGGGGTCGTATCCCTTGCTGCAGCGCGTGCTGGTCGCGTTCGGCGCCCAGATCGGCTTCTCCGACACCCTCGACGGTGCGATCAACCAGGTGTTCAACGGCACCGGCGGCACAGGCAGCGGAGGAACCGGGACAGGAGGGACGGGACCCACACCGACCGGGACAGCCACGACCCCGGCCGTGAGCGGCGCCCAGGCAGCGCTGCAACAGGCGCTCAAGGACGCCGCCCAGGCGATGAAGGACTCCGACACCGCGCTCAAGGCCGGGGACTTCGCCGCCTACGGGCAGGCCCAGGCCCGGTTGAAGACCTCCGTCCAGGCGGCCGTGGATGCCGAGGCCCAGTTGGGCAAGGCGTCCACCCCGAGCCCCTCGCCCTCCGCGACCACCCCGGCCCCGGCGGGCAGCCCGGCCTCGACGGCCACCGGTTCGCCCAGTCCCACCTCCGGCGGCTGATCCCGCACCCGAGGCCTGCTTCGGGCGATCAGTCTCGTCACTACCTCGGTCTCGCTCCTTCCTCGGGGACCCCGGCTGATGCCGGGGTCCCCCGGCGTTTGGCCTGGTGACGGGCTGGTGGCCTCGGGGCAGGAGCCTCGATTTGCTCCAGCCGGACGTGGTCACGTAACCTTACGGAGTCGCCGCGGGGTGGAGCAGTTCGGTAGCTCGCTGGGCTCATAACCCAGAGGTCGCAGGTTCAAATCCTGCCCCCGCTACCAGGGAGAGACGCAGGTCAGAGGCCTGATCGCCGGAAACGGTGATCAGGCCTCTGACTCGTTTGCCCGCTACGTCCTGTGGCCTGTAGCCAGATCTGTAGCCACGGCTCCGTGGCAAGCCCGCCTGTTCGGGCGCAACTGGCGGAAGCTCACCGCGGTGGACGGCGGTGTCGTCTTGCCGGTGAACGCTAGATCGGGTTGGGGCTACATTCGGCGAGTGGGACGTGTCCGCTGGGCGAGGGTGCTGCTTGCTTGGGCTGGGGTCGCGGTCATCGCCGTGGACGAGGTCTCGACGTTCGTCCCGGGGTACCCCGTTCTTCCCATCGCATTGATCGTCCTCCTGTTCGTCTTCGGGATCTTCCTGCTGCTGCCGGGTGCCTTGGAGGTCCAGCAGGAGGTCCGTGAGTTGGCCGCAACCCAGCAGGCGGCCGCCTCTGGGCCAACGGAGGGGAACGTCTTCCGGCGGTACGACGCGGAGATGGCGCAGCAACAGGAACGCCGAGACGTGTTGCTTGCCCGCATCCCGACGCCGGCGATGGCGTTCACCGTGGCAATGGGGATGGCCGGTGCTGGGTTGGCTGTGTCGTCGTTCGTTCAGCTCAGGGGCAACCCTGAGGTCATTGACGGTCGCTACTACTCAAATAGCCACGGCGTCCTGACGTCGTTGTCCCTGGCGGAGTATCACCACCAGTTGGGCCTGCACGTCCGTGCGTTTGGCGGTATCGCGCTTGTCATGCTTCTTGCCTCGGCTGCACTGACGTTCGTTGGAAGTGGTGGCCCTCTCTTCCAATCGCCCTCTGCTCACGATTCGGGACGGCCCCCCTCCAGCCAGTAGTCCGCGCCGTCGTCCCCGTCGTCCTGATCCCCGCCCTCGGCTTTCGTTGGCCCCAACTTCGAGTCGGCGGCGGGGCAGTTGCTGACCGACGGCTGGGTCGGGCAGATCGGTGAAGCAGGCGGTGGTGCCACGGCCGTGGTCGATATCGGGCATGGTCGCGGCGTGGACGTGTAGGTCGGTGTCGTGCACGGTGGTCTGAGCGCGGACTGTGAGCGCGATGCTGGCCCTGACGATCTGTGCACCCACGCTGTCGCCGTCACCCTCGGGCGCTACGCAGTGGGTTCCCCTGGTCATCAGGTGCAACCCCGCCGTCGGGTTCGGTCGATCCCCAGGTCCGTGAGCTGATCGAGGTCGCCGACCGGCTGCCTCGGCGTCGACTGACCAGGTTGGTGGCCACCCACGCCGCGACCGACCGACGGCTACGGGTCCGGCTACTGGTCGAGGCCGGGCAGTTGGGGCCCCTGGCAGAGTCCGAGGCGGACCAGTTGCGTTGGAGCCTGGGCGCCATCGCGGCCGAGGCCACCACCGGCAGGTGGCAGATGCATGACATCGTGACAGCCGGGGAAGCCATCATCAGCGAACTGGAGATCATCGCCGCCCGGCCGGCGTCGGTGCCGGCGTTGCTCCTGGTCGAGGACGCCGCCGGCCTGTGGGATGGGTTGGCCGCTCACCTGTTCGACGACTGGGAACAGTTCGACGGGGTGCCGGAACAGATGGGCGAACGGGTACGCCGGGGCCACCTTCACCTGTGCGAGCAACTGCGGCCCGATCCGGGTGAGCTGACCGAACGGCTGGATCGGATCATCTCCGCCGCCGAGGCCGTCTCCTGCCTGGACGCCCCGCAGGACTACCTCGTCTACCGCGGCTGACAGCACCTGGCGCAGTGGGGTGAGGGTCCACCCACATCGATGGCCGTCAGCCCGCCACGTCAGGTAGTTCGAGTTGGCCCTGTGCAGGCGCCTCGGGTGGGAGCCAGGCACGCACGGTCCGGTCAGGGTCCGTCCGGGCTCGGCGTCGGGCCGCCTTCGGGCCGTCCAACTCGCACAGCCGGTCCAAGGCGGCCCGCCGAACGCGGGCGATGCCGCTGCCCAGAGCCCTGCGCATCAGCAGACGACGGGCGCGTCCTTGGCCAGGTCCGGCTGCGGGAATGGGGCTACCGGCCAGGGCTGAGCCGGTGGGTCAGGGCCGTGTGCCTGCGGCCGGTCCCCGGGGTGCGGATGGCTTGGGCCAGGGCGCGGCGGGAGCCGGCCAACACGATGAGCTTCTTGGCGCGGGTGACGCCGGTGTAGAGCAGGTTGCGCTGCAGCATCAGCCAGGAGGAGGTGGTGACGGGGATGACTACGGCGGGGTATTCGCTGCCCTGGGAACGGTGGATGGTCACGGCGTAGGCGTGGGCCAGTTCATCGAGTTCGGCGAAGTCGTAGTCCACGGACTCGTCCTCGTCGGTCACCACAGTCAGTGTCTGCTCGGCCAGAGACAGGCCGGTCACGGTGGCGACGGTGCCGTTGAAGATCCCCGCGGCGCCCTTGTCGTAGTTGTTGCGCAGTTGGGTGACCTTGTCCCCGATCCGGAAGACCCGGCCTCCGTAGCGGCGTTCGGGAGCGCCGTCCCGGAACGGGGTGAGGGCTTCCTGCAGCAGGGTGTTGAGGTTGCCCGCGCCGGCGGGTCCGCGGTGCATCGGGGTCAGGACCTGGACGTCGCGGACCGGATGCAGCCCGAACTTGGCCGGGATGCGGCGGGCGACGATGTCCACGACCAGTTGCGCGGTCTCCTCGGCGGGGTGGCGGCCGGTGTCCTCGGGCGGGTCGCAGCCGAACCAGTAGAAGTCCCCGAACCCGGTCAGCTGCGGGGATTGACCGGCGTTGATGCGGTGGGCGTTCACGACGATCCCGGAGGCGGCGGCCTGGCGGAAGATGCGGGTCAGCCGGACCCGGGGGATCGCGTCGGCGGCGAGCAGGTCGCGCAGGACTTCACCGGCGCCGACCGAGGGCAGTTGGTCCACGTCGCCGACCAGCAGCAGGTGCGCGCCGGGCGGGATCGCCTTGACCAGCTTGTTGGCCAGGATCAGATCCATCATCGAGGACTCGTCGACCACGACCAGGTCGGCGTCCAGCGGGTTGTCCCGGTCGAACTTGGGCTCGCCGCCCGGCTGCAGTTGCAGCAGCCGGTGCACGGTGGACGCCTCGTGGCCGGTCAGTTCGGCCAACCGCTTGGCGGCCCGGCCGGTCGGGGCGACCAGGACCACGCTGGCGTTCTTGGCCCGGGCCAGTTCGACGATGGAACGGACGGTGAAGCTCTTCCCGCAGCCGGGCCCACCGGTCAACACGGCCACTTTGCGGGTCAGGGCCAACTGGACCGCCTGCTGCTGCTCGGCCGCCAGGTCCTGTCCGGTCCGGGTGCGCAGCCAGGCCAGGGCCTTGTCCCAGTCCACGGACCCGAAGGCCGGCAGCCGGTCGGCACGGGCGTTCAGCAGGGCGAGCAGCCCGCCGGCCAGCGAGGTCTCGGCGCGGTGGAAGGGCACCAGGTAGACCGCTGGGATCTGCGCGTTCGCCTCCTCGGTCGGGACGGGCTCGCGCACCACCCCGCCGTCGGCGACCAGGTCGTCCAGGCAGGGGCCGACCAGGTCCCGGTCGACGTCGAGGATCTTGACGGCGTCGGTGACCAGGTTGGGTTCAGGCAGGTAGCAGTGCCCGTTGTCGGCGGCCTGGGACAGTGTGTACTGCAACCCGGCCTTGATCCGGTCCGGGCTGTCGTGCGGGATCCCGACGGCTTGGGCGATGGTGTCGGCGGTCTTGAACCCGATGCCCCACACGTCCGAGGCCAACTGGTAGGGCCGGGTCCGGACGACATCGATGGAGGTGTCGGTGTACTTCTTGTAGATCCGCACGGCCAGGGAGGTGGACACCCCGACCCCAGACAGGAACACCATCACCTCCTTGATCGCTTTCTGTTCCTCCCAGGCGTCGGCGATCCGCCGGGTCCGTTTCGGGCCCAGCCCGTGCACCTCCACCAGCCGATGCGGCTGGGTCTCGATCACGGTCAGGATGTCCAGCCCGAAGTGGTCGACCATCCGCTCGGCCATCGTCGGGCCGATGCCCTTGATCAGCCCGGAGCCGAGGTAGCGTCGGATGCCCTGGATGGTGGCGGGCAGCACGGTGGTGTAGGTCTCGACCACGAACTGCCGCCCGTACTTCGGGTGCGAGCCCCAATGCCCGGTCAACCGCAGGCTCTCCCCGATCTGGGCGCCCAGCAGCGGTCCGACCACCGTCAGCAGGTCCGGGCCGGTCCGCTCGGTCGCGACCCGGGCAATGGTGTAACCGGTCTCCTCGTTGGCGTAGGTGACCCGCTCCAGCACCGCTTCCAGCACCACCGGGGGGCGGGGCTGTCCAGGAGGCGTGGACTGGCCGGGCACGGCGCCCATTCTGCCCGCGAACAGCACCTCCCGGCCCGATCGCTGGACAGGGCCCGGGGCCCACACGACCAGCTGGGCGCCCGAGTCGATGCCCGAAGGCGTTTCCCGTCTGGCCCGGGACCCGCCAGGGGCACGAACCGCACCGCAGTCGCCGTGCCGGTGGACGAGTACCACCCCCGTGTCGTGAATTCGCTCCTCACCTGCGGGGCCTCATGTATCAGCAGTTCCACAACGTCGCCACTGCCCGGGCGCGGGATCAGTTGTGGCTGTTCACCTCCATCGATCGCTCTGATCCCAGATTCGCTGCCTGTGTTCTGCGGCACATCGACAACCACCTGACCGATCAGGCCGTGAAGCAGGTGAAGATCGTGGCCGAGGAGGCTCCGGTCGTGATCCTTGGGACAAGGGGGAGCAGGATGCGGCACGCGGGGGGCTGGGCGCTGAAGGCCGTAGCCGGTGGTGGTCTGGCCTGCCTGGCGCTGGTGGGGTGTTCTACGGCCAGGGGTTCGGGGCCGGCGCAGACGACACCGTCGGCGCAGACCACGCCGTCGGCGACGGTGAGCAGTTCCTCGACGACAACGGCCCCGAGGACAACGGCGGGGGCGAGCGCGTCGAACGCGGGGTCGGCGCGGCCTGCGGTCCTGGTGGCGGTCCAGGCGCCCCGTGGGGGTGCGACCTCGGGGGCCCTGGTGGTGCTGGATCCGTCCACCGGAGCTGTCCGCCGCACGCTGGACGCAGCCGGGGCGGTCGGTGACGCGGTGGCGTTGAGTCCGGACCGTCAGAAGGTGTACTACGAGAAGGCGATCGGCTGCCAGCACCAGATCTGGACCGTTCCGGTGGCCGGCGGTCGCCCCGCCCTCCTGATCGACAAGGGCGGACGGCCGGCGCTGAGCGGGGACGGGGCGAAGCTGGCGTATGTCACCCAGAGCATGGACCAGGTGTGCCTCGCCAACGGCGCGGGACCTGACTGGCAGTCGGACGAAGCGCACTCCGTGGTGGTCCGCACCCTGGCCACCGGTGCCACCCGGCGTCTGCCGTTGGGACCCAAGGCCCGTGGGGTTCCGCTGCCGGCCGATCACCTCAGCTGGAGCCCGGACGGGTCGCATCTGCTGGTGTCGGTGAAGGCGCTCCAGGACAACGAGGGCTGGACGCTGCGGGTTCTCGATCCAGCCAGGGACACCTACTACCAGGCGGACAGCCGTGCCGGAACGGTGGTGCCGGCGGCCGGGCCCGGCAGCAAGGAGGCGCCGGCCAGGGCGCTGTACTTCCGGGAAGGGGTCTACCTGCCCGACGGGAACCTGTTCGTCGTGCACAGTTGCTGCCAAGGGGACGGCGCTCCCGACACCGGCACTCCGTTCGAGCTGCTGCAGGTGGTCGATCCGGCCACGGGGACCGTTCGCCGGCAGATCGCCGTCGGCGACCTGAAGAAGGACCACACCAGCCTGGTCGCCGACGCTTCGGGCCGTTGGCTGTTGTACCTGTCCGGAACCACCATCATGGTCTCCCGCGACGGGGCCACCCCGGTGCAGGTGCCGGGCAAGTACGCCGCAGCCGCCTGGTGACCGCCGCCCTGGTGGTCCGCGTCCCTCTCTGTCCTTGCACCTGCCGCCGATCAGCAGCCGTCGCCGCCTGGTACCGGCAGGTCGTCGGGAGCGGTGCCGCGTTGTGCGCGCTGGTAGGTGGCCAGGGTGTCGCGGTCGAAGGCGGAGGAGTAGGAGGTGTACTCGTAGCAGCCGCCCTGGTGCAGGCCGCCGATGGTCCCGCGGACGGTAAATGAGCCGCTGGTCCAGGTCAGCCATGGTGCGCCACTGGTGCCCAGCACGAAACCGTGGCAGTCGAACGCCGGGTAGCCGCTGAACCGATAGGTCGCGGTCGTGCAGATGATCGGCCTGTCATTCAGGCCTTGGGCGTAGGCGATGACGCTGACCTCGCGGCCGGGATCCGGCGCCGTGCCCAGCAGGTAGCCGGCGACCAGGTCGTGCAGGTGGGTTGTGTGCCCCGCCCGCCGGCGCGGTTCGAGCACGAGGAACGCGTAGTCATGCTGCGGGTCCTGTGCCGATACCCAGCGTGGATCGGCGTAGACGGCCGAGACTGTCCACAGTCCGTAGGGGGCGGCCCCGTCGTGGTAGCCCGGGGCGAACACCACGCCCTGTCCGGTCCCGGACAGGCAGTGCGCGGCAGTCAGCACAACGTCCGGTCCTGCCCCGCGGATCACGCTGCCCGTGCAGGTGTGGGGCGAGGCCACGCCATCCGGGAACACGGCGCCGACGGCCGGAACCCCGGGGAAGCTTGTCGCTGTCGGGATCTGATCAGCTGCTGCCGCCGACGACGGCCACGCGGCTGCGGACACGGCCTCCAGCCCCGCAACAATCAAGGCCGCGGCAACCCAACGACGCCAACGCCCGCCGCCGATTCCTGACATGGTTGACCGCCCCACCTTCATCCCCGGCGCTCCTCGGCATGACCGACCTGCACGGCTGCCCACAAACCCAGCCTCGTTGATCATGACCCATGATCCGGGGCACGCCCAAGGCCCAACACACCGGCTACGCGTCCTGACCGGACCGCACACTCAACAAGGCGGTTCCGACAGCAACCTGCGCGCAGGCGCGGACGATCGACAGACTCAGCGATGCTCGCCGCTCGCGATCCTTACGCCCGGTCGCCGAAGTTGCCCACGGCCCCCAGGCCATGGGTCAGGATCCGGCGCCTGGTTCCTGGGACGCGGCCCCCTGGGACACGGCCGGATCCGACGGGGCGAGTTCCACGAGGACGGACCGTGTGGTGGCCTCGTCGAGTCGAACCCGGTCGACTCTGCCTGTTCGGGACAGGTCGTCCCAGCCCCGTCGCAGGTCGGTCAGCCGATCCGGAAGATCCTCGACGACCAGCAACGCGACGGGACTGCGCTGCGAGCGGTGCTGCTCGGACTTGGCCTTGCGGATCTCCATGAGGACGTCAGCGACCACGTCGAGCACCGACGTCCTGGCGTCGGCGAACTCCTCGTGCAGAGGCTGGGACTGTGGCCAGGCGGCCCGATGCACGGAGCCGGCCTGCCACCAGGACCAGACCTCCTCGCTGGCGAAGGGCAGGAACGGTGCGAAGAGCCGGAGCAGGACGGACAAGGCGATCGACAACGCGGCTTTGGCCGACTCCGTTCCGGGTGCCTCACCGTATCCGCGGTCCTTCACCAGTTCCAGGTAGTCGTCACAGAAGCGCCAGAAGAAGGATTCCGTCGCGTCCAGTGCGCGCTGGTACTCGTAGGAGTCGAGTGCTGTCGTCGCTTCGTCGATCACGGCAGCGAGTTGGAGGAGCATCGCCCGGTCGAGGTCGACGGTCACCTCTGCGGTCGCGGCACCCGGGGTGACGCCGAGTCCCAGGACGAACTTGCCCGCGTTGAGGATCTTCGTCGCCAGCCGCCGACCGACCTTCATCTGGCCTTCGTCGGCCGCTGTGTCGACACCCGGACCGCTCTTGCACGACCAGTACCGAAGGCCGTCGGCGCCGTACCTGTCGACCAGGGGCATGGGCGTGAGGATGTTGCCCTTCGACTTGGACATCTTCTTGCGGTCCGGGTCGAGGATCCAGCCGTTGATCATGGAGTGGCTCCAGGGCAGGGCGCCGTGCTCGAGCCATGACCGCAGGACGGTCGAAAAGAGCCAGGTACGAATGATCTCGGGGCCCTGCGGACGCAGGTCGGCGGGGAACACGCGGTGAAACAGGTCCGGGTCGCTCTCCCAGCCGCCGGCGATCTGCGGGGTGAGCGAGGAGGTCGCCCAGGTGTCCATGACATCGGGGTCACCGACGAAGCCGCCCGGGTTTCCGCGCTGATCCTCGGTGAACCCCGGCGCCGGGTCTGCCTGCGGATCGACCGGGAGCGTGGCCTCGCCGGGCAGGATCGGGTCCTCCCAGATCGGGGAACCGGATTCGTCCAGTCGGTACCAGACAGGGAACGGCACGCCGAAATAGCGCTGGCGGCTGATCAGCCAGTCCGTGTTGAGCCCCTCGACCCAGTGTTCGTAGCGGCGACGCATGAAGTCCGGGTGCCACGCCAGCGCGCGACCCAGGGCCAGCAATCGTTCCTGCAGTTCGGCATCACGCGCACCGTTGCGGATGTACCACTGCCTGCTCGTGACGATCTCGAGCGGGCGTTCGCCCTTCTCGTAGAACTTGACGTCATGCACGATCGGCCGCGGATCGCCCAAGAGATCACCGGAGGCGGTGAGCAGTTCGACGACCTGGTGACGCGCCTGTCTGGTGGTCCGCCCGGCAAGGCGCTGCCAGGCCTCTGCTCCGGCGCCCTCCAGCCAGGCCGGGGTGTCCACCTGCAGGTGGCCGTCGCGCCGGATCACCGAGCGGGTCGGCAGGTCCATTTCGCGCCACCAGAGGACGTCCGTGGTGTCGCCGAAGGTACAGACCATGGCGATGCCGGTGCCCTTGTCGGGGTCGGCGAGCCGGTGGGTGACGACGGGAACGCGGACGCCGAACACCGGCGTGATCACGTCGGTGCCGACGAGATGCGCGTAGCGCTCGTCGTCAGGGTGGGCAACGAGGGCGACGCAGGCAGGAAGCAACTCGGGGCGCGTGGTCTCGATCTCCACGGTGCCCGCGCCGTCTGCATGCGGGAATGCGATCCGGTGGAAGGCCCCGTGGACGGGACGGTCCTCGAACTCGGCCTGCGCCACGGCGGTCTGGAAGTCGACGTCCCACATCGTCGGCGCTTCGCTCGCGTACGCCTCACCGCGCCGGAGGTTCCGCAGAAAGGCCTGCTGGGCGACCCTGCGGGCACGGTCGTCGATCGATGCGTAGGTGAGCGACCAGTCGACCGAAAGGCCGAGCCTGCGCCACTGCCGCTCGAAGTCGTCCTCGAACTCCACGGTCAACTGGTGGCAGAGTTCGACGAAGTTCGGTCGCGAGACGGGGCGGTCACCATCCGAGCCGGGCGCCACGACGAGATCGGGCTGATAGGGAAGCGACGGGTCGCAGCGCACCCCGAAGTGCTTCTGAACGCGGCGTTCGGTCGGCAGTCCGTTGTCGTCCCACCCCATGGGGTAGAAGACCTCCTCGCCGCGCATTCGGTGGTAGCGGGCGACCGCGTCCACCTGAATGTAGCCAAAGGCTGTCCCGAGGTGGAGGAATCCGCTGATCGTGGGGGGCGGGGTGTCGATCGAGTAGATCTCGTGCCGGTCCTTCGTCCGATCGAACCGGTAGGTCCCCTGTTCCTGCCATCGGGCGTCCCAGTTCGACTCGAGCCCCTCAAGCGTCGGCTTCCCAGGAGTGCTGGCCATGGCGGGCATCGTAACGTCGGGGGGCGCAGACCTCTGCATGGATATCGAACCGGAATGTGTCAAGGGATTGGGCCGGGGAGGCGAAGCGCATTTCTTCTCGAACCGGCCGGCCGATCCCTCGACAAGACCGATCTCTCCGGCTCGGCCGGCGCCCGTCCCCCGATCCCCGGCGATCACCCCGCACCGGCTCGGCGGATCCGGGCCCAAGGGTCGTGACGGCGGTGAGCGCTCCCCGGAGGGTGGCCCGTTGCTCCCGCGCCGGGACCCCGGCGGAGGTGGGGCCTCGCCAGGGTCGGCAGACGCCGCCGAACCGGCGCTGACCAGGTCCGGGGCGGACGGCGCGGGGGGATCGTCATGGGCTAGGCTGCCGCCATGTTTCGTCCGCTACCCGACCAGCTTGATCACCGCGTCCTGGAACCGGACATGCTCCAGACGTGGGCGCGTGAGCGCACCTTCGACAAACTGCGCGCCAAGAACGCGGACGGCCCGCGTTTCAGTTTCTTCGACGGTCCGGTGACGGCGAACAAGAATCTTGGGGTACACACGGCCTGGGGCCGGACGCTCAAGGATGTGTACCAGCGCTACAAGGCGTTGCGCGGCTACCACCAGCGCTACCAGAACGGCTTCGACTGCCAGGGCCTGTGGATCGAGGTCGGGGTCGAACGGGAACTCGGCCTGGATTCGAAGCGCGACATCGAGGCCTACGGGCTCGAAGAGTTCGCCGCCCGGTGCCGGGAAAAGGTCGTCCAATCGGCTGAGCAATTGGTTTCCGGCTCGATCAGGTTGGGGATGTGGATGGACTGGGAGTCCAGCTACTTCACATCCTCGGATGTCAACATCGAGTACATCTGGCGATTCCTCAAGATCGTCGACGACCGTGGCTGGCTGTTCAAGGGGCACCGGGCCACGGAATGGTGCCCCCGCTGCGGGACATCAATTTCCGCGCATGAGCTGGCCGGCAGCTACATCGACAAGGAAGACCCCTCGCTCTTCGTGCGCTTCCCGCTCGTCGACCGCGAGGGGGAGTTCTTGGTCGTGTGGACGACCACCCCGTGGACGCTCCCGGCGAATGTTGCGGCAGCGGTCAACCCCGACGCCCAGTACGCCTTGCGTAACGGCGAATGGCGCGCGCTGGCCCTGACCGACGGCGTCGCGGACGGCCGTCGTGACGGAATCGAGGCCGTCCTTTCCGGTTCCGAGCTGGTCGGGTGGCGCTACCGAGGCCCGTTCGACGACCTGCCGCCGGGCGCGAGCGTGGACCACCGGGTGATTGCCTGGGACGAGGTGTCCATCGAGGAGGGGACCGGCGTCGTCCACATCGCCCCGGGCTGTGGGGTGAGCGACTTCGCCCAGGGGCGGGTCGAGAACCTGCCGGTACTCACGCCGATCGACGAGGCCGGGGTCTTCTACCCCGAGTACGGCTGGCTGGGCGGGCACTCCACCAACTCTGCCAAAGAACTCATCATCGACCAGTTGCGTGAGCGCGGGATCCTTGTCAAGGCCGGTGTCCTGAGCCACCGCTACCCCGAGTGCTGGCGCTGCCACACGCCGCTCGTGTTCCGGGTCGCTGACGACTGGTTCATCTCCGTCGGCGAGATCCGTGAAGCCATGCGGGCTGCCAATCGGGACGTCGAGTGGGTGCCCGAGTACATGGGCAAGCGGATGGACGACTGGCTCGTCAACATGTCCGACTGGAACATCTCGCGGCGCCGTTACTACGGAATGCCGCTGCCCTTCTACCCGTGTTCCTGCGGCCACGTCACGGTGATCGGGTCTCGCGCCGAACTGGCCGAGAGGGCCGTCGACCCGCTGGACGGGCTCAAGGAACTGCGTCGGCCCTGGATCGACCGCGTGCGGATCCGTTGCGAGAAGTGCAGTGAGATCGTCACCCGGGTGGCTGAGGTCGGCGACGTCTGGCTCGATGCGGGCATCATTCCCTTCTCCACACTCGGCTGGGGCAACGAGACCTGGACCCCCCAGGGTTTCGGGGTGGGTGCGGCGGCCGGGCTGACCGCGGCGGACCTACCGGACCACGCGTACTGGGAGGATTGGTTCCCGGCCGACCTGGTCTCGGAGATGCGTGAGCAGATCAGGCTGTGGTTCTACTCGCTGCTGTTCATGTCCGTCGCCATCACGGGCAAGGCGCCGTACCGCAAGGTCCTGGGCTATGAGCGGATGGTCGACATCCACGGCCTGGAGATGCACGGTTCCCACGGCAACATGATCTCGTTCGACGAGGCCTGGGAGCGGATGGGCGCCGATGGCATGCGCTGGGTGTTCTCCCAGCAGCCGCCCACCCAGGATCTCTGGTTCGGCTTCGAACCAGGTGTCGAGGTCAAGCGCAAGCTGCTCACGCTCTGGAACAGCGTCAACTTCTTCATCCAGTACGCGAACCTCGCCGCCTTCGAACCCGAGACCGGCACGGTGCCCGAATCGGAACACCTGTTGGACCGGTGGGCGATGGCGCGGACCGGGCAGTTCGTGGCCCAGGCGACCGAAGGCTACGAGAGTTATCTGACCGTCAACGTCGTGCGGGCCTACGAGAGTTATCTCGAAGACCTGTCCAACTGGTACATCCGGCGGAGCCGGCGTCGCTTCTGGGACGGTGACCGGGACGCCCTGCAGACGCTGTGGCAGTGCCTGACCACGAGCCTGCAGGTCATCGCTCCCATTGTCCCCTTCATTTCCGACCACCTGTGGCGGGCGCTGGCTCCGGAAGGCGAGGGGGACGACGCATCGATCTTCCTTGCCGGCTGGCCGGAGGTCCGGCCCGTCGACGACGAGTTGCTCGCCGGAATGACGAAGGTCCGCCACGTGGTCAACCTCGGGCACCAGGGGCGGGCGGCATCGAAGATGAAGGTGCGCCAACCGCTTCGTCGACTGGTCGTCGAGGGGGCCGACGAGGTCTCCCCATACCTTGATCTGATCGCGGACGAGTTGCGGGTGAAGAACGTCGAGCTGGGGCCCATCGGCGCCACGCAGATCACCGTCCGGCCGAATCTGCGCGTGCTCGGTCCGCGGCTGGGGGCGCAGCTGGCTGCCGTGCGCGCTCAGCTGCAGGCCGGGGAGTTCGAAGAGTTGGCCGGGGGCGGATTCCGGGTCGGAGAACTCGAGCTCGGTCCCGATGAGGTGCTGGTCAGTCGCGAGGGAAAGCAGGGTTGGCAGGTCACGGGTGCCGACGGAGTCACCGTCGCTCTCGACCTCACCCTCGACGACGAACTGCGGCTCGAGTCGCGGGTGTACGACCTGATCCGGGCTGTGAACGGGCTGCGCCGAGATGGTGGTCTGGAGATCTCCGACCGGATCGTTCTCCGGATCCCTTCCTGCGATGCGGATCTGATGGTTCACGAGGACTGGATCAAGGCGGAGACCTTGGCCGTCGAGGTGGCCGTGTCGGATGCCCTGAGCGTTGTCCGCGTCTGACGGTTGAGCTGCAGTGGCTCGCCGCACGGTGGTGCTGCACGCGTCGGGGCACTCCCAGGTGCGGGCCACCCACGAGAAGTCCCTGGAGCTGACGGCCGAGGCCGAGATCACCGCCCGGGCCACCTGCGTGGTCGGGGTGGGTATGGCGCCGTCCCCGCAGGCCGGTCTGCTGCGCGGCCCGGTAAGCCTCGCCCTGGAGGTGAACGAGGAGGTCGCGCGCGGCTGGGGCGTGATCAACCCGGCGTATGGGGTGGGCGACCGGGTCGTCCTGCGACGGGCTGCCTCCGGCGGTCCCGAGACGCTGGTGGTGCGATCCACGCTGACGGCCGCCGACCTGCCGCCCGCCCTGGCCGAACAGTTGCGCGCCCCCGGCGCCCAGGTGCGGCTGACGATCTCGGAAGAGGAGGCGACCCCGTCCGGCAGCACCCGGCAGCCCCTGGTGCTGGTCGGCTCCCGGGGGGCAGCGCCTGCCTCCGGTCGGCTGGCTGCCTTGTGGGAGAACGCCGACATCGCGGTCGAGCTGCCGGGCAAGGCCGCGGCGAGAGCGGCCGGCGTCGTCCGTGATTCGGGGGTGATCGCGGCGACGCTGCCCGACGACAGTCTGCGCGAGTGCGGGCCCCACCCTGCGATGAGTGAGCTGACAGCGCTGATCGCGGCCGGCGACGACGTGTGCGTTGCCTCGCTGCTCGGCGACCCCCTGCTCGAGGTCATGCTGGCGGCGGGCCTGCCACCGGTCCCGGTGCGGTGGCTCGGACAGGTGGGCCGTGCCGCCGCACGCACCCGGCCGGTCGCTCCCGGGCCGGTCCCGTCCGTCCTCGTCGTCCAGCGGCAGGACGCCACCGCGGTTCTCGGCAGGTTGGCCGACGCCTACCCGAACCACCCGGTGGGCGTGCGGAGCGCCGCCCTGGACGTCGGCACCGCAGTCCGCTGGATCACCGCGGCGGACGCGCCCGCGGCCGTGGCCGATCACCCGGCCGAGGCTGCGCTACTGGTCGTTGCGGCGCTGGAATCCGGCCCGTCCGGTGACCTGGGGGCGATCGCGCGGGCCCTGGTCGAGGCAGGAGTGCCTCCCCGCACGATCAGCGACGCGCTCGCGCCGTTCGGCCTTGACCGGCGTGAACTCTATGCTCGCCTGCCCCACAAGGACCGCTGATGGAGATCTCGTGCGCCGGGTCGTAGGCAAGCAGACGATCGATCTCAGCGGGGCTGACGTGACGGCGCTGCGGGAGTCGTACGAGCGCGTTCTCCTCGACGTCGGCACCGGTGACGGGAAGCATGCCCTGCGGGTGGCGCGCCAGCACCCCGAATGGCTGGTCGTCGGCCTGGACGCCAGCCGTGACGGCATGGTCAAGGCGTCCCAGCGGGCCGCCGCCAAGCCGCAGCGCGGCGGGCAGCCGAACGTCCTGTACGTGTGGTCGGCCGCCGAGCAGCTCCCGGCCGAACTGACCGGCCTCGACGAGATCCACGTCCTCATGCCGTGGGGCAGCCTGCTGCGCGGAATGGTCCGGCCCGGTGAGGACCGCATCCTGGAACGCCTCGCCGGTGCGACCCACGCCGGCGCCGAACTGGTCTGCACGCTCAACCTGCACGCCTGGCGGCCGCCGGTCAGGGAGGTCGGCGACGTGGGTGAGCCGACGCCTGATTCCGTGCTGCAGTCGCTCAGCTCGCAGTACCGGCGGGTCGGCTGGGCGATCGGCGATGCGCACTACGTCAGCGACGAGGAGCTGGAGTCGCTCGCCTCGGCGTGGAGCCGTCGCCTCAACTCGTCCCGTGAGACGTTCGACGTCCTGATGATCCGGGCGACCCGCGTCGAGACGTTCTGATCTCGCTGCGCTCCGGCTGTGGAGGACGCGACTACGGTCGATCGCCGGACCTTGATCACGCAGGCGTGGGGGTCCCACCGGCGGCCGGGGCCGATGGACAACCATCCCCGACACGTGCGCGTGCTACCGGTGCGGGCCCGCTCAGGGGAAGGCGGCCCCGGTTGTCTCGGAGGCGATCACGATGCGCGGATATGGCCGTGCGGAAGACCATGTGTGTCACGGCAAGGCGGGCCGGCAACTCCCGGGCCCGGGTGGGGGAGTCAGTTGCGATCAGCGCTCCGGGACGGGGCGCCGCGGTCGCGCCGGGCTCCGTCGGACGGCTGCTGCCGGATTGCTGGTGGCCGCGATCCTGGCGGCCGGTTCGGCCTGCGGTAGGGCCGGTTCCGCCGGCAGCGCCGGCGCGTCCGGTCCGCCGACGGGGACTGCCGGCTCGGTATCTCCTTCGCTGGATGCTTCCGGCTTGACGGCGCCGATCCCGTCGATCAGCAACCCGTCCCCGTCGGGCGCCACCCCGTCCGGTTCATCCACTATCGGCGACGTCCGGAGCACGGCTGCTGACCAGTTGGCCGGCTTCTTCGCCGCCGCAACCCGTGCGGACGGCCAGCTCCGGCGCGCGGCCGCGGAGATCAACCGCGGGATCGGGCCCACGACGATCAGGTTCGACCAGCGCACCGTGGCCGCGGTGCGGGCGATCGACCTGGACGCGGTGGTGCGCGCGATGCCCGGCGGGCTGCCTCCGGCGCTGCAGCGTTCGCTGCTGCAGGTGTACGCCGACCTGGCCTCCCGGACGGCCGCAATGCATGACATCGAGCTGTACGCGGGGCAGCCGCTGCCCCGCAACGGGGAAGGGGCCCGAACGCTGTTCGCATGCCTTGGCAACGGGTCCGCGCCGGCCGGACTGTTCGGGTCCGACCTGGCCGCGGCCCGGCGACTGGCAGCCCGCACCGGGCCGGTCTCGCTGGCCCGCGCCTCGTCGCGGAGCAGCGCCGAGATCGCGATCCGCACCTGGCTCATTCACGATCGCAACTACGCGGGCGGTGGCTGCGGAGGGTACATTCCACGGCCGATCGTGCTGGAACCGATCACGTGGAAGCGCATCGTCCTGACCGGGGCCGGTGTCTGGGACGGCACGATCGGCGAGTTGCCGTTCCGGGCGCAGTACACCGGGCAGCATGGCTGGCGCGTGGTGTTCGCCGCCAACTGAGCGTCCGGCCGCAGGCCGATGGGCACGGTGCCACCGATGTGCCCATCGGCCTGAGCGCCGGCCACGCAGGCGTTGCCCATCGCCTCCCGGTTGGCCGTCGCCGTGCTGGCGGCAGGTAGCGTCGTAGACGAATCCGATTCTGCTGCAAGGGTTTTCGTCGCCCGGGACTTCTTCGGTCAGCTCCGAAGCCCCGGCGCTGCACGTCGTCAGCCGAACACGATCCCGGTGAGGGTCTGGTTGACGTGGCCCAGCCAGGTCTCGCCGTAGGTGTGGAATCCCGCGGCGGGAATGTCGCCGAGGGCTGCCAGGAACGGTTCCATCTGGCCCTCGGCGTCCAGTTCGAGGCGCCGCAGGATGCAGTTGAACCAGATCGCACCGTGGGGGTGACCGCCGAGCTGCGTCCGGGCTGCGGCGACGGCCGCGGCGGTCTCGCCGACAAGGTCCCCGGCGTTCATGACGTGCACATCCATGTCCGGGAGGATCTGGGCGTAGAAGGCCAGGCCGCCGTCGGGGGTGACGGTACGCGGGCTGCGGATCCACGGCTGCCCGTCGATCATGAGCCCGACCGGGTGCTGCATCCAGACGGAGGTGTCCAGCTCGTCCACCGGCACCCCGATCGCCTCGGCATAGGCGGCGGCCGCAGGGCGGTGGTCGAACTCCAGCACCGTCCGGTTCGGGACGTCGGCCTTGGTGATCCGCAGCGGCCGGCCCGGGGCGGGAGTGAACGAGCACGTCTTGACGACCTGGAACGGCGCAGCCGTCGCGCAGATCATCAGCGCGAAGCCTCGCTCGCTGACCTGGGATCCGACCGCGACCCAGGTGTGGTCGAACGCCAGGTCGTCGCCGGCCGAGCCACCCACGATGTCCAGCAACGGGGCCGCATTGCCCAGGCGCTCGTTCACCGACTCCTCGTCGCCGTGCATCCCGTCGATGAGGACCAGCCCGAAGTGGCGTGCGGGGTCCAGGTCACGCAGCGGCCGGCCGAGCTGGGCTTCCGCGTGCAGCACGGCGAGGTCGGTGTTCTTCGCGACGTCCCCGTCGAGATTGCCCAGCACGGCGGACACCTGGGTGAGCAGGCCCTCGGGGACGGCCACCGCACTGATCGCGCCGGTGCCTGACACAGCGTCGGTGAACTCACCGGCCGTCGAGCACCCCATCACCGCGGCCTCGGGGAACCGGGACGCCAGCGGGCCGGCGAGATCCCGGGGATCGTAGGCGGCGGAGGCGAAGTAGAGCACGGCGCGGGCCTGCCGCCCGGCCAGCCCCGCACGCAGGGCGTCGGTGAGGGTGGCGACGGCGTCGGCTGCCGGACCGCTGGCGTGGGCGCGCACCGCTGTGAGGTCAGTCTTGGTGGGAGTGGTCACGGGATCTCCTGTGGGACTCAGAGGTGCGATCGAGCCCGGCGCGGTCCTCGAAGGTGCCCGGGCGGACTGACGTCGGGTCAGCGCAGCGGAAAGCCCATCTCTGCCAGGCAGTCGAGGACCTTCTTGATGAGGACGGGGTCACGGTCCTGCACCGGAGTGGGGGTGCGCAGGTTCACCCCGGTGCGCAGCATCACCCGCGTGCAGACCGGCGACACCCTCAACTCGTTGTCGGTCAGGTGCTGCGAGCGCAGACGTGCGAAGACCTCGTGGAGCGAGTCCAGGGCAGTGGCGGACACGGGGCCTCCCCAGTCGAGTGCCGGTCGGACGACCACGACTCCTATCGGTCGGACCCGGCGCGGCCTTGAGGGCGAGGGTTCACGGCCCTCACGCCCGCTCAGGCCGCAGATGCTCCAGGTCCTGTCCCGGGCCGGAGACGTTCGGAAGGCGGCCGGTCGGCCACTGTTGCCCGATGCGTGACGGGACGTCCGGTTCCCGGTGCCGCCCTGCGTGCCCTCGCCGCGGCAACTTCCCCGCGCCGTGCCGGGGCGGGGAATCGGCGGGACATCGCGCGGCCGAGCGGACAGAATGACGCCTTGTGCTGCTGACGATCACGACGACCTGCGAGCCGGCCACCGATCTGGGCTTCCTGCTGCACAAGCATCCGCAGCGGGTGCAGTCGCGGGCCGTGTCGGTCGGGACGGCGCACGTGTTCTATCCGGAGGCGACCCCGCAGCGGTGCACGGCGGCGCTGCTGCTGGAGGTGGACCCGGTCGGCCTGGTCCGGGGGCGGCGGTCCCCGGCAGGGGAGGGGTTCGCGCTCGGGCAGTACGTGAACGACCGGCCGTACGCGGCGTCGAGCATGGTGTCAGTGGCGTTGAAGGAGCTCTTCGGCACGGCGCTGACCGGCCGCTGCGACTCCCGTCCCGAGCTGGCCGCCGCGTCGATCCCGTTGCGGATCCGGGTGCCGGCGCTGCCCTGCCGGGGTGGTGCCGAACTCGTGCGCCGGGTGTTCGAACCCTTGGGCTGGCAGGTGGACGCCTCTGTGGTCCCGCTCGACCCGCAGGTGCCGGCGTGGGGGGACTCCCGCTACCTCGACGTCGTGCTGACCGGGCAGTTGCGGCTGGCCGATGCCCTCAACCACCTCTACGTGCTGCTGCCCGTGCTGGACGACGGCAAGCACTACTGGGTCGGGGAGGACGAGGTCGACAAGCTCCTGCGGGCCGGCGGGCAGTGGCTGGCCGGGCACCCGGAACGGGAGCTGATCTCACGGCGGTTCCTGGCCCACCGCAGGGAGTTGACCGCGAACGCGCTCGCCCGGCTGGCGGAGGTGGACGACGCCGATCCCGAGGAACTGGACAACGCCCTCGACGGCCCCGCGGAGCTGGTGGAACCCGACCGGCCGATGCCGCTGAACCTGCAGCGTCGCGGGGCCGTGGTCGCCGCCGTCCGGGCCAGCGGCGCGCGGCTGGTGGGCGATCTCGGCTGCGGGGAGGGCGTTCTGGTCCGGGACCTGCTCGCCCTGCCCGGGGTCGGGAAGGTGATCGCCACCGACGTGTCCGCCCGTGCGCTCTCGGCGGCTGCCCGCAAGCTGCGGCTGGAACGGATGCCGCCGCCGCAACGGGAACGGGTGGAACTGTTCCAGTCCTCGCTCACCTACCGGGACCAGCGGCTGCGCGGGCTGGACGTCGCCGTGCTGATGGAGGTCATCGAACACGTCGACCCCGGCCGGCTGCCGGCCCTGGAACGTGCGGTGTTCGGCTTCGCCGCCCCGGCGACGGTGATCGTGACGACGCCGAACGTGGAGCACAACGTCCGGTACGTGACGCTGCCGCCCGAGGCACTGCGGCACCGCGACCACCGGTTCGAGTGGACCCGGGCCCAGTTCGCCGACTGGGCCGCGCGAGTGGCCGGCGAGTACGGCTACCGGGTGCGGCTGCTGCCGGTCGGCGAGGACGACCCCGAGGTCGGTCCGCCCACGCAGATGGCCGTGTTCACGTGCGGGGCAACGGATCCGCAGGCGCAGGCGGCAGCGGCTGAGGTGACGCAGTGAGCGAGCGCCAGCGAGGAGGAACTGTGAGCGGGACCGGACGGGTGATCGAACTGCCCGAGCAGTGCCTGGTGGTGCTGGTCGGGGTCAGCGGTTCGGGCAAGTCCACCCTGGCGCATGCCCACTTCGCGCCCACCGAGGTGATCTCGTCCGACTACTGCCGGGGGCTCGTCGCCGACGACGAGAACGACCAGTCGGCCACCAAGGACGCCTTCGACGTGCTGCACTACATCGTCGGCAAGCGGTTGGCCGCCGGACGGCTCACCGTCGTCGACGCCACGAACGTGCAGCCGCAGGCCCGGGCGTCCCTGGTGGCGCTGGCCCGCGAGCACGACGTGCTGCCGGTCGCCGTCGTTCTGGACGTCGCCGAGCAGGTCTGCGTGGAACGCAATGCCGCACGCCCTGACCGGGACTTCGGTGCGCACGTGATCCGCCGTCAGCGGGACCAACTGCGGCGCGGGCTGCGGAACCTTCAGCGGGAAGGGTTCCGTGGCGTGCACACCCTGCGCGGCGAGGAGGAAGTGGCCACGGTCAGCTTCACCCGGACCCGGCTGTTCAACGACCGCAGGCACGAGACCGGCCCGTTCGACGTGATCGGGGACGTGCACGGCTGCCGGGCCGAACTCGAGGCACTGCTCGCCGAACTCGGGTACCTGATCACCCGGGACGGCGACGGCCGCCCGACCGGTGCCCGGCATCCGCAGGGCCGCCGGGCGGCGTTCGTCGGTGACCTGGTCGACCGCGGCCCGGACACGCCCGGGGTGCTGCGCCTGGTGATGGGGATGGTCGCGGCCGGCGATGCGCTGTGCGTCCCGGGCAACCATGAGCAGAAGCTGCAGCGGGCGTTGCGGGGCCGCCAGGTCCAGGTGACGCACGGGCTGGCGGAGTCGCTGGCACAGTTGGACGCCGAACCGGAGGAGTTCCGCGCCGAGGTGTTCCGGTTCCTGGACGGGCTGGTCAGTCACTACGTGCTGGACGGCGGCCGGCTCGTCGTCGCGCACGCCGGGCTGATGCAGCGCTACCAGGGACGGGCCTCGGGGCGGGTGCGGGACTTCTGCCTGTACGGGCAGACGACGGGGGAGACCGACGAGTACGGGCTCCCGGTGCGCTATCCCTGGGCGCAGGAGTACCGCGGCACGGCCACGGTGCTGTACGGGCACACACCCGTGCCGGAACCGGAATGGGTGAACGGCACCCTCTGCCTGGACACCGGCTGCGTGTTCGGGGGCCGCCTGACGGCACTGCGCTACCCGGAGCGGGAACTGGTGTCCGTTCCCGCGCAACGGGTCTACTACGAGCCGGTCCGGCCGTTCCCCGCCAATCCCACCGCATCGCAGGCGGAGGTGGCCGGGCGGCGGGAGTCCGACGTCCTCGACATCGGGGACGTCACCGGGGACCGGGTGGTGGAGACCGGCTACCTGCGGCGGATCTCGGTGCGTGCCGAGAACGCCGCAGCTGCGCTGGAGGTGATGAGCCGGTTCGCCATCGACCCACGCTGGCTGGTGTACCTGCCGCCGACGATGAGCCCGGTCGCCACCTCGACCCGGCCGGACCTGCTGGAGCACCCGGACCAGGCGTTCGAGGCGTACCGGGCCGAGGGCGTGGATCAGGTGGTGTGCGAGGAGAAGCACATGGGCTCCCGCGCCGTCGCGCTGCTGTGCCGGGACGCCGAGGTGGCCAGGGCCCGCTTCGGTGTGGAGGGTGGGACCGCCGGGGCGGTGTGGACCCGAACGGGACGGCCGTTCTTCGACGACACCACGACCGCGGCCTTCGTGGACCGGCTGCGCGCGGCGGCGTCCGGCGCGGGGCTGTTCGACGAACTGGGTACCGGCTGGCTGCTGCTGGACGCCGAGCTGATGCCGTGGAGCGCCAAGGCCGAATCCCTGCTGCGCAGCCAGTACGCCGCGGTCGGGGCCGCCGCACGGTCGGGGTTGTCCGCGTCGGTCGACGTGCTGGACCAGGCTGCCGCGGCCGGCCGGGACGTCGGTGCGCTGCTGGAACGCAGCCGTACCCGGGCGGCCAACGCCGAGGCCTTCGCCCAGGCCTACCGCCGGTACTGCTGGCCCGTGGACGGGCTGGCCGGTGTCAGGTTCGCGCCGTTCCAGGTCCTGGCCGGCGAGGGGGCCGCCCACCAGACCCGGCCGCACGCCTGGCATCTGGACCTGGCGGACCGGCTGGTCGCCGCCGACCCCGACCTGCTCGCCCCGACCCGCAGGACCGTCGTGGACACCACCGACCCCGCCTCGGTCGCCGCAGGCGTCAGCTGGTGGGAGGGGCTGACCGCCGACGGAGGCGAGGGCATGGTGGTCAAGCCCGCGGCGAACCTGCTGCGCGGCAGCCGGGGGCTGGTCCAGCCTGGCCTGAAGGTCCGCGGCCGGGAGTACCTGCGGATCATCTACGGGCCGGACTACACCCAGCCGGAGAACCTCGACCGGCTGCGCCGGCGCGCCCTGGGGCACAAGCGGTCCCTCGCCGGGCGCGAGTACGCCCTCGGACTGGAGGCCCTCGACCGGCTCGCCCGCGGTGAACCGCTCTGGCGGATCCACGAGTGCGTCTTCGCGGTGCTGGCGCTGGAATCCGAACCCGTCGACCCCCGGCTGTGACAAGAGACAGTGGCGGGGGTGCGCGGGCCGGCCTCCGGCGCGGGCAGGCCCACCGGGAACGGCCGTGCGCCTGCGGTCTCCTCCCGGGGCCGACGAAGCCGGCCCGCACGGCGGCGCACCGCTCGCGGATTCGTTGCCCGGTCGCGGTATCCACCGGGGGCCCGGCCTCTCTGTGCCTCCACGGACGGGACCTGCGCGGCGCGGGGCCGTCCCGCAGCGACCGGCGGGGAAGCAGACCCCGCGCCGCGGTCGCTGCGCGTGACCGGAGCACGGGAGGTACTGATGAGCGCAACAGTGTCCGGGCCGGTCCGGCCGGCGTGGAGCGTGGTGGGCCGGCGGGTTCTGCCGATCCGGTGGTGGGGCCTGGTGGCCCTGCTGGCGGGGCTGGCCGTCCTGCTGGCGTTGTTCGCGGGGCGCCCGGCGGCGGCACCGGCTCCGCGGGCGATGAGCGCCGAATGCCACCAGGCGTACTGGGGCTATCTGCAGTCCTTCGATCGGGCGGAGGCGGACTTCTGGGCGGAGAGCTGGGTCGAGTTCGGCTGCGAGTCCGGCTCGTCGGGCCTGGTCGCGTAGGCCGGGCCTCATGCCTGCCGGGTGCCGGGGCTGATGGGCGCCCGGCAGGCGCCGGCACCCTGCCGACGGACGGGCCCCGGCGGTGACCCGCGATCCGTGGGAAGGGGTCGCACCGGACGGCACGATCGTCACCGGTGCGGCCCGGACCCGGGTTCCCGCGGCGTTCGAGCCGGTGCTGGCCGCCGTGCTCGAGGCCGTCCGCCCCACCGGGCCGTGCTCGGTGTACGTCTACGGTTCGGTGGCCTGCGGCCAGGCCGTCGTGGGGCGGTCCGATCTGGACCTGCTGACCGTCGGCCTGGACCGCCGGGTCGCGGCGGATCTCGGCGCGGGCCTGTCCGCCCGGTTCCGCGGGCTGGTGCGTGGGGTGGAGTTCTCGGCGGCGGCGCCGGACGACTTCGCCGGTGAGGGCGACCGCGAGTACGGCAACCGGGTCTTCCTGCGGCACTACGGGGTACACCTGTCCGGTCCCGACCCGGGTGCCGGCTGGCCCGCCTGTCCCGCGGACGCCCGGGCAGCCCGGGGGCAGCAACTGCTGACGTGCTGGGCATCTCTAGCGCTCTCTCGAATGCTGTAGTGCTCTCGTGAACTTGAAGGAGTGGGCGGCATCTCAGGGCATCGCGTACATCACTGCCCGGCGGCAGTACGCGGCCGGAGCGCTGCCCGTTCCCACGTACCGGATTGGCCGTCTGATCATGGTTGGCGAGCCGCTCCC
>DASTGO010000312.1:0-12821 GCA_035719045.1 Kineosporiaceae bacterium | reverse complement strand
ACCGCGCCCGGCGGGAGCAGCGGACCGACGGGTGCCGGCGGCAGCGCGGGCGGCCGGGACCTTCCCCGGACGGGAAGCCCCGGCTGAGGTTGCGGAGCGGACAGCACCATCCGGGCCGCCTCGGCGGGCGGAACCCCCTCCAGGGTCAGCCGCCGCATCACCACCAACCGGTCCAGATCGGCGGCGGTGTACCGGCGGTGGTCCCCGGCCCGGTGCGAGGACGGCCCCAGGCCGTACCGGCGGTCCCAGGTGCGCAGGGTGGAGGGTGCGACACCGAGCCGGCGGGCAACGGCTGCGACGGTCAGCCTCGGTTCGGGATCCTCACCCTCCCCGGCCCGCACCTCGCTGGACGTCGCCATGCGGCCGATTCTCCTGGTGGGAGGCCCTGTCTGCCACCGCAACAGGCACCGCACAGATCGCAACCGGAGGTGCCAGGGCGATCACGAATGGCGATCACCCTGCCCGCGGACAGCACGGCCGACGCCCGCACCCCAGGCACTCCTGGCGGTCACCTCGGAACACCCAGGGCAGACCGGGAGCTTCCTGTGCAGATCACGTAACGGACGCTGGCCTCCTGTCGTTGATGGAGCAGGACGACGTCAGGGGATCGAGGACGTCACCGCGGGCCGGAAGGTCCCGGAAGTCCCCGAAGGTCCCCGAAGCAAGGTCCAGGAAGCGCCGACGGGCGATCAACCTCTCGCGACTGCCGGCCGATCTTCAGGTAGGTGCGGATCCGGTCACGAGACCCGGGGGAAGGGGGTTCGGGGCAGAACGGGGAGCAGGTGGCCGGTCAGGCCGGGCACCCGCAGCGTCGCCACGAGGGCGATCAAGGGGCGATCGGGGTCACCTCGGAGCGAAACCTCAGGCAGAGATTCCTCGTACGCATCGTTACGGGAAGCGTGGGTATGTAGGCCGCGCCGCCCCGTGACGGGATCACCGGGGCCGGCCCGACGAAGGTGATCCTTATCAGGCAATGACCTGGGAGATCACGACTGAGTCCCAGGTTTCGCACAGGCAGGGGGGCAA
This sequence comes from Kineosporiaceae bacterium, assembly GCA_035719045.1. Lineage (GTDB taxonomy): Bacteria > Actinomycetota > Actinomycetes > Actinomycetales > Kineosporiaceae > DASTGO01. Next base: position 11,795 of record DASTGO010000312.1, on the reverse strand, counting down.
GGCTCGGATCCGGCCGACAGATGTCTGCCGAGGGACTTGAACAACGTTCGCAACGGTTGTTAGTGTCGATCTCAGGCTTACACCAGGGACTAAAGACCTATCGTGAGCCGGTGGAAGCGAGATGAAGAGGTGGGTGTGATGGCCGAGATCTCCCGACTCCCGGGGCCCGTGGCCGACCTGTGGGAGTGGCAGCTGGTGGGCGCCTGCCGGGATGCGGACCCCACGCTCTTCTTCCATCCCGAAGGGGAACGCGGGCCGGCCCGGCGCAACCGGGACGCGGCAGCCAAGGCGATCTGCGCCTCCTGCCCCGTGGTCGACCAGTGCCGCGAGCATGCGTTGGCGGTCCGGGAGCCCTACGGCGTCTGGGGCGGGCTCACCGAGGACGACCGCGAGGCGATCTACTCCAGCCGCCGGCACGCCACCATGCCTGCCGCCTGCTGACCGCCCCTGCTCGCTCCCCGCGGCGCGTCACGGGCTGCCGGCGACCCGCTTCCACCGGGGCGCCGGCACCCCTGACCCGACCGGCCGCCTCCCCGCCGGTCACCGGCACACGGACGGCGCCCGCCCCAAGGGGACGGGCGCCGTCGTCGTGCGCGGGTGGGTACGGCTCAGTGGCCGTGCCCGTGGCCGTGCCCGTGACCGCCCTGGGCGGCGGGCTCCGGCTCCTTCTTCTCCACCACGAGGGTGTCGGTGGTGAGCACCATCGCCGCGATGGAGGCGGCGTTCACCAGCGCGGACCGGGTCACCTTGACCGGGTCGATGACCCCGCCGGCGAGCAGGTCGACGAACTCGCCGGAGGCTGCGTCGAGGCCGTGGCCGACCGGCAGCGACCGGACCTTCTCGACGATGACGTACCCCTCGCGGCCGGCGTTCTCGGAGATCCAGCGCAGCGGCTCGACGGCGGCCCGGCGGACGATGCCCACCCCGGTCGCCTCGTCGCCGGCCAGGCCCAGGCCGTCGGCCAGCACGGTGGAGGCGTGCACCAGGGCGGAGCCGCCGCCGGCCACGATGCCCTCCTCGATCGCGGCCCGGGTGGCGGACACCGCGTCCTCGATGCGGTGCTTCTTCTCCTTGAGCTCGACCTCGGTGTGCGCCCCGACCTTGATGACGCAGACCCCGCCGGCCAGCTTGGCCAGCCGCTCCTGCAGCTTCTCGCGGTCCCAGTCGGAGTCGGTGCGCTCGATCTCGGCCTTGATCTGCTCCGCGCGCGCGGCCACGTCAGCCTCGGAGCCGCCGCCGTCCACCACGGTGGTGTTGTCCTTGGTGACGATGACCCGGCGGGCGGTGCCGAGCACCTCCAGGCCGACCTGGTCCAGCTTGAGGCCGACCTCCGGGGAGACCACCTGGGCGCCGGTGAGGACGGCCAGGTCCTGCAGCATCGCCTTGCGGCGGTCGCCGAACCCGGGGGCCTTCACGGCGAGGGCGGTGAAGGTGCCCCGGATCTTGTTCACCACAAGGGTGGACAGGGCCTCGCCCTCGACGTCCTCGGCGACGATGAACAGCGGCTTGCCGGACTGCAGCACCTTCTCCAGCATCGGCAGCAGCTCGGCCAGGTTGGAGATCTTGTTCTGGTGCACCAGGACGTAGCAGTCCTCGAGCACCGCCTCCATCCGCTCGGCGTCCGTGACGAAGTAGGGCGAGATGTAGCCCTTGTCGAACTGCATGCCCTCGGTGAAGTCGAGCTCCAGCGCGGTGGTGGAGGCCTCCTCCACCGTGATCACGCCGTCCTTGCCGACCTTGTCGAAGGCGTCGGCGATCAGCTCGCCGATCGCACGGTCCTGGGCGGAGATCGTCGCGACGTTGGCGATCTCGTCCTTGCCCTCGACCTCGCGGGCGACCTCGAGCAGCTTCTCGCTGACGGCGGTCACGGCCGCGTCGATGCCGCGCTTGAGGGCGGCGGGAGCGGCGCCGGCGGCCACGTTGCGCAGGCCCTCGTGGACCATCGCCTGGGCCAGCACGGTCGCGGTGGTGGTGCCGTCACCGGCGACGTCGTTGGTCTTGGTCGCGACCTCCTTGGCCAGCTGCGCGCCGAGGTTCTCGAAGGGGTCGGAGAGCTCGACCTCCTTGGCGATGGTCACGCCGTCGTTGGTGATGGTGGGGGCGCCCCACTTCTTGTCGATCACGACGTTGCGCCCGCGCGGGCCGAGAGTGACCTTGACGGCGTTGGCGAGGGCGTCCACGCCACGCTCGAGGGCGCGGCGGGCGGTGTCGTCGAACTGGAGGATCTTGGCCATGGGTGTCTTTCTCCTAGGAGCCCGGGTTCCAGCGGCTGTCGTTCCGTTGGCGCGGTCGGCCGCGAACGACGCCCGCCCCGACCTGCGGGCCGGCAGGCCTGCGGATCGGGGCGGACACGCTCAGCGAAGCCGAGCCGAGGTCACTTCTCGATGATCGCGAGGACGTCGCGCGCGGACAGGATGAGGTACTCCTGGCCGCTGTACTTCACCTCGGTGCCGCCGTACTTGCTGTAGAGCACGGTGTCGCCGACCTTGACGTCGAGCGGAATCCGCTTCTCGCCGTCGTCGTCGAACCGGCCCGGGCCGACCGCGAGGACCTCGCCCTCCTGGGGCTTCTCCTTGGCGGTGTCCGGGATGACCAGGCCGGAGGCCGTCGTCTGCTCGGCGTCGAGCGGCTTGACGACGATGCGGTCCTCGAGCGGCTTGATGGAGACCGACACTTGGTGACCTCCCCTTCGGGAATGTCGTGAGTAGGCGATGGGTGGGCAGGCGGACAACGACCGTCGTCGCGGGTGCCGGTCGAACCTTCCTGCGGCTGGCACCCTCTCCAGGAGAGTGCCAGCCACGAATCTAGGGGAGCGTTAGCACTCGGTCAACTTGAGTGCCAAGTAGCTACGCCGTCCGGGGAACGCCACCCGACACGCCCACCCCCACCCACCAGGACGTCTCCCGTCACCGCCCGGCGCTGACCGGCCCGCAGCACGGGACGGGCGGCCCGCCGGACGTGCAAGGATTCAGGGGTGGACCTGGAGGGGATCTCGGCCCTGCTCACCGCAGAGGGATGGGCCCTGCTGGAGTCCCTGCCGCCCTATGCGGAGGCCGGCGCGATCGGCCTCGCCGAACGGCTGCGCAGGGAGGGTCATCCGCCGGTACTGGTGTCCGCCGCGATGACCCAGGCCCGGCTGCGGGCCGCCGCGCGGGACAAGTTCGGCCCCTTCGCCGACGGCATGCTGTTCACCCCTGCAGGACTGGAGCAGGCCACCCGGCTCTCGGTGGCCGCCTGGCACGCCCGCCGGTTCGCCGCGGCCGGCGTGACCCGGGTGGCCGACCTCGGCTGCGGGATCGGCGCCGACTCGATGGCCCTGGCGACCTTCGACCGGGAGGTGCTGGCCGTCGAGCGGGACGAACTCACGGCGGCAGTGGCGACGATGAACCTGCGGCACTGGCCGGAGGCGACCGTCCGGTGCGCGGACGCGACGACGCTGGACCTCGACGGTTTCGGGGGCGCCTTCGTCGACCCGGCACGGCGCACCCGTTCAGGCAAGCGGGTGCTCGATCCGCGCAACGGCTCCCCGCCGCTGTCCTTCGTCCGGGACCTCGCCCGGCGGCTGCCCGCGGTCGGGATGAAGACCGCCCCCGGCATCAGGCACGACCTCGTCCCGGACGGTGCGGAGGCGCACTGGATCTCCGTCGGCGGCGAGGTCGTCGAGGCGGGGCTGTGGTTCGGGCTGCTGGCCCGCGACGGGGTACGCCGGGCCGCCCTGGTCCTGCCCGGCACGCGCCCCGGATCGGCCACCGGCAGCGGGACCGGGAGCGACCGCCCTGCGGGTGACGGGCCCGGCGAGGACGACGGGGACGGGCCGGTCGAGGTGACCGATGCGGGCATGGTCCAGCCCGAGACGGGCGCACTGGGCGGCTACCTGTACGAACCGGACGGGGCGGTGATCCGCGCCGGACTGGTCGGCCAGGTCGCCGGGCTGACCGGGGGGCACCTGCTCGACCCGACCATCGCCTACGTCACCGGGGACCGGTTGCTGCGCACCCCGCTGGCCACGGCCTATGCGGTCGAGGACAGCTTCGACTTCCAGCTGAAGCGGCTACGGACCTGGCTGCACGACCGTGGGATCGGCCGGGTGACGATCAAGAAGCGCGGAACGGCCGTCGAGCCGGAACAGCTGCACCGGCAACTGAGGCTGAGCGGCACCGGGGAGGCCACGCTCGTGCTGACCCGGATCGCCGGCCGGCAGTCGGTGATCGTCGTCCGGCCGCTGCGCTGACCCAGCCCGCCCGCACCGACGCCACCCACCTGCGCCGACGCCACCTGTCCGGCCCGCCCGTGTTCCGTGCTCACGCGCTGCCACCGATCTTCAACCCGAACCCCCGAAGGGGGACGCACAATGAGTGACAGATTCTTCAGGTGGCCCCAGAACGGCGTCACGCTGCGCTGATCAAGTTAGAGTCAAGGCCGGTAGGACGCCGGCCGCCCGCCCGGACAAGGTGACCGGGCGCAACCTCCCTGGCCTGCCAGGCGTCTTCCGGCCAGCAGGAATCGGAATCACCCGACCGCCCGGCCGGGGGGACCGAACCGTGATGGGGGCAACGCATGAACGGGCAGGCTCGCCTGTTGGCGGTCGTCGTCGGACTGACCGTGGTCACGCTGGCAGCGTCCGGCAGCGGCCAGCTCGCGGCCATCGGCGCCACTCTCGACCCGGCCCCCCGCCCTCCGGTTCTCTCGCAGCCCACCCCGTCTGCCGCCCAGGCTACGCCGGGCCCGGCGACCCGCACCCCGGACAGGACCCCCACCCCGAAGCCCCCGGCGAAGCCCCGCGGCGGGTCCACGACCGAGCCGTCCAGCACCCCGCCGACCACCGACGGGCCCGCCCCGGGCCGGCCCCGCAACCTGCCGGGCACCCCGAACGGCCTTCCGCCGGCCTCCCCCGATCCGTTGGCCTCCCCCGGTCCGTCGACCTCCCCCGATCCGTCGACCCCCTACGGCCCGCTGCCCGAACTGGCCGCGACCTGCCCGCCGGCCGACGCCCAGATCCACTGGGACGGGCCCGCGACGGCGCCCCGCACGGTCGCCCTCACGTTCGACGACGGACCGAGCGTCTACACCCGGCAACTGCTCCCCGTGCTGCGCGCCGAGGGCATCCATGCGACCTTCTTCGTCGTCGGCAAGCAGGTGGTCCGCGACCCGAAGGCCGTCGCCGCGACCGCTGCGGCCGGGCACCTGGTCGGCAACCACAGCTGGGACCACGTCTACCCCTCGGCGCTACGCGACGGCTGGACCCCCCGCTACCTGGCCGACCAGCTCCGCCGCACCGATGCGGCGATCGTCGCGGCCACCGGCCATCCCACCTGCTACTTCCGGACGCCGGGCGGCTTCCGCCCGCCGAGCGTGCTCGCCGTCGCGCCGCAGTTCCGGGAGCAGGTCTCGCTGTGGACGGTGGACACCCGGGACTGGAAGATCCAGGGACTGAAGGACATCAAGCCCAGTCCGGCCGCCGCCGCCGACATGGCCGACAAGATCTACGCGAACGCGATCACGGGGATCGGGTCGCCTCATCCGGTTGTGCTCATGCACGACGCGGGCGGGTACCGGGGTGCCACGCTGCAGGCCCTGCCCCGGATCATCGCCGCCTACCGGGCTGCGGGCTACACCTTCGTCCGCCTCGACGGCCTCACCTGACCGGCCTCACCTGACCGGCCCCGCCGTCCGGCCTCGTGACGGCGTGCCCGTGCGCTCCGGCCGCACCGGCCGGAGCAGGACACCGGCGGAGCAGGACGTCAGACCAGGACGGTGTCGACCGGCAGTGAGGAATCGGCCGGCAGGTCCAGCGCCGAGGGCGTGCGGCCCCGGGAGACCATGAGCGCCCCCAGCGCCGCGACCATCGCGCCGTTGTCCGTGCACAGGCCGGGCCGGGGGACGCGCAGGGCGATCCCCGCCTGTTCACAGCGCTGCGCCGCCAGCGCCCGCAGCCGGGAGTTCGCCGCCACCCCGCCCCCGATCAACAGGTGCTGCACACCGTGCTCCCGGCAGGCCAGGACCGCCTTGCGGGTCAGCACGTCGACGACGGCCTCCTGGAAGGCTGCGGCAACATCCGCGACCGGGACGGGCTCCCCGCGGTCCTGTCGGCCCTCGACCCAGCGGGCCACGGCCGTCTTCAGCCCGGAGAACGAGAAGTTGAACCGGTGCCGCTGCAGGTCGTGCGGGGCGGTCAGGCCGCGCGGGAAGGCGATCGACGCCGGGTCGCCGTCCACCGCGGCCCGGTCGATGTGGGGTCCGCCGGGGAACGGCAGGCCCAGCAGCCGGGCCACCTTGTCGAAGGCCTCCCCCGCGGCGTCGTCGATGGTCTGCCCGAGCGGGCGGACGTCGGCGGTGACGTCCGGAACCAGCAGCAGGGAGGAGTGGCCGCCGGAGACCAGCAGGGCCATCGACGGCTCCGGCAGCGGGCCGTGTTCGAGCAGGTCGACCGCGACATGGGCGGCCAGGTGGTTCACCCCGTACAACGGGCGGCCCAGGCCCACCGCGAGCGCCTTCGCGGCGGCCACCCCGACGGTCAGCGCGCCGGCCAGGCCGGGACCCGAGGTGACCGCCACCGCGTCCACCTCCGCCAGCCGGACCCCGGCCTGACGGCAGGCCCGTTCCACGGTCGGGACCATCGCCTCCAGATGTGCCCGGCTCGCCACCTCGGGGACCACCCCGCCGAACCGTGCGTGCTCGTCCACGGACGTGGCCACGGCGTCGACCAGCAGCCGCCCGCCACGGACCAGTCCCACCCCGGTCTCGTCACAGGAGGTCTCGATACCGAGCACCAGCGGGCCGTCGGCACCGGACGGGCCAGCGGCGGGCACGATCGGATCGGCACCGGTCGGGTCGGCGGAACGGAAGGGGGGCTGGGTCACTGAGGAAGGCTAGCCCTCGGCGGCCACCCACCCGCCAGCCGCATCCCCAGCCTGTCCGGCAAGAACAGCTAGTCCTCCCCCGGCCCGGCGACCGGCCCCGGCGTCACGAGGCCCGCGTCCCCCGGCTCCGTCGGGCGCAGCGGCCGGCGTCGCATGACCAGGGCGTCCACGTTCCCCGGCTGGTAGTAGCCGCGGCGGACGGCGATCTGCTCGAAGCCGAACCGCCGGTACAGGGCGATCGCCGGGGCGTTGTCCTGCCGTACCTCCAGCAGCAGCGCCGACGCCCCGCGCCGGACCGCCTCGTCGATCAGCGCCCGCAGCAGCAGGCGCCCGAGCCCGCGGCCCTGGGCGGCGGGCAGCACCGCGACCGTCTGGACGTCCGCCTCCGCGCCACCGGCCATCAGCCCCGCGTAGCCGAGCAGCGCCCCGGCCGGGTCCTCGGCCACGACGTACCAGCGGGTCTGCGGGTAGGCCAGCTCCGACCAGAACGTCTCCGCCGACCAGGCCGTGGGCCCGAACAGCTCCTGCTCGGCGGGCAGCAGGGGGTCCACGTCCCACCAGCGCATCGGCCTCAGCCGGACGCCGTCGGGACCGGGGGCGGGCGGGGTCGCGGGCCGGTTCCCGGTCAGCGCAGCACCCGCTTGCGGGCCGCGGGCTCCACGGCGTCGGGGCGGCGCAGGTACAGCGGCTCCGGCGGCAGCAGGCCCTCGACCTCCGGGTCACCCGACAGCGCGGCCACGGCCAGTTCGGCGACGTCGGCGGCGCTCACGTCGAACGGCTCCCGGACCGGGCCGAGCACCTCGGGATACAGCAGCCCGCCCCGGCCGATCACCGGCAGCCCGTCACGCGGAAGGTCGGCGGGTGCGTCCACCGCCGGTCCGGCCAGTCGCCGGCCGCCCCGGTAGCGGGCCCAGTACACCTCGCGCCGCCGGGCGTCGGTGGCCACGCAGAACTCCTCCGCAGGCCCGGCGGTCCCGGCCCGGACCGCGGCCAGCGCGAGCCCGTCCAGCGAGCAGACCCCGTGCACGGGGACGCCGAGGACATGTCCGAGCATGTCGGCGGTGACCAGGCCGACCCGCAACCCGGTGAACGGTCCCGGACCGACCCCGACAGCGACGTCGCTGACCTCGTGGATCTGCCGCCCGGCCTCGGCCAGCACGGCGGTCAGGGACGGCGCGAGGACCTCGGCGTGCCTGCGGGGATCCGCGACGTCGCGCCGGGCCAGCAGACGCCCGCCGTCGTGCAGCGCGACGCTGACCTGTGCCCCCGAGGTGTCGACGGCCAGCAGCAACACGGCGTGCCCGCCCGTACCGCGCTCAGCCCGGCGGCAGGGCCGCGCCCTGCCCGGCCGGCAGCCGGACCCCGGCCCAGCGGGTGCCGAACCCGACCAGCTCGACGTTGCGGGGCTCATCACCCTCCACGGGCGCGGCGTCCGGACCGCTCAGGCTGCCGTGCGGGCGGGTCAGCCGGATCTCCATCCGGTCCTGGGCGAGCTCCTCGACCATGCCCTCGCCCCACTCGACGACGGTGACCGACTCCCCGAGCGTGGCGTCCAGGTCGAGGTCGTCCACCTCGGCCATCGACGCCAGCCGGTAGGCGTCCACGTGCACCAGCGCCGGCCCCCCGGCCAGGGCCGGGTGGACCCGGGCGATGACGAAGGTCGGGCTGGTGATCTCGCCCCGCACCTGCATCCCGGCACCGATCCCCTGGGTCAGGGTGGTCTTGCCCGCGCCGAGGTCCCCGGACAGCACCAGCAGGTCACCGGCCCGCAGCAGCGATGCCAGCGACCGGCCGAGATCCCGCATCGCCTCCGCCGTCGGCACGGCGAGCTGCGACGTCGCCGCCGGCAGCTCGCCGGAACCGGTCCGCTCGGCGCGATGGGCTCCGCTCACACTCTCTCCTCGCTCAACCCCTGGCGGAGGTTCCCGTCCAGGTCCGTCCCGTTCGGTCGGTCCCGTTCCCGTAGCGTGCCGACCGTCCGCCTCACGCGGCCCCGTCACGCCTGCGCCTGCGGCGGCGCAGCGGGGTCACCGTCCGGCGCATCAGCCCCGGCCGCCGGGGATGTCCGCCCTCGGCCGCCCGCAGCGCGCGCTCGACCAGTTCGACCAAGTGCCCGCTGACCACGTCGGGGTGCTCCAGCATGAGCAGGTGGCCCCCCTCGCGGACCACGACGAACTCGGCACCCGGCAGACGCCGGACGATCTCCTCGCTGTGCTCCGCAGGCGTCAGCAGGTCCGAGTCTCCCACGATGACGAGGACCTCGATGCCGTCGATGGCCGCCAGGGCCTCCCGCCGGTCGTGCTCGGAGAAGGTGGGCAGGAAGTCGCGGATCACCGACAGCTGGGTGGCGGCGATCATGTCCGCGGTGAACGTGACCAGCCCCTGCGGGACCGGTGAGGCATAGGAGTACCGGCGGACCACCACGGTCTCCAGGTCGCTGCCGATCCGCCGGCCGCGCTCGACCAGGCCCGAGGCCCGGGTCAGCGCCCGCATCGCCGGGGAGGCGACCCGCTGCACGAGCTTGCCCAACCGGGGCAGCCCGAACGTGACGTCCCCCAGTCCGCCCGCGCTGGTGGACACGAAGGCGACCCCGAGCACCCGCTCGCGGAACAGTTCCGGATGCTTCTCCGCCAGCGACATCAGCGTCATGCCGCCCATCGAGTGCCCGATCAGCACCAGCGGGCCCTGCGGCACGACCGCCTGCAGTACCGCGTACAGGTCGTCGCCGATCCGGTCGATGGTCGCGGACTCCGGCGGTCCCAGCCCGGACCTGCCGTGCCCGCGCTGGTCCCAGAACACCATCCGGAACCGGCCGCGCAACGCCTTGCGCTGGAAGTGCCAGGAGTCCTGGCTGAGGGCGTAGCCGTGACTGAACACCAGGGTGACCGCGGGTCCGCGCCCGCCGTCCGCGAGGTGTGCGGGGTCCGGCTCGTCGACCTCGACGTGCAGGGCGGTCCCGTCGTCGGTGTGCACCACCTGGGTGCGGCCGCGCAGGGTCCCGTAGTCCCCCTCCTCGGGTTCGCGCGGCAGGATCCGGCGGACGGCGGTCCGTTCGGCGGCCAGGCCGATCGCGGCACCCGCCCCCGCCGCGGCCAGGCCGACGGCGAGGGAGATCAGCCCGACCCGGGGCGGCTTGCGTTCGGTCATCCGGACATCCCGGCCCGGGTGGTGCCGGCCGGGGTTCCGGGCGTGGTGCCGGCCGACCCGACGTACACCCGGGGCACCCGAACCCCGAGCCGGGTGACGATCTCGTAGCTGATCGTCCCGGCCGCCTGCGCCCAGTCCTCCGCCGAGGGAACACCGGCGGCGGGGTCGCCGAACAGGGTGGCGACGTCCCCCGCCGTCACCCCGGTGCCGTTGCCGGGATCACCGAGGTCGAGCACGACCTGGTCCATGCAGACCCGCCCGGCGACGGTGTACCGGCGGCCGCGCAGCGCGACCGGCCCCGCGTTGCCCGCGTGCCGGGGCACCCCGTCGGCGTAGCCCAGCGGGATCAGCGCCACCGTGGTGTCCGCAGGGGTGGTGTACGTGTGCCCGTAGGACACTCCGGACCCGGCGGGCACCCGCTTGACCAGGGCCACCCGGCCGTACAGGGACATCGCCGGGCGCAGCCCGAACCGCTGCGGGTCGCCGAGGTCGGGCACCGGGGACAGCCCGTACACCGCCAGCCCCGGACGGACCAGGTCGTAGCGGGCGTCCGGGTTGGTCAGGGTGGCCGCGGAGTTCGCCAGGTGCCGGACCTCGAAACGGGCCCCGAGCCGTTCGGCCAGTGCGACGGCCTCGGCGAAGGCGGCGGTCTGGGCCCGGACCGTGGGGTGCTCCGGGGCGTCCGCCCAGGCGTAGTGCGACATCGCGCCGACCAGTTCGACCAGGCCCTCGGCCTGCAGCTTCAGCGCCTCACCGACCAGGCCCGGCCACTGCCCGAGGGCGACCCCGTTGCGGGACAGCCCGGTGTCGAGCTTGAGGTGGACCCGGCCCGGCCGCCCCGCCCGGCGGGCCCCGGCGGCGATCTCGGCCAGAGCCCAGGGCGCGCTGGCCCCCAGGTCGACCCCGGCCTCGACCGCCTCGGCGAACCGGTCCCCCGGAACGGTCAGCCAGGACAGCAGCGGCACGGTGATTCCCGCGGCCCGCAACTGCAGCGCCTCGGCCAGCTGCGCCACCCCGAGCCAGGCGGCACCGCCGTCCAGGGCGGCCCTGGCCACCGGCAGCAGCCCGTGGCCGTAGGCGTCCGCCTTGACCACGGCCATCAGCCCCGCGTCACCGGCCAGGGCGCGCAGTGCCGCCACATTGTCCCGGACGGCGTCCAGGTCGATCACGGCACAGGCAGGCAGCCCGGGCGGAAGCGCCGCCTGGGCGGGCGGGACGGGGGTGCCGGTCGCCGGCTGCTGGGTGGTCATCACCGATCAGTGTCCCAAAGCCGCCCGGACGAGCGAGGCCGGGTCACCCAAGTCGAGCAGGCCGGCCAGCACGACCGGAACCGCGGCGGCCACGTCGGCGGCCGTGACCGGCCCGCCCGGACAGGCCCTGTCTGCGGCGAGACCGTGTACCAGGGCAGCCAGGGCACCGGCGTCCAGCGGTGGCAGTCCCGCGGCGAGCAGGGTGCCGGCGATGCCCGCCAGGACGTCCCCGGCCCCCGCGGTGGCCAGCCAGGCGGGGGCCTCGGCCTGGCTGCGGACCCGGCCGTCCGCCGTGACCACCAACGTCGTGGACCCCTTGAGCAGGACCGTCGCCCCGGTGGCCGCCGCCGCCAGCCGGGCGTGGTGCAGCGGCCGCGCCTCCACCTCGCCCCGGTTCGGCCGGGCCACGTCCAGCCGGGCCACCAGCCGGGCCAGCTCCCCGGCGTGCGGGGTGAGCAGGATCTGCGGGCCGAGCCGGTCCCGCAGCGCCGGACGGTCGGCGACCAGGTCGAGCGCCCCGGCGTCCACCACGCAGGGC
>DASTGO010000311.1:0-13594 GCA_035719045.1 Kineosporiaceae bacterium | reverse complement strand
GACCGCCCCCGCTCCCCCGGCCCGGCCGGTCTGGGCGACCGGGTCGGGTGACCACAGCAGCCAGGCGGCGGCCAGAGCGGCGATGGGGCCGAACAGCGCCCAGGCGAAAGCGGTCAGCACCACGCCGGCGAAGTGACGCAGGAAGCTGCCCGTGGTCGGCCGCTTCATGCGTGGATCCCGAAGGCTGCCCCCAGGCCGGCGCCCACGGTGGTGGCGACCGCGTGCATGCCTGAGGTCATCGTGGCTCCGACGGGGCCTGGCACCGAGGCCAGCAGGGAGGGCAACAGCACCCCGGACAAGGACAGCCAGTCGGGGATGTCGCCGGCGAACCAGTGCTCGGGCACGATCCCGGCCAGCCAGAACGCGGCCAGGAACAGCCACCCCACCCAGGCGACGCCGGCGCCGACCGCGCCCGAGACGTGCACCAGCGAGCCGATGAGCTGGCCGACGAAACCTCCGGCGCTGACGGTGCCGGCAGCCAGGAACAGCAACGCCGCCACCCGAACGAGGACGGCGCGCAGGGTCCGGCTGCGGGCGCGCGGCACCAACTTCAACCCCAGGAATCCCAGGACGACCAGAAGGACCCAGGCGACAGTAGGCATGGCAAAGCTCCGGTTTCAGTGATGAGTCAGGTAATGCGGGCGCGCCGAAAGCGCGCACGGACGGCGGAATGCCGGACGGACCACCGCGGCGCGACAGCCGCAAGGGGTGAGGGTTAGGCGCTGGCCGCTTCGCGGTCGGCGCGGTAGAGCACGTCCTTCTCGGCCCTTCGGGCCTCGTGCCAGGCAGCGGCCCGGGCCCGGTCGGCGGCGCGCCTTCTCAGCCGGGCGGCTTCCCGTTCTGTGGCGCGCGCTTCGGCGGCAGCCTTCTGGGCCTCGGCCCAGGCCTGGCTGTTCGCGACGTGCCGAGCTTCCCGCGCCGCCTTCCGCTCCTCGGCCCCGGTCGGGAACGAGGTCGGTCCGGTCCGCGGGCCGGGCCTTCCCGGATGGGTGCCCGACGACCAGCGGGGAAGGACCTGCCCACTGATCCAGGCCCCGCGGTTCTCGGCCCGGCGCGCCTCTCGCTCGGCCTGACGTTCTGCCGGGGAGGACGACCAGCAGGGCAGCGCCTGCTGGGCAGCCCATGCCGCACGGTTGGCCGCCCGACGTGCCTGTCGGGCTGCCTGCCGTTCGGCCAGGCCGTCCACGGTTCCCCCTACGTTGCGTGTCCACCGCCTCGTCGACGAAGCGACTGGGCAAGGCGGGCAAGGCTGCTTGACGCGGGCGCGCGCGCGTCCGCACGCGCGTGAGGCTACCAGAGGGGGAGTGGGCAAGTGACGGGGCAGGGGTGGGCAACACCGGGGAAGCAGGGTTGCCCGCTACCGACAGTGGTGTTCCCAGGTCGGACAGGGGGATTTCAGGCATCGGCGGCCATCCCGGAGGTGTCCTCGCCACGGGTCGTCGGGCGGGGTGCGGGGGTGGCCTGACCAGGCAGGACGGTCAGTCGCGGGGGAGTGCCCGCCTGCAGCTGGGCGTGCAGCTTGTCCTTGACCTGGCCGGCACGCTGACGGTTGATCCGCAGGAACGTCGCCACGGCGTCCCCGGTGGGCCAGGGGTCCAGGTCTCCCGCTTGGACGGCTTGGACCAGCTCGTCCACGAGCTCCTCGTCGGTCTGCTTGGAGCGGCGGGGGCGGGAGGACCCGCCACCTTCGGGAAGGGCGGGACGCTTGCTGTCCGGAAGGGCGGGGGTGGGCTTCGCGGGAAGGGCTCCTTCCGAAAGGGCCGGGCGCCGCCCTTCCGGAAGGGCCAGGCCATCGCCTTCCGGAAGGGCCGGACCGGCGGGACGGGAAGGCTGGCTTCCCCCGGGCCGGAAGGATTGACGGCCGAAGGTCGCCCGCTTCGCCGGTGCCCCTTCCGGACCCCAGACCGTGGCGGCGACCGTCTCCAGCCGGCGCAGGGCATCGGCGTCCAGGTCCCGGGTTTCCCGTTCGTGCCAGCCGGCGGCGATCAGGGCCTCGCCCGGTTCGAGCGTCACCGAGTCCAGCCGTCGCCGGAGCAGGTCAACGGTGGCCTGGCCGTGTTCGCTGTCTCCGGTCAGAAGGGGCAGCACGTCGCTGACGGATTCGACCTGGGCCTTCCGCAGTTGTTGCTGGCGCCATTCCGGGCGCAGCACGGCGCGGGAGTGGTACGCCCGGTTGGCCCGGTCGCCGTGCAGGTGGATCACCAGGGCCAGGACGAGCGGTGGCACGACTTCCAGAAGGCCGGCGCTGCCGTAGGCCTCGCGGCCGACGACGCCATTGACCACCGCCGAGGTGATGAGGGTGCCGTAGGTGGCGGCGCGCATCCCGGCGTTGGGGTGTCCCTGCCGGCGGTCGCGCATGTCCTGGATCGCGAACGACGCGGCGGTCGACTCGAAGATCAGAGGGAAGAGGACCGCCAGGATCGACGGCAGGTGCAAGGTCTTGCTGACGAAGTTGGCCAAGTTGAATCCGGCCTCGGCCATCGCGGCGACGGCGACGGCCGTGATCGTCCCCGCCATCGCGGGTCCGATCTTGCGCAGCACGCCCTCGGGCAGCCCGTCCTCCGAGTCGCGGGCCCACCAGCGATTGCCGTGGTCAGGCGCCGTCCGGGGCTGACCGGGGCTGGTTTGGACGCTGTTGGCCAGCAGGGCATCCGACTCGGTCAGGACGGTGACGGTCACTTCCTTGCTGTCGCCGCTCATCCCGCGGCCCTCGTGGCCATGTCGGGGGAGCCGAACAGGGGGAAGCCGTCGGCGTCGGTGGGGCCGGTGTAGCCGTGGGCGGCCAGATGCCGGCGGCGCTGCTCAGCGGGGGAGAGGTCCTGCGGGGCCGGACGTGCGGAGGTCGGGGCGGGGTCGCCCAAGGACACGGTGATTCCGCCGAGGGTCACCGACGCGGCCGGGGGGGCCTGCCTGGTGGGCGTGGTCGCGGGGTGGGCGACCGGAGCCGTGCCGGGGCGCACCGGAGGACGGACGGCCGGCTGGGGTGCGGGCGCAGGGACGGCCGGGACCGGCGCCGGCGGTTCCTGCTCGGCGGGGGCGGAAGCCCCGCGGGCGGTGGGTGAGCTGGAGGGCGCGACGGGCACCGCCGTGTCGATGTCGGGGATGTCGACGAACCCGAGCTGGCCGTCGTCGCGGCGCAGGTGCACGCGGGTGGCCCGTCCGACCCTTTCCTGGCCGGTGACGGTGGCCGGCTGTCCGTCGACCACGACACGGTCGCGGGTGGCAGGCAGCTGCGGCCCGCTGGTCACCGGGCTCGGCGTGGGCGATGGGGACTGGGGTGCGGCCTTGCCCGGCCGGGAGGCCTGCGGTGCGCCTGGACGTTCCCACCACTTGGGCGGCTGCGGCCCGGTGACCGTGGCGGTCACCGTCACCGGGGCTGCGGGCGAGCCGGCCTGTCCCACCGGTTCCGGAGTGGCGCCCCAGGCGAAGCGGGGGTCCCATCCCGCCTGGGTCTGCCCGGTCCGCTCGTGAGCCACCATGGCGCGGTACCGGGCCCGGTCATGAGACCAGGTACGGGCGAGGAGTCCCAGCAGGGCGGCAACCGCAAGCGCGGCAAGGAAGACGAACGATGCGGAGTTCATGCTCTGGTCTCCTGAGCAGAAGCGGGGCGGGGGTGATTGCCGTGGCGGCGCAGCCCGGTCCGCAGGACGTAGTCGCGCGTCACGGCCCGTCCGCAGACCTCGCAGGGGATCGGGCCGTCGCCAGGCAACAGGGCGGCCGCGGTGGAGACCGCGGCTGCGGGCTGATGGCGGCGGTCCGACGTGGGGGAGAGCGGGGCGGTGGCCGCCGCACGCCAACGGCCGCAGCAGGAAGAGGTGCAGTCGTCCGGGTGCCAGGCCAGACGGGTGGGGCTCGGTTCCCAGACTCGGTGCAGGCCCTGGCCCGGGGGAGTCAGCGGGACATCCACGCCCCTGGCCGCGCAGACCACGGTTCCGGTCACGCCGTCGCTGCGCATCAGTCCACCACCACGTCCCAGATCAGGCCGAGAAGGCTTCTGCGCTGGGGGTTGCGGCGTTCCGAGCTGGGCAGCGGCTGGATCTGGAGGTCTGGCAACCGCGCCTCGCGCTGCCGACGGATCAGGTAGACCCCGGGCCCGATATGCAGGTCCTCGTGGGTGCCGTGCCCCAGCAGGGCCAGGCAGCCGTCCGGGACCACCAAGGTGCCCAGAGTGAGACGCGAGGAGGCAGGCTCAGGGGCCCACAACACCTCGGGGTCGAGGGCCTGGAGCTGATGACTGCCGTTGGCGAGGTGGACACCACTGGGAGGGAGAGGCTTCGCGGAGGCCAGAGCACCCATCCGGCGGACGGGGTCGGTGTTCTCCGGCCAGGGCAGGACGAGCAGGTCTCCCTGTGCCTGAAGGCGGTCCGACCACGCGGTCGGGAGCTGCTGCCCGGCGGTGATGGCGGCGAAGGCCTCCCGTTCGGCCAAAGTGAGGGCGGTCGAGGGCCGGTCGGACAGGAGGTCGCGCTCCAGTTGGCTCTGCAGCCAGGGAAAGTCGTTGGACATGGCGTGGTCCTTGTTCATCGGCGGACCGCCATGGACCGGTAGGCCTTGGCGGTTGGCTGGACGGGATGGGCGGGGTCCTGGTAGCTCCACGCCGCGGCCTCGACGGGGTCGGTGAACCCGGCGGGCACGACCACGGCGTGCACGTCGAAGGAGCCGTTGTTGTTCGGCGTCCCGTTCACGCAGATCAGGACCCGGAAGCCGGCGAGCATCCCGCTGGGGTCCTCTGCCAGGACGAGCAGGTGATCGTGGTTTCCGGGGTCCCGAACCGGCTGCGACACCTGCCGCAGCGCGCCCGTGGCCAGCAGCCGCCGCAGCACCTGCGGGTCTGACAGCCGCAGCAGGTCGAGATTGATGTCGAGGAGAGTCGTGACCTCGACCGGTGTGATCTCGACCGGTGTGATCTCGACGTCGGTGCCGGGGCGTGCGGCTGGGTCGGACTGGCTCATCTGGCGGCCTAGGAACAGCAGCCCACCAGACAGGGCGGCGGCGAGCAGGAGCGCAGACATGATGGGCTAGCGGACGGCGCCGGTCTGGACAGACGGCACGTCGTGAGGGCCGTCCCAGAAGCTGCAGCAGGCACCCCTTCTGCCCGGACGGGGCCGGGCGAGCACCGCCGCCACCGCAGATCTCACTGCCTGAGCCACATCCGGGTACTCCCGCGCGTGCAGGTGCCCGGCCAGGTCAAACAGGCTCACTGCCAAGTGGATGAGGCGTTGCTGAGCTGCCTCCAGCTCGATCGGCAGCTCACCGCGGGCGCAGGCCCTCAGCCGCTCCGGATCCAGGTCAGCCCAGGTCGACGGCTCCTCGTCCCGGATCTGCACACAGTGGGCGACGAAGCCGTCATGGCTGAGCAGGTCGCCGGCGTCCAGGAGGGCGACGATGGCCGCCCCGAACCGGTCGCCACCGGCCGGGCCCGCCAGGAGCAGGTCCCGCACCGTGCTGCGCGCCAGGCCCGCCCACCTCGCGCGGTTGGCCGCCCGGGCGGCCTGACGGTGCTTGACCCGTCGGGCAGCCGCGCGGGGGTCGGATGTCGTGCTCACAGCCACATCACCGCCAGGGTGTTGATGATCAGGTGGAGGGTGTTGTCAGCGGCGATCAGCAGGCCGATCGCCAGGCCCGTGGGGAACTCGGGGGAGTAGCCGGTGGCCGAGCAGGCCGCCCATACCGGCGGCCGCGCCGAAGCGGGGGCCAGGTGGTTCTTGACCCACACGAGCTGGCGGGCCAGCCGGTAGCGGTCGATCACTGCGTGGGTGCCGCCGATCACCGCCAGTCCCAGCACGGATCGGGTCACGGGCAGGTAGCAGGCGGTGTAGACCGCGGCGTGCGCGATCGCCGGCACCCAGGCCTGCGTCTTGCGGGTGGCCATCCAGTGCGACTGCAGGACGTAGTCCCCTGCCAGGTGCGCCAGCAGCAGCCCGGCCACCGACGCACCCGACAGCTGGGCGATCACCGGGCACCCCCCGCGGCGCGGGCGGCCTCGATGAGCGCGACGAGTCCGGCCACGTTCTCCGCACTCCAGGAGTCGGCCCAGACCAGCAGCCGGTGAGCCTCCCGGTCCAGGTCCAGGCTGGCGATGGCCTGCTGCAGGGCCCAGGCCGAGCGGATCCGGTCGACCTGGGCGGCCGGTGCGGTAGGCACCGTGTAACGGGCAGACAGGTCCGGCTCAGGTCGTGCGGCCTCGTTCACGAGCATGGTCAGACCGCCGACCGTGACCGAGCCCAGGGCAGTGTCGAGAGGACTGCAGGAGCGACCACGCCTTGTCCGCAGTGCGCTGGTGAGGCTCATGCTCACCCCGCCCTTCGGGCGCGGGCGTACCGGCGCTTCAGCGCCCGCCGCTCGTCCTCGGACAGGGCGCCCCAGACACCGGCGTCCTGCCCGGTGTCCAGTGCCCAGCGCAGGCACGTCTCCACGACGTCGCAGCGCCGGCACACGGCCTTGGCCTCTTCGATCTGCAGCAGGGCGGGCCCGGTGTTCCCGACCGGGAAGAACAGCTCGGGGTCCTCATCCAGGCATGCCGCCCGATGGCGCCAGTCGCTCATGACTCGCCGCCCGGAGGAAGCGCCGTCAGGACGAAGCCGACCTCACCGACCAGCCCCATCCACTGCGTGGGCCAGCCGCCGTGGGGGAGGGGAGCAGGGGCAAGGCCGAGGATCTCGGCGAGCCGCGCTGCCGTGGACGGCGAGGCCAGGAGCATGCGCAGAGTCCCCGACCCGCCGACGCTGGTGGCGAGGATGGTCGCGTGTGCGTCGACGTCCGCCAGGGCTGTGAGGACGGCCTCCTGGGCCGCAGCGGCGTTGCGGCAGCGGTCCAGGCAGGTGGGGCTGCTGCCGGGGGCGTCGAACAAGGCAAGCCCGCCGGGTGCAGGCGTGCGCGTATCCACCATGCTTGGCATGGGTCTGACCTCCTAGACAGGTCGGATCAAGGCCTCCGGCGGGTGTTGCGAGCACCGCGCCGGAGGCCGCTCTGTGTTTAGCCCGTCCGAGCGTTTGACAGTCTTAGTCTGACCATGTCGGTCTATGTTTGCAAGACCTTAGACAGACCAAGACCTACTAAGTGGCTCGTTCTTAGGAGAAGATGGGGAAGTGACCACCCCCACCACCGCTTGGCAGCGGGTCGTTCAGGGGATCGTCGACCAGATCCAGGTCGGTCAGATCCCTATCGGGGCGAAGATCCCGTCCCATCACCAACTCATCCAGCGGTACGGCGCGTCGCTGGGGACCGTGAAGCGGGCACTGACCCACCTCCAAGAGGTCGGCGTGCTGCAAGGCCGGCAAGGAGCAGGCGTGTTCGTCCTTCGCCAGCCCACCGCCCAGGATGTGGCCTTCACGGCGGCCGAGGACCTGGTGGGCCTGACCGCCCTGCGAGCCGAGATCGCGGCCTTGCGGGAGCGCCTCGCCGACCTGGACGGCGTCGACGCGGCACGGATCGAGAAGCTGGAGAGCCGTGTCGACGCTCTGGAGTCCGGGGAGTGAGGTTCGCACCCGCCCCCTGTGAGGGCCAGTTGCCGAGGCGTTGCGGAGATCCGGCACCGCTCAACTCACCTCCCTGCAGTCGTCACCTGCGACTTTAAGATCAGCCCGACCCAACCGGGACTGACTGCGTGTACGAGTCCAACCACCCGCATCGGGGTCAAATGCCAGCAAACGCCGATCTTGAGCCTCCTCGCCGGCGGTCAACCCGTACTGGGGGCGGGGTTCTGGCTGCGCGCCCCCGTGAGGGGGTCATCTCGGGCCAAGTGCTCAAGGTCGTCCGGGAGTCGGTTGGGGCGACCCAGGAAGGCCTGGCCGAACTGCTGCAGGTGGACCCCAACACGGTCCAGAGCTGGGAAAGCGGCCGTCGGGGTCTGCCAGGAACCCGGGTGGCCGCGCTGAACGAGTTGCGCCGCCAGCTGCACCTGCTCGGGGCTGGTGAGTCGGCGCTGGCCGCGTTCCATCCCGCCGTCGAGGCGGACTACCTGCTGCGCTTCCTGACGGACACAGATCCGTTGGACACGCCCCTCGACAGGCACCCGCTGGCCGCGTCAGTGCTGCGGCGGGACGTCGTCGACCTCCTGGCCTGGACATTTACAGGCACTCCGCCCATCGGCCTGCCCGTGATCGTCGGTCGCCGCAGCGGTCCAAGATCCGCTTCGCCCCCGGTCTCGGCGGCCGAGCGAGAGGCCTTCTTCTCGCACCTGCGGACTGTGGTCGAGCGGTCCCGCCGGGCCAACCCCGGACCCGCGGATCCGCAACCCCATCGTCAGATCTACTACTTCATGCAGTGGGACACCCGCCCCACCACCCAGGACTGGGTTCAAGCCATGGAGCGCGCCGAGCGGCGTTCCTGGTCGGCTCGCCACGGGTGGACGCCTCGATGGGTAACCGCACGCTCGGCAGCCATCACTCAGGCCAGGCATGGAGACCCCGAGCCGCTGAGAGCCTTCATCGCCTCCGGACTGACCGACCGGGAGGACTGCGAAGACGCCGACCTCAACTACTGGGCTTACTGGCTGGGGGAGACGTCCGCTTCCTGGCGCACGGACGACGCGATGGCTGGCGGACTGCACCGCTGGGCCGGGTACTGCCTGCTGGAGCGATTCTCGGACCGCCTGGTGCCGGGAGAGCCGCTTCTTGACCTCTACGCCCACTCGACGGCCGCGCTGGTCGTCCGCCGGCCGCACCTGCTGCGGGAGCGATCGATAGCCGAGGGGCTGAGGGGGAAGCTCCAATTGACGCTGGACTCTGGGAGCCTCAGCGCACCCACCCTGCGCCGGCTTGGAGACTTACGCTTCGCACTCAGACTCAACGCCGAGTGATCGGCGATGTGAACAGCACCGATCAGAAGGGCCCCTCTCGCATGACGAACGAAGCCGGCGATCTGACGCCCGTGGCGAACTATCTCTACGAGATGGGCTACCTGAAGCGAGTCCCGCGAACCGGTTGGCTGATCGCTGGCGTGCAGAACCCGGAGTCGATCGCCGAGCACAGCTTCAGGGCAGCGATCATCGGCATGGTCCTTGCCCACCTCGAAGGCGCAGACCCGGCCAAGACCGCCATGCTCTGCCTCCTGCACGACACCCAGGAGACGCGTATCGGGGATGTCCCGTCCGTGGGCAAGGCCTACGTAACGACGGTGGACAACCCGAGCGTCACCGCTGACCAGGTGGCCGGGTTCCCCGCGGCCCTCGCCAGCGCCCTCGTTTCGTTGGTCACCGAATACGAGGGCCGCGAGTCGCCGGAGTCGATCCTGGCCCGGGACGCCGACAAGCTTGAGTGCCTTCTCCAGGCTCGCGAGTACCTAGCTACGGGCCACGAGGACGTCCCGCCATGGATCGAGACTTCTGCTGCAGCTGTTCGCTCGGTCTCCGGTAAGCGCCTCGCAGAGCTGTGCCAACAGGTCGCACCGAAGGACTGGTGGGCCGCTGCGGCTGCGGCTTACCCGCGTCCGCAACGGCCGTCCCGGGACAGTTGAGAAGAGGCTGCGCGCGGGGTTCGTAACCGCCCCTCGAAAGCTCGGAGATCCACTTACCGCAGATGCCGTTTTGCGGACCCAGAATCGACCCACCCATCCAACTGGGCGCAGGCAAGCCGGGAACTCGCCAGAGGCAAACGTCGGGCCGGGGAGAGGCATGTGGCCGCCGATGCGTCGCCCCGAAGTGGCCGTCTAGTGCCAATTTACCGAGTTCAGATCATGTTCAGATCCGACCCGACCCCTCATGGAGCACAACCTTTTCGGGATCCCACTACGGTTTAGATACATTCTGCTTGTGGCCCGATTAGCTCCCCAAAATGATCGGCCAACAGATAGAACCCTGACATACGGATATCTGCAGCATGTCAGCAAGTATTCAGACATTGCTCCCAGTGCGAATAGAGCACATGTTTAGTGTTATTGCAAGACATAGAGATCACAGCCAGACCTCACGGTGAACATACTTAATCTGAAGTGTGCCATGGATGCGCCAACAGTTGTCACTGTAGCTATTCGTGATCTGCGCAGGTACAGATAGAACTGCCCACTCCTACTGCATATTGACCGAACAGGCTGAGCATCCAAGCTGACAACAGTCAGCAAACAGAGCAACCCTGTCAGCAAACAGAGTGACAACAACCACACAACAGACGGCCACTCTTTGACCACATGCCGATCAGTGACCAACCGCATGCCGTCCGTAGCGTGATCATGATGCGGCCCCGTCTCAGTCGCTTCTGCATAACAGTCCGATCGCGCTGTATCCGCGTGTCGACTGCCTGCTGATAACGATCGTCTGGTAGACCATGGGTCCGCTACGTCCAAGAGACCGCGACGTCAGTGCCCTGTCGCCCGGGAGGCACACCAGCCGTGAACACGATCATCGCCGTCGCAAACGCCAAGGGTGGCGTCGGCAAGACCTCGACGACAGCCAACCTCGCAGCCATGTTCGCGGCCAACGGCCATAGGACTCTCACCATTGACCTCGACCCACAGGGCGACCTTGGCGTCGACTTCGGGCTCCGCGGGCTCGGCCTCGGCGACGAAGGCCTAAGCATGGCCCGCAGCGCGATGACCGGAGAGAGGCCGGACCCCTTAACCGATGTACGTCCGTCCCTCGACGTCGTCACGGGGGGTGCGCATCTAGAAGGCATGGCGGCGATGCTGACCAGCCGCCGGCTGTCCACCCCTTCCGACCCGACGGGGGGCCATGGACTCTTGGTCAACAGCATCCGGGCCGTTGCCAAGGACTACTCGATCACCTTCATCGACTGCCCGCCTGGCGGACACATCCTCCAGGAGTCGGCTCTGGCCGCAGCAACCCACGTTCTCGTCCCGACGCGAGCCGACGCGGCCAGCATCGGCAACCTGGCCCACCTAGCAGAGCGGTTCCAAGCCGCGCTAGCGATCAACCCTCAGCTGGAGTTGCTCGGGGTCTTCCTGTTCGGGATCCGCTCTACGTCCCGGCGCATCCGGAAGGAGGCCACTAACCAGCTCCGTGCGATCTTCCAAGGGGCCGAGGACCTCCTGATGGAGACCGTCATCCCTGACCTGATGGCGGCAGCCTTCGACTGCCGTAACAACGGCTGGACGGCAGCGGAGCTCGAAGCCCACAAGGCGGCCAAGACCGCTGGCGCGAGCAAGCTGGCCGAATCTGGTTCAAACCTGGCAACAGAGTACGAAAAACTCGTCTTGGAAGTCGCTGGCCGGCTCAACAACTCGCAGGGCGCAGCAGTCGACATCTCGCAGCGTGAGGCGGCGACGCTCTGATGGCAGCGAACCTCGGTCAGGACCCGGTGCGTCCCAGCACTCCCAGCCTCGCCGGCGCATTCCGGCGAGGAGCAGGCCTGCAGGGGCTCTCGCTCGCGCAGCCTGCAGCCGCCCCAGAAGCCATCGACTTGACGGCCAATGACGTCATCGAGCAAGCCGCCGTCCACCCGGAACCCGCTCCACTTGAGCCGAGCACTCCCAATCCGACTCCTGCGAGCCGCCCGGCCCAGCAACGGCGTACCTCCAGCCCGCGAGCGTCAACGAGCCGCAGCCAGCCTCGCAAACGGTCTTCACAGGATGCGCCTGAACGCTCTGCCTCGGACCCCAACACCCGCGAACAGACTGCGATCTGGGTTGAGATCAGTCTCCGCACCCGGCTGAGGGCTCACTGCGCAGCCACGAACATGGACGCGACCAACGCAGTCCTGGCGGCCCTCAGGACCGCCGATCGGGACGCCTTGCGATCGAGGTTCGGGCACAACATCAGCAGCAGTGACCCCGATGATCCCTTCGCCCCTATCCCGGCAACCCGCGTACAGCACAGCGACGCAACGACTCAGATCACCTTGCGACCAAGAGGCCGAGCTCTCGCTGCCATGGACGAGCTCGCGATGGAGGTTGGGGCACCCAACCGGTCCGCCCTCATCGCAGCGGTACTGGACGACTATCTACCGCGCTGACGCGGTTCGTAGAGGGCCGAGGATCGCCGTTCGCCACTCATCGAAGTAAGTGCAGGCCGGAGTCCCCCGAGGGTTCCGGCTTGTCACCACAGTCTGTGACGGGACCGCGTTATTCGTTGACAGTCCCCGTGACTGATCGTTGACTACGCTGACGAGCGCGCTTGTGGACCACGGGGGCGGCAGGCGCCTGTCATGGCGCGTCCCCCGGGGAACTGGAGGATGCATGGGACAGCGTCGGCTCGGCCTCCTCGTGCCCGTATCGCTGCTGGTGCTCGCGGGGTGTTCAAGCGGTAGCCAGCCGCACACGCAGACACCCTCAACCTCGGCCTCATCTCCGTCTAAAACCACGTCGTCCCCTACCTCGGCCAAGGTCGACCCCGCTGCACAACCGGCGGTGGACGCCTACCTAAAGTTCACGGAGGCCGTCAACACCGCTGAGCGGAAGCCACGTCAGCTGGGGCAGGCCATCGACCCTGCCGCGGACTACGGCA
This sequence comes from Kineosporiaceae bacterium, assembly GCA_035719045.1. Lineage (GTDB taxonomy): Bacteria > Actinomycetota > Actinomycetes > Actinomycetales > Kineosporiaceae > DASTGO01. The sequence goes on along the minus strand of DASTGO010000311.1, from coordinate 1,197 downwards.
AGTACAGCTTCGACCCAGTGCGAGGTCAGGAGAACGCCTACTTCCTCTACCTGTGGAAGCAGGGGTGGGTCCGGCGTGGGACACCCCCTACCCCGCACCCCCAGGTCGTCCGTACGGACCTGGCAGCGAAGCCATACCCGACCGTGGTCCTGACCAACTGCTCGTCCCCGTCACCGGACTGGGAGAACAACTACTACGACGTCAAGAGCGGACAGGCGGTCCCGGATCCCTACGCCACGCGTACGCCGCTGACCACCAACGTTCAGGTCATCTACTACGAAGACCATTGGGGCGTCTACAAGATCGATCACTTGACGGACCAGCCATGCGCCGGCTGAGCCTGGCTCTCGCGCTCACCATGTTGCTTGGAGCCGTGGCCGTATCGGTCGGTAGTCCGGCATCCGCGGCTGCGGCTCCTCCCTGCAACATCCAGACGGGGCAGTGCCCCGGGCCGCCGGCTTCGTGCGTAGGCAACACCTGCAACGTGGGTGCGACCAAGCCCGGTTCGACAACGCCGCCGTCGAACAGTTCAGGGGGCGGGGGAGGCGGGGGAACCAGCCAGTGCCACCTCGGTGGCCAAGCCATCCCGTGCTACGACCCGAACTACGGTTGGTTCAATGCTTCGGACGAGTGCTACTACAAGCCTCTCACCCCTTCGCCACCGCCTTCTGACCCGGCGTGGGCGGGCAATTACCCGAACGGTGCGGTCTACGACGTCAACTGTCCAAGCGGTGTCGGGGGCCTTATGCAACCGGGATTCGTCTGGCTGCCGACCCCGCCGCCGGGGATGCCCGTCACACCAGCTCAGCTGGCTCAGCAGGCGTTGGCGTCTCTGACCTTGCCCGACCTGGTGATGCGTCGGTCGCCGACTGAGGCGAACAGTGACCACGGCACGCCCTACACGTGGGTGAACCTGTGGACCTGGTTCTGGACCGACCCGGCTTCATGGAAGGTCCAGACGGCTCGTGCGACGGCTGGCCCGGTCTGGGCTGAGGTCACGGTGACCCCGACGCAGCTGATCGTCTCTCCGGGCGAGACGGGGGCTGCCAATGTCACTTGCTCTGGGCCTGGCCGGCCCTGGACGCAGGCTGACGGCAACGGTGCTCCCTCGGGCGGCGGGTGCGGGGTGGTGTACCGGCATGTGTCGGCGGTTCCGATCACGGCGACGGTGGCCGTCGAGTGGGCCGTGACCTGGCA
>DASTGO010000310.1:0-4952 GCA_035719045.1 Kineosporiaceae bacterium | reverse complement strand
TCCAGTCCTGGTCGCTCACCAGGCACAAGAAGGACTTTAGCAAGAGTACGGTTCGCGGGGTAGTGGAATGGGGTGGTGTCGGCCGCAACGACGACCGCGACTCCAACGCGGCCACCCGCTCGTTGCAGGCGGGCAGGCCTCATGGCCCCGACCGGACACCACCCCACCCCCAGGTCCGGGCGCGCCACGGTGGGCCCACCGGGTACGTCCAGACCGGTCCCGGGCTGCGCGGCCCGGGACCGGTCGTGAAGCTACGGTGCCGCCACGGGCTGTGTCGTGGGCTCCAGTCGGTCCCCGACCAGGCGGGCGAACGGCATCACGGTGTGCACGGTCCCGTCGATGCGCCGGCCGGACAGCTTCTTGGGCATCGGGAACATGGCGGCGGGCTCCCCCACCTGCCGGGCCAGGGCCGGACTCGACAGGGCGCCGGTGGTGCGGGACCCGTCCGGGTACAGCCAGACACCTGTCGCCGCGACCGCGGGGCAGTCGTCCCGGGACCCCCAGGACCCCCACTGCTTGAACATGAACGGGACGGCCGCCTCCTCGCACTGGTCCCGCAGGGACCGCACCCAGTCCGGGTGCATGGGGCGGGCCCCCCGGCCGGTCTCACCGCCGGCCACAACCCAGTCGATCCCGTCCCGCCGCCCGGCGCCGAGGCAGACGTGGCAGGTGGGCCCATCCACGAAGTCCCCGGAGCCTTGGCATTCGCCGCACTCCTCGGCGAGCCACGGGCTCAGGTCGACCGGCCCGAGCAGGGGTTCGGCGGACACCCAGCGGTGGGCGGCCGGGACGCGCCGCAGCTCGTCCGCCCGGCGTGCATGGTCCTGGTCCTCGATCGACACCCCCACCCAGACGTTGCCGAGCGGGTGGACGCATTCCCAGGGGCCGCCGGGCGTGGAGTTGGCGGTGAGCTGCATCGGCCCGGACGCCCGGTGCTGGCCGCGGGTCCGGGCCACAGCGATGCCGAGGCCGTGCTCGCCGACCTCCCACCAGAACTGGTCCGACGACAGGACCTTGCGGGCCCGCGCGGGCCGCTTCGTGAGCAGTAGGAACGTCTGCCGCGGGGACATCGCCATCACCGCGAACACGCGGGCGAGGAAGTCGGCTGGGACGGCGGGGTGGAACAGGTCGCCGCGAGGCGCCACGAACACGATCTCGGGCGTGTGCCAGGTCAGGGGCTCCAGCACCCGGGATGGGACGGTGCGGACGACCCCGGTCCATCGGCCGCCCGCGGTGAGCCCGTCGTAGAGGGGCAGGTGCTTGAGGCGGGTGCCGATCAGGGACTCCGCCCAGCAGTTGTCGCAGCCCGGGGAGACCCGGTTGCAGCCCTCGACGACCGGCCACGACCGGGTCACGTAGTCGATACCGGTGTCACCCATGTGCGCCTGCGGTCATCTCGACGCCGAGGGATGCGCGGCCGGCGTCGGTGATGTCGACGCGGTGGCCGCCGGAGCGGCGCAGGTGCCTCGGGTTCGGGTCGCCCTGGTAGGTGGGGAAGTCGGCGGCGTCGATGTAGCGGCCGACGGTGACGAGCCCTGCCCGCTGCAGGCCGGAGAGGGTCGTCCAGTTCAAGGCCTGGATGAACGCCAGGTCGGACTGCGGGTTGGTGGCGGTGGGGCCGATGAGCCCGGACCTGCCGCGCGGGAAGTCCTTCGCGTAGACGGTTCCGCCGTGGGTGGTGCGTTCGTGGATGACGCGCAGCAGCTTGCGTTGCGCGTCGGTGAGCTGGTCAGGCATGGGCGGGCTCCAAGGTCCGGGCGGGCTGCAGGTAGGTGATGAGGCGGCGGCGGCCGTTGACGTCCACGAAGGCGTCCATGCCGTCGGGGCTGAGATAGGCGAGGGACGTTGTGACGCCATCCCCACTGGGGCATCCGTTGCGGCTGCGGACGGGGGTGCCGATCGGGTAGGTCGCGTTCCATTCCCGGACGTCCCTGGCGGTGCACTCCAGGTGGAGGCGTTCCCACAACGTGCCTTCGACCTCCCACCAGACGCGGGCGCTGGTGATGCCGAGGGAGGCGAGGGTGGGCGGGCACGGCCAGTCGATCTGCCACGGCCGAAACGTCTTCCCGGCGTCCTCGAACGCGGTGAGGCAGGTGTTGCACCAGTCGCCGTGGCTGCAGCCGTGCCCGTCTCCGCAGTCGCACGAGTCCCGCTGGTGGTCCGGGGCGCTCCGCCAGACGTCGATGGTGATGTCGGGGACGACGTGAGCGAGGTTCACCCAGCCGGAGATCCCGGCGAGGAAGATCCCGGAGACGGTGTCCGTGTACGGGGCCGCCGCGGTGCAGGTGGTGGTCTCGATCCGTTCGGCCCGATACCGGGAGTCGCCGACAGGGCCGACCGGCCAGTAGATGACGCGGGTGCCGGCCGGGTGGACGGCGTTCCACGTGTCGGCCCGCTCCTGGGGGGTGATCCACCGACCCGTCTCGGCCTGCTCCTTGCAGGTCCCGTACGGGTGGTGGCCGGTGAGGGAGACGATCCTGTCGGAGCTGTTCCCGCCGTCCTCGTCCCGCGGGGTGACGGTGTGCCGGGAGTAGGTGTGCCCCGGCTGCACACCCGCCGTGCAGTTGACACACGGGTGCTCCTTGCGGGCCACCGCGATGCGCTTGAAGGTCGTCACGACTCCGACTCCCCGACCTGCTCGTAGGTGGCGGTGAACTCGGCGTCCTCGACCACCCACCATTCGTGGCCGATCCGCACCACCCAGCTCCCCTGGGTGGCGCGGGCCCGGCCGGCAGGGGTGAACACCGTCAGGCCAAGGCACTGGCCGTCCTGAACGAAGGGCTTGCAGTTCGCCCACTCCCAGACGTTGCCGCCGTTGTCGGCGGTCAACTGGACGGCCTCGACGCGGGCCGCCGCGGTCGGGCTGGGGTGGATCCGCCGGTACTGGCGGGGGACGACGGGCGGGTACTCCCACATGCCGGGAGCGAACTCACGGCCAGCCTCGGGCGGGATCTCGGGGGTAACGGTCACCGGGACACTCCCTGGGACTCGTCGATCCGATCGGACATGGCCGCGATGCACCGGGCGGCCTCACCGTCGGTGGCGTGCCCGGCCTCGACCGCCCACTCGGCCATGCCGATGACGAACCCAGGCTGGTCCCCGGGAAGCGTCACCGTCCGGCCCTCCACGGTGGCGGGAGCCCCATGGGAGTGTGCGTCAGCGACGACAGCCTGAGCCGCATCCGCGGTGAGGCAGGTGAGCGTCACCGGCATCCGGATCTGGTCGGCGCTCACCGGGGACGCCTTCTCAGGCTTGCGGGAGACCCACGGCTCGACGTCCGGGACCAGTCCAGCCTCCACGCAGGACGGGCACCGGTCACCCCACACCTTCGCCACGAACCAGCCGGCGGCCTGCATGTCCTCCGGGGAGGCAAGGCTGTGTTTCCGGGTCTGGACGGGGTGCTCGTTCTTGCAGCCGGTCCGGTCGCACACCCACCGCCACAACCAGGTGGAGTAGTGGCCTTCCGTGCTCAAAGGCTTGCGGGTCACCGGGACACCGCCTCGGCGTCGGCCCGGTCTATGGCGAGAGGGACGTTCGGGAACAGGTGATGTGGCACGGAGATTCCTTTCCAGTGCTGGCCCGGGTCGCTCTCCCGGGTGTGTGGTGGTGGGTTAGAGGCGGGCGTACGGGCCCCGGCGGTTGAAGCCGCGGGTGGGGTGGAGCCGTTCGTCTGCGAAGTCGAGGCTGCCGACGTCGAGGGTGTGTTGTGCGCGGGTGACAGCGACGTAGGCGGCGCGGATGTCGCCGGGGTCGAGGTCGGCCAGTTCTCCGTCGGCGCGGCGGGGGTTCTTGAAGTCGTCGCCGACGCGGACGGTCGGCCATTCGAGGCCCTTCGCGCCGTGCACGGTGGAGACGGTGACGTCGGCGCGCCGGTCGGTGGTGGCGCAGCTGTCCAAGGCGGCGATGAGGCCTTCTGGGGTGAGGGAGTCGACGAGGTGCACGAGGACTTCGAGGTCGGGCATCTCGCCGAGGTCGCAGGCCTCCTGCACCTGCCCCCAGGTGGAGTAGGCGATGAGATCACGGTGGTAGCAGGGTTCGCCCGCCTTGAGTTTCGCGGCGGCACGGGCGAACGCGGCGATCTCGTTGGCTCGGCCGGCCAGGTATACGGTGCGGCCTTGCGCCTGCTGGTCGATGACCTGCTGTAGGGCTTCACCGTTGGTGCGGCAGAGGATGGCCCGGGTCTGCGGGAAGGTTCCGACGGTGTCCCGGATGGCTGGGTTGCCGCGGACGTGGATCCGTTCGCCGAGCAGGGTCAGCCACTTGTTCGCCTCGGCGGCGATCTCGTCGCCGAACCGCCAGGACTGGGTGAGGTGGAGGACGTTCGCGTTGCGGGCCATGCGGTCCAGGGCGTCGACGGCTCCCCTCCACTCGTAGAGGGCCTGGGCGGAGTCGCCGACGGCGACCCGGATGCCCCCCTGTCGTGACCAGATCAGGTTGCAAGCGGGGTCGGTGTCCTGTGCTTCGTCGAGCATGATGACGTGGGGGAAGTTCCCGCCCACGTTCAGGTAGGGGTCGGCGAGCGAGTAGGCCTTGAGATGGTGTCCGCCGCGCATCGGGAGGATGCCACCGGGGTTGGTGAGGTCGGCCCACGCCTTGCGGGCGTAGGAGAGGATCACGTCGACGAGGACGGGATGCTCGGCGGGCCCGAACCCGGTGACTGGCTTCACGTGCTGCGGTCCCAGCTCGCTGTCGGCGCTGATGCAGAAGGCCTCGACGGCGTCCTGGGCGAGGCGGGCGATCTGGTATCCGCTGAGGTGCCGGCCGGGGGCGATGGTCTCCTTGAAGGGGACTCCGAGGGCTTCGCGGGCTACTGCCATGGTGAGGCGGTCGGCGCCGAGTCGTTCGTCGAGTCGGCGCCGACCCCACTGGTGTGCGAGCCACCAGTAGCCGAAGGCGTGCCAGGTGGAGCAGTGGACGTTCCTGATCCCCGCGGCGCGGAACTTCGTCTCGGC
>DASTGO010000309.1:0-22907 GCA_035719045.1 Kineosporiaceae bacterium | reverse complement strand
CGTACCGTGACCGCCCGGGTGGTGGCGCTGGCCGTGGCGGTCGCCGTGGCCAGCGCCCTGGTCACCGGGATCGCCCTGGCCCGCACCGCCGGCAGTGCCAACCAGGAGCAGGCGATGGCCACCCTGCAGGTGCAGGCCAATCTGATGGCCGCCGCGCAGAGCTCGCCACGGGCGGCCCGGCTCGGCGACGGCGAGGTGCTGCCGGCGGTGCGGGCCATGCAGACGATGCTGCACGACGACGCCGGCGTGGTCTGTGCCGTGGTCGCGCCGGGGGACGCCGCCACCACACTGCCCGCCCCGTTCACCGCCGCCGATCTGCAGGCGGTGCGGGCCGGCCGGTCACCGCACGCCCGGCGCGGCTACGACGGCAGGTCCTGGATCGTCGTCGGCCGGGCCGCCCGCTCCGAGGCCGTCCTGCTCGCGCAACCGCTGGACCGGGCCGCGCAGCTCACCCCGGCACAGCGGCGCCGGGTGCTGCTCGGTCTCGGGCTCGGCCTGCTCGGCGGCGCCCTGGCCGGGCTGGCGCTGGGGCGGACGGTGACCCGTCCGCTGGCCAGGGTGGCCGAGGCGGCCCGGCGGCTGTCGTCGGGACAGCGGGACGTCCGGGTGCCGCCGCAGGGACCGCTGGAGGTGGCCGACGTCGCGCAGGCACTCAACGGCCTGGCCCACGCCCTCACGGTGAGCGAGCAGCGGCAGCAGGCCTTCCTGATGAACGTCTCCCATGAGCTGCGCACCCCGTTGACCGCGGTCACCGGCTACGCCGAGGCGCTGTGTGACGGTGCCCTGCCCGCCGCGCAGGTGCCCTCGGCGGCCGGGGTGATCCGCGACGAGGCGGCTCGCCTGCAGCGCCGGGTGGAGGACCTGCTCGCCCTGGCCCGGATGGAGGCCGACGACTTCCGCGTCGAGCCCGCGCCGGTGGACACCGGGGAACTGCTGCGGGCTGCGGCCGTTGCCTGCGGTCCCCGGGTGGCCGCGGCCGGGATCAGGCTGGAGGTGCGCGCCCCGGCCGCGGGTCCGGTCGCCCACGCGGACGGGGAGCGGTTGCGGCAGGCGGTGGACGCCCTGGTGGACAACGCGATCCGGGTCCTGCCGACGGGGGCGCCGCTGGTCCTGGCGACCGGGGCCGATCCGTCCGGCTGGGTCCGGGTCGAGGTGCGCGACGGCGGTCCGGGCCTGACCCCCGAGGATCTCGCGGTGGCCTTCGAACGGGGCCGGCTCAACGAGCGGTACCGGGGCAGCCGCGCCGTCGGCTCCGGCCTGGGCCTGGCCCTGGTCGGTGAGCTGGCCCGGCGGATGGGCGGTCGGGCCGAGGCGACGGCGGCACCCGAGGGCGGGGCCTGCTTCGCCCTGCTGCTGCCGCCCGCGCCCGGCCCGGCGGTCCCGGTCCGCCTCCCCGCCACCGGGGGTTGAGGCCGGGTCCGCTTGGGGCAGGGACGGCCGCGCCGGGTGGCGGTCATGGGACCTGGCGGGTAGGCCGTGCGGCAATGGAACGCGACAGGATGGCAGCAAGGCACTGAGGCTGATCAGGTCGGATCGAGTTCCCGGTGGCCGCTGTCGATGCGGTCCGTGAGGTTGCGGGCGAGTTGGTCCAGCCGGGCGTTGAGGATCTCTCGGTTGGGGGTAGAGGGGCCGTGGCGCAGGGTCCATCGGGACTCGCGGATGTGGGCCCGTGCGGCGGCCTGTGCGGGGGTGGTGGCGGTGGGGGGCATGGGGGCGAAGCAGTGGTCGCCGTGGGTGGTTTCTTCCCAGACGATCAGTGAGCCGACCAGGCGTTGTGGGGTGCCGTTACCGGCGTAGGGAGGTTGAGGAGTCCCGCCCACCGTCCGGTGCTCCCGGCCGGAATCGGCCATGCCGCAGGCATCCTCCTGGCTGAGTTGGGCGCCATCTTCGGCGCGACCAAGGGCGCCTACGCAGTCATGCTGCGCCGGGCCCTGACCGATCCCCGCCCCGGGCAACCCGAGTAGCACCCTCACATTCCACGACGCCAGCCGGCCCCACCGCGACCCCGATCCTCTGCTGCGTCCTCGCTGCTCATGGCGCCACGCTGGGCCGTCGAGACATTGGCCCGCACCGCCGGCGCTGGCCAGTGGGTCCCCAAAGTCGCAGGACAGTCCTCTTCGTGATCAACACGCTGGTTACCTTGATGGTGTCGTCCACGACCGGCCGAAGGAGCAAGGACTCCCCATGACCCTGCCAGCAGGCCCTCATGTTCCGCGCCGCCACCAGCCCCGCTTTCACTTCACGCCGACGCGGGGCTGGATGAACGATCCCAACGGGCTCATCCACATCGATGGCTTGCACCACCTGTTCTTCCAGTACAACCCGAACGACACCACTTTCTCGGACATGCACTGGGGACACGCCACCAGCACAGACCTGATCACCTGGACCGAGCACCCGATCGCGCTGACGCCTGGCGTGCCCGGCGGCTACGACGAGGACGGCTGCTGGTCGGGCTGCGCCGTGGCGCTGGACAGCGGTCACGTCGCGATCCTCTACTCCGCCAACGAGGGGGGAAGGCAGTACACGGCGTTGGCCACCCCTGTCGACGGCGAGTTGCGCTCGTGGCAGAAGTCGGACGCCAATCCGGTCATCCGGGCCTGGCCCCCGTTGACGGGCCTGACCGATCTTCGGGACCCGAGCCTCATGCGCGAGCCGGGCGGCGGATGGCGTCTGGTCCTTGCGGCGGGAAGTGACGTGACCCAGGGCGGGGTCCCCGGGGTGGGCGGGAGCGTGGCCTCCTATCTGTCCTGTGGGGACGACCTCACCTCGTGGACCTTCGGTGGCGTGCTGCTCGACGGTCCGGGAGCCGGGCTGCCTGGCGAGGTGTTCGAGTGCCCCGACCTGTTCACCGCGCCGGGCTGTGCCGACGACGAACTGGTCCTGGTCCTTTCCTGGTACACCAACGGCAGATCCCCGGGCGAGCCGCAGACCAGCGACGTCATCTGGGTCAGCGGGCGGCTGGCGGACGGGCGGTTCCGCCCCGCCCGCTACGGACGGTTCGATCTGGGAGACCGGTTCTACGCACCGCAGTCCTACGCAACGGCTGACGGCCGGCGTCTGCAGTTCGGCTGGCTCCGTACCCAACTCGACCCCGCAGCGGCCGGGCGGGCGAACATCGGCGCCCAGTCCATTCCACGCAGTCTGAGCGTGGCCGCAGGCCGACTGCGTCAAGAACCCGCGCGGGAACTGTCCGCACTCGTCCGGCGCGGCCACGCGACCCTGGACGAACGCAGCACCGCCGTGGGGCTGCCACGGGCTGAGACTGGACTTGAAGTCCGGGTCCGCGCCGACACTCCGGCAGCGTTCGCCGCCACCCGGATCCTGCTCCGGGCAGCGGACGGCGCCGTCCTCACCGTCACGCTCGCAGCATTCGCGACGGCCACGAGCTGGATGCGCGACAGCGGGACCTGGACGCCGGTCGAGCCCGCGGTCCGTGAGGCGGTGATCCTGTTCGACACCGGGCTCGTCGAAACGTTCGCCGACGACGGTCGGGTGGCGTCGACGAGCGACCTGCGGGTGGAGGCGGCCACGCACGTCCACCTCCAGGCGCCCGCAGGCGTCCGCGCGGAGGTGACGGCACTCGAGATGCCCTGAGCGGGTGCGACCGGGATACGCCGGAAAGGGGCCGTAGAGCGTCGTTCTCGCTGGTCAGCGACCGGTGCGGAACCTGCTGGTAGTCGATCAGTCCGGGGGTGGTGTTCAGGTGCTCGGCGAGGCGGTCGAGGGATTCCTCGAACAGCCTGGAGATTGCGGGGTCTGCCAGCCATGGCCTGGCCGCGTGCAGCATGGTCACGGTCCTGCTTCGGGGGATGCCAAGCCGGAAAGGTGCCGTAGCGGCTTGGCGCCCCTACCGCTTGTGCAGTGCGGTGAAGCTGCCGTCGTGGTGGATGAGCGGTTGGCGGTGACCGGGGCTGTCCGCCCAGGTGATGTGGGCGGTGATGATGGCGTGGTCGCCGGCGTGGTGGGTGGCGCGTTTGGCGGCGACGAGCCGCAGGAGGCAGCCGTGTAGCAGAGGGACGGCGTGGGGGCCGGGCTGCCAGGTGGTGGGTGCGGCGAACCGGTTGGTACCGCTGCGGGCGAAGGTGGCGGCGAGCTCTTCCTGGGTCTCGTCGAGCAGGTGCACGCCGAGGTGGTCGGCGGCGGCGACCGCGGGCCAACTGGAGGAGCCGTGGGCGATGTTGAAGCAGACCGTGGGGGGCTGGGCGGACAGCGTGGTCAGCGACGTGGCAGTGAATCCCACGGGTCCGTGGGCTCCGGCCGCGGTGATGACGGCGACCGCGCTGGCTTGACTGCGGAAGGCCCGGCGGAACTGCTCGGGATCGATGACGGGTGGGTTGTTGTGGGGCGGTGCCACCGGTGGGTGTGCGTAGCCGACGGCCACGGCGGGCAGGGCGTCAGGACTGGGCATGGTGGGCTCCGGTTGCGGTCGGGCTGAGGGGCTGTACGGCTTGCCGCAGGGGCCCGGTCGCGTGGTCCAGCCAGGCCTTGATGAGCGGGGTCGGGGCGGTCAGGTGGGCTTCCTCGACGACGAGGGTCGCGGTGGGGATGCTGGCGCCCAGTTCGAGGAGCAGGGGCCTCAGGTGGAGGTCTCCGGCGAGGGTGTGGGCCTGCGAGCCGATGGTGATGACGGGGACGGCGACCACCCCGCGCAGCGCCCCGGCGGGGATGTGGTCCAGGAAGGCCTTCAGGAGTCCGGGGTAGCTGCCCTTGTAGACGGGTGTGGCAATCACAGCCAACGCCGCGTTTCGCAGCTGGCTCAACGGTTCGGCGTAGCGCTGGGCCGATCCGGCCCCGAGCGGGGCGCCGTGGTCGGCGAGCCAGGCGCCCAGGTCGATGACGTGGTGGTCGGCTCCCCCCACGTCCCCATTGCCGGACTCCCCGTAGCCGGATGGCCGCAGCCCGGCGAGAGCGCGGGGCGTGCCGGGGGTCGGGGAGGTGCTGGTGGCGACCGCGTCCAGGACGGCCGCCGCGAGAGCGGCCGTCCTGGACGCCGGGCGCGGGTTGCCGACGAGGGCGACCCAGGTCGGCGTGGTGTTCATGCCTGTGCCGGGGCGGGGTCGTGGCGGGCCGCGGGGCGGGCCAGCCCGTAGGTGTCGCGCAGGGTGGTGCCGGGGTATTCGGTGCGGAACAGTCCGCGGGCCTGCAGGATCGGCACGACCTGGGTGGTGAAGTCCTCAAGCCCGCCGGGCAGCAGGGGGGCCATGACGTTGAACCCGTCGGCCGCCCCGTTGTCGAACCACAGTTGGAGCTCGTCGGCGACCTGTTCGGGGGTGCCGGCGAAGACCCGGTGCCCGCGACCGCCGGCCAGGCGGCGCAGCAGTTGGCGGATGGTCAGTTTCTCCCGCCTGGCCAGGTCGAGGACCAGGCTGTAGCGGCTCTGCTGCCCGGTCACGGTTTGCTCGCCGGGCAGGTCGGTGGGCAGCGGGTCGTCCAGGGACAGGCCTCGCAGGTCCAGGCCGGTCATCCCGGCCAGCTGGTTGAGGCCGTACTCGGGGGAGGTCAGTTCGTCCAGTTCGTCCAGCAGCCGCAGCGCTTCCGCCTCGGTGCTGCCGAGCACGGGTGAGATCCCCGGGAGGATCTTGATCTGGTCGGGGCTGCGGCCGTAGCGGGAGAGTCGTCCCTTGAGGTCGGCGTAGAAGGCCTGCCCGTCGGCGAGGGAGCGTTGGGCGGTGAACACGGCCTCGGCGTAGCGGGCGGCGAACTCCTTGCCGTCCTCGGAGGAGCCGGCCTGGACCAGGACCGGATGTCCCTGCGGGGGGCGGGGGACGTTCAGTGGCCCGGCCACGGTGAACCGTTCCCCGACATGATCGACGGCGTGGACCTTGTCCGGGTCGGCGTAGACACCGGCGGCCTGGTCCAGGACGAGGGCGTCGTCGTCCCAGCTGTCCCACAGCCGGGTGACGACGTCGACGAACTCCGCCGCGCGGGCGTACCGCTCGGCGTGCGGGACCTGGGCGTCCAGGCCGAAGTTGGCCGCCTCGGCGTCGGAGGCGGAGGTGACGATGTTCCACCCGGCCCGGCCTCGGCTGAGGTGGTCCAGGGAGGCGAAGGCCCGGGCCAGCAGGTAGGGGTGGTAGTAGGTGGTGGAGGCCGTGGCGATCAGTCCGATGTGGGTGGTCGCCTGGGCGATGGCCGAGAGCAGGGTGATCGGCTCGTACCGCAGGGTGGCGTTGTAGCGGATGTCGTTCCACAGTGCCAGGCCGTCGGCGAAGAAGATCGAGTCGAGCTTGGCGCGTTCGGCGATCCGCGCGAGTTCGATGAAGTGCTGCACGTCGGCGGGCGCGTGCGGATCGGTGCGCGGGTGGCGCCAGGCGGCCTCGTGATGGCCGACGTTGAGCAGGAACGCGTTCAGGGTCAGCTGACGGCCGGTCCCCGGCTGGTGCTGGTGGTCCGCGGCGGTGTTCGTGGTCATGTCCAGGGTGACCTTTCGGGTCGGCCCGCCGTCGCTGCGGGCGGCGGGTCGTTCGGGCGGCGGGTGGGTTCGGGCGTGGGCGGGTGCCGGTGCCCTCGATCAGCGGCGGGCTCCAGGGTCAGCCGACGGCCGGGGTGTAGTGGGCGGCGTCGTCTCCGCTGATGACGTAGCTCCGCTTCCCGTCGAGGGAGACGGGGGCGGGGCCGGCGACGGTGACGCGGTGCAGGGTGCGCTTGTGGTCGAAGTAGTCGTCGGGGGCGTAGTGCTGGGTGATCCGGTTGTCGAAGATGACCAGGTCGCCGACCTGCCAGCGCCAGCGGACCTGGTTCTCCGGCCGGGTGACGTAGGCCTGCAGCAGTCGCAGGACGTCCCGGGACTCGCTACCGGACAGGCCGACGATCCGGTTCGCGAACCCGCCGATGAACAGCCCCTTCTCCCCGGTCACCGGGTGCACCCGGACCACGGGATGGGCCACCTCCCAGCGCTTGGCGGTGAAGACCTCGTGACGCTGCAGCTTCTGCTCGGTGAGGAACTGCGGCTGGGCGTAGTCGTAGTCATTGGTGTGCACCGCCCAGATCCGGTCCGCCAGCTCGCGCAGCGGCTCGGGCAGGTCCCGGTAGGCCCAGGCGGAGTTGGCGATGACCGTCTCCCCACCGAACGGCGGGACCACCAGGGCGCGCAGGGAGGTGATCGCCGGAGGGGACACCACGAACGTGACGTCGGTGTGCCAGTTGTTGGCCCGGATCCCCTGGTCCCAGCTCACCTCGAGGATCTCGGGATGACCTTCGAGCGCGGGGACGGTGGGGTGGGCTGCGGCGGGGGCACCCCAGCGGGACAGGAACTCGATCTGGCCGTCCGCGTCGAGGTGCTGCCCGCGCAAGCCGATCACCTTGTGCTCCAGCAGGGCCGCGTTGATCTGCTCGAACAGGGCGTCGGACACGCCTGCCGCGACGTCGACGCCGGTGATCTCGGCGCCGATGCGCCCGTTCAGGCGGCGGACCTGCAGGCCGCTCCCCAGCGCCGCAGGGTCGGAGGTGGTGGTCGAGGTCATCGAGGGTTCCTTTCGTCGGTGCCGGCCCGGTACCGGGACAGCGGTGGCGGTGTCGGGGACGTGCCTGTGTTGGGTGGGAAGGGCAACGCGCACAAGCGCAACGGCGGGGCGTCGGCTCGGCGGCCAGGTGCACGTTCGGCAGTGCTTCGCCGGGGACGTGGCGGGGTCAGGTGCTGCGCCAGCGCGACAAGCGCCACTCGATCGCGAGCAGGACCTGGTTGACCGCCAGGCCGATCCCGGAAACGGTGATGATCGCTGCGTACATGTCCGGGATGGAGAAGTTGGCCTGGGAGTTGATGATCAGGAAGCCGAGCCCCTCGCGGGCGCCGACCATCTCGGCGGCGACCAGGACGAGCAGCGAGGCCGCGGCCGACATCCGGATCCCGGTGAAGACCGTGGGCACCGCGCCGGGCAGGATCACCTTCTGGAACAACCGGACCGGCCCCAGCCCCAGCGACCGGGCAGCCCTGACCAGGAGCGGGTCGACGGTGCGTACGCCGTTGATGGTGTTCAGCAGGATGGGCCACAGGCAGGCGTACGCCACGATGGCGATCTTGGATTCCTCCCCGATTCCGAAGAAGAGCACGAACACCGGCAGCAGGGCCAGCACCGCGGTGTTCCAGAACACGTTCAGCACCGGGTTGAGCAGTTCCGCGATCGGCCGGACCCAGCCGATCACCAGTCCCAGCGGCAGGGCCACGGACAGGGCGATCAGCAGCCCGGTGCCGGCCCGGACCAGGCTGGCCTGGCTGTGGGCCCAGATGTCCCCGGCATCAGCGAGTTGCCACCAGCGGGTGAGGACCGCGTGCAGCGGCGGCAGGAACACCGGGTCGGCCAGGCCGGTGCGCGGTGCCACCTCCCACACCGCTGCCAGCAGGGCCGGTCCGGCCACGGCGCGCACGCCGCGGCCGGCCCACCTGACCGCTACCCGGACCACGGCGCGGAACGGGCGCCCGGGGGAATCCCCTGCTGCGCTGCGGGAGTCGGCGCCGCGCAGTCCCGCGAGGGACCGGCGATCGGCGGACGTCCCATCCGGCGAGGCGACGGTGACGACCCCGGGCTGGGCGTTCGAGTCGACGGTGGGTTCAGCCAGCGACACGGGTGGGTGCCTCCTGTCGTGCGAGCCGGGTGGGGCCGGAGGATCGGGCAGCGTCAAGCTCGTCGTGCAGGAGTTCCCAGACGGCGTGGCGGTGTCGCACGAACTCGGGGGTGGAGCGGACGTCACCGTGGGACTCCAGCGGGTTGACCGGGACCTCGACGACGGCCTTGATGGTTCCGGGGCGGGACGTCATCACGGCCACCCGCTGCCCCAGATACACGGCCTCGTCGATCCCGTGGGTGATGAACAGGACCGTGGTCGAGGTCTCGGCCCACAGCCGCAGGACCTCCTCCTGGAGCCCCTCGCGGGTCTGGGCGTCCAGGGCGGCGAACGGCTCGTCCATCAGCAGCACCTTCGGCCGGTAGGCCAGGCTGCGGGCGATGGCGACCCGCTGCTTCATCCCCCCGGACAGCTCGTGCGGATACCGGTCGGCGAAACCGTTCAGCCCCACCAGTTCCAGGTGTTCGTGCGCCCGTTCCAGCCGCTGAGCCCGGGACAGTCCGGCGCGCTCCAGCCCGAGCAGCACGTTGCCCAGAGCCGTCCGCCACGGCAGCAGGGCGTACTGCTGGAAGACGACGCCGCGGTCCAGGCCCGGGCCGGTCACCGGTTCCCCGTCGACCAGCACCTGCCCGTGGGTGGGGGCGGCGAGCCCGGCGGCCAGGTCGAGCAGGGTGGACTTGCCGCAGCCGCTGGGCCCGACCAGGGTCAAGAACTCCCCCGAGCCGATGGTCAGGTCGACACCGGCGACGGCGGTCAGCGCCTCCCGTGAGCCGTTGCGACCGGCCCGGCCGCGCACCGGGAAGGTCTTGCCCACGCCCCGGAACTCGATCGTGCTCATCACGGCTTCCCGGCGAACGGGTTGTAGGCGTTGGTGTAGACCTCGGCCGGGGCGACGTCCTTGCCCAGTTGGCCGTTGGCCTTCAGCCACCTGATCCAGGTCGCGAACTCGGCGTCGGCGATCAGCCCGCCCTTTCCGGCCACACCGCTGCTCTTCCACAGGTCCACCAGGCTGGTGTCCTCGGCACGACCCCGGGCCCGGATGATCTGTTCGAACTTCGCCACCACGACGTCCCGCGGCTGGGTCTGCGACCACTGCACCGCCCGGGCGATCCCCCCCACCAATGCTGCCGTGGTGTGCGGGTTGCGGGCGATGAAGTCCTTGCGCAGCACCAGACTCCCGGCCGTGAACGGCCCGAGCAGGTCCACGTCGCTGGTCAGCCTCCGCAGCCCACCGTGAGCCACCGCCTTGTCCCGGATCACCCCGCTGAGCACCGCGACGTCGATCTGGTGGGCGCGCAGGGCCTGTTCGGTGTTCACCGGCGGCACGACCGTGGGGATGACCTGCTTGATCTCGTCGTGGCTGAGCCCGCCCCGGGCCAGGTACTCGTCCAGCACGGCCTCGGCGTGAGCGCCGAGGGTGTTCATCCCCACCTTCTTGCCGACCAGGTCCCGGGCGCTTCGGATCGGGCTGCCGTCCAACACGTAGTAGCCGATGTAGCTCTGCTCGTCCGCGCCGTAGTAGCCGACCACGGCCTTGATCGGAGAGCCGGCGGCGACGAGCTTGACGATCGCGCCGTCGAACGCACCCCCGATGTCGATCGCGCCCGTCGCCACCGACTGGATGTCCTGCGGGCCGCTGATCGTGTTCCCGACCCACATCAACCGCAGGCCCGGCAGGTATCCCAACGCCTGCGCCAGCTCGGGGAACGTCACCTGCCCGACGCTGCCCTGATAGCGGATCTCGCTCACCTCCCCACCCGGCGCCGAACCACCTGCGGCAGTGGCGGTACCGCCGCAGCCCGCCACCGTGGCAGCCACCACCGCGAGGGCAATGGCAGCCGCCACCCGCAGGGCACGGCGTGCTCTGGCCGACGACCTCACACCAACAGCAGGTCGGCGCGACACCAGCGCAGGCGTCGAGAACTTCTCAGGCTTCGTGGACACAGATATCCCCAAGGTCAAGGGCAGACAGGTGGACTGGAACGACCGCACCGGGGCACGACGACGACACCCAGGGCACGACAGGCGGCGCCGACGGCGGTGTCAGCCCCGCGAACCCAGCCGATCGCAGGGCGGACACCCCACTCCGACGAGACGGGCAGGGCATCGCGCCGTCCCCAAGGGCGGCGCGAAGAATCAGCAGAAGACCTCAGGACCACTGACCGGCCGGGTCGAGCACGACCGCGTCAACCGGTGCCCAGGGCCAAGCCCGGGACCAGGCACGGGCCACCCCGGATGAGGCGCTTTCAGCCGTCAGACGGTCAGAGGGTGACAGGCACTGCGGGTCACCCGGCCCAGGTCGACATGACGCCGCCGGCGAAGCCTGACCATGCCAGCCATGTCGCCTCCTCCACAGACGGACCGAACCCGTCCGGGTCCGCTTTGCACCGAGCAGGCGCCCGGTGCCCGGTCACCACCCGGGGCACCCCGAAGCGGCGGGGTTGCCGGCCAGCAAGCCGGGGCTGTGCGCTGACACTCAAGACCTGTCCCGACAGTAGATCGGCAACTTCAGAAAGTCAACCAATAAAGTCGAGATTACTGGGCTGTAGGTGCGGACGGTGTCGAGGCGGTCGTGGCCGGGCAACTTGGCGACCAGGACGAGGTCGTGGCCTCGGCGGACGAGGTGGCGGGCGAAGGTGTGGCGCAGGACGTGGCTGGTGAAGTGGTCCTGCGGCCGGGCGGCGTCGGCGATGGCGTCCAGGATGTCGTGGGCGCCGAGGGCGGACAGGCGGGCGACGTCGGGGGTGCCACGGCCGGTACGGGTGTGGCAGTCACGGATCACGGCCAGGACGGTGTTGATCGTGAACGGTTGGCGATCGGCGATGGTCTGGCCGCGGTCAACACGGTCAACGTGGTCACGTAGACGGCGTGCATGGCCTCCAGTTCGGCCGGCAACGGGGTGGGGGCGTGGCCTCGACGACGGCCCGACCCGGTGTGGGCCCGGTTCCTTTGTCGAGCGTGGCAGGATGTTGGGTGACGGATGCGGAGGAACCCGGTGCGGGCCGTACGGCCTTAGTCCGGGGCGGGCCCGCCACTGTGACCGGGGAGCTGTCTCCCGATGATGGCCACTGGTGTCCGATGCGAGTCGGACGCTGGGAAGGCCGGGAGATGGCGTCGGTGGTTGTTCGGGTGACCACCGGGATCCGGGAGCCAGGATATTCCCGCCGTCCCGCGCCCCGGCGTTTACGGCCTGGTGTGCGCGGTACCGGTTGCGGCGGCGTGGAGACCCGCCTTCAGCGGAAGGACACGCCTGTGTCGTACCTACCCTCTTCGGATGTCGCCCATACCCCGCCGCGGCTCGTGGGGTCGCTGCTGTCCGACGTGGTCGCGGCCATCGCCGCACCAGACGAGACGGCACGTGCCCAAGCACGGACACGACAGGACCAGTTGACCAAACCGTCGGGGTCGCTGGGGGTGTTGGAGGACATCGGCGTGCAGTTGGCGGCACTGTCCGGGGTGTGCCCGCCCCCGATCCCGGACCCTGCGACGGTGGTGGTGTTCGCGGCCGATCACGGGGTGCACGCTCAGGCGGTCAGCCCATGGCCGCAGGAAGTGACCGCGCAGATGGTGGCGAACTTCCTCGCCGGCGGGGCGGCGATCAACGCGTTCGCCGCCCAGGCCGGCGCCGGACTGCTGGTGGTGGATGTCGGGGTCGCGTCTCCCCTGCCCGACCAGACCGCTGCCGATGACCGGTTGCGGGACCGGCGGGTCCGGGCCGGCACAGCGGACATGACCCGCGAACCCGCGATGAGCCGGGCACAGGCCATCACCGCGATCGAGGTCGGCATCCAGGCCGCGACCGACCTGGTCGCCGCCGGGACCCGGTGCCTTCTGGCCGGCGACATGGGGATCGCCAACACCACCGCGTCCTCCGCGCTGATCGCCGCGATGACGGGCAGGGACCCGTCGGTGACCACTGGCCGTGGCACGGGAATCAACGAGGACACCTGGCGGCACAAGGTCACCATCGTCCGGCAGGCTCTGGACCTGCACCGGCCCGACCCCAGTGACCCCGTCGGCGTGCTGGCCGCGGTCGGCGGCCTCGAACACGCCGCGATCGCCGGGCTGATCCTGGGCGCCGCGGCCGCCAACGTGCCGGTCATCCTCGACGGGGTGATCACCGGATCCGCCGCGTTGATCGCCGCCGCCCTCGCCCCACACGCCCTGAACGCCTGCATCGCCGGTCACCGCTCCGCCGAGCCAGGCCACACGCTGGCACTGCAACACCTGCAACTACGGCCGCTGATCGACCTGGGGCTACGCCTCGGTGAAGGCACCGGCGCCGCCCTCGCCCTGCCCCTGGTCCAAGCCGCAGCCCGAGCACTGGCGCAGATGGCGACCTTCGACACCGCCGGTGTAGCCGAAGCCTCACAAACGGCCCACGGCGGCAGCACCAACGCCACTGACCAGGCCTGAACCACACCGAACCTCGACACCGGCACCGTTCCGCCGGGCCCGGTGTGTAGCGCAACCCCCGCCCATAGCGGCCATGTCCCGCTATGGGCGGGGTCCCTCGCTCTGCCCCCCGTGGCCAGAGGGTGTCCGCCGTCGGCCGCGGTTCTGTGCGGTCGCCTGATGCGCGCGTGCACGTGAGAGGTTTGTCGCGACGGGAGGGTGAACGGGTTCAGCGGCCAACCCGCCATCCCTCGTGACCAGCACGAAGCCATTCACACCGTCAACGGCCGTCGCGAGCGCCAACTATCGCGACCCGTCACACCCCTGCGGTCTGAGAGCACGGGTGACTTGAGTCACTTCAACCCCTTGTCTCGGGGTTGGCGATCTGCCATAACTGATGCTCACCCTCCGGTAACAACCCATGGCCTAGTTGCCCGCCGGGGGTCCGGTCTGCGTGCAGACCCGGCTCAGGTGCGATCAACGGAGATAGCCATGTCGGTGACTGTCGTGCGTCATGTCCGCAGGTGGGTCCGCTCCCGCCGTCACGCCACCGCCGGCCGCAACCGGCCGAATCCCCCACGGCCGGGTTCCTTCCGGCCGGCCCTCGGGCCGACCCTCCGGTCGGGCCGCCGGGGCCGCCGGTTCGCGGTGGCCGTCTCGACGCTGCTGGCGGCCCTGGTCGCCGCGGTCGGCCTGCCGGCTGTGGCCCAGGCTGCCGCGGTGCACTACGTGGCCCTGGGCGACTCGTACTCCTCGGGTGTCGGCTCTGACGACTACTCCCTGTCCGCCGGGATCTGCCTGCGCACCCCGCACGCCTTCCCGGCCCTGTGGGCGGCCTCCCATGCCCCGGCGAGCTTCGACTTCGCCGCCTGTGCCGGGGCCACCACCGCCGATGTCCTGAACAACCAGCTCGGGGCACTCTCGGCACAGACCACACTGGTCAGCCTCACCGTCGGCGGGAATGACATCGGTTTCGCCAATGTGGTCCTGACCTGCAAGTTCTCCACGACCCAGGCCTGTGCCGACGCGGTGACGGGCGCCGAGAACCAGGCCCGGACCACCCTGCCGGCCAAGCTCGCCGCCACCTACGCGGCGATCGCGTCCCGGGCTCCCCACGCCCGGCTGGTCGTGCTGGGGTACCCGCGGCTGTTCGAGACCACCTCCTGCGGCTGGCTGAGCATGAGCCTGGCCAACCGGCAGGCGCTCAACCAGGGTGCCGACGTGCTGGAGGCGGTGATCAGCGCCGCCGCGCAGGGTGCCGGCGCGAGCTACGTCAGCCTGCAGACCTGGTTCACCGGGCACCGGGTCTGCGCACCCACGCCGTGGATCAACGGGACCGTCGCGATCGCCGTCGACTCCTACCACCCGAACGCCTCGGGGTACTCCCGGGCGTACCTGCCCGCCCTGGTCTCCGTCATCGGGTGACGGCGGGCTGACGGTCCCGGCTCAGCCGTGGCCCGCCGGGGCGAGCAGGCGGGTCACGGCCGAGTACGGGATCTGCACCCAGGTCGGGCGGTTGCGGGTCTCGTACACCGCCTCGTAGAGGGCCTTGTCGAGTTCCAGCGCCCGCAGCAGGACCTCGTCCTCGCGGGGATCGTGCCCGACCGTGGCCGCGTAGGCGTCGAGGAAGGCCTGCGCCGCCTCGGCGGCCCAGCTGTCGGCAGCGGCCACCCGGGGGTCGCTGCCGTCCAGCCCGAGCAGGGCGTGCCGGGCGGCGTAGTCGAAGGAGCGCAGCATCCCGGCGATGTCGCGCAGGGCGAGATCGGGCCGGTTGCGGTCGTCCAGGGGGCGCAGCGGCTCGCCCTCGAAGTCCAGCAGCACCCAGCCGCGCGGCCCGGCGTCGAGCACCTGGCCCAGGTGCAGGTCGCCGTGGATGCGCTGCAGCCGGGGCGGCGACGGCAGCCGGCGGACGGCCTCGACGGTCCGCCACGCGGCCTCGGCGTGCGGGTGCAGTGCGGGGACGGCCTCCAGCGCCCAGGACAGCCGCTGCTGGAGGTGGTCGGCCAGGGCGGCGAGCGTGCCCGGGTCGCCGGGGGTGCTCGGCAGCGACTCGGCCAGGGCGGCGTGCACGGCGGCGGTGGCCTCGCCGATCCCGCGGGCCTGCCCGGTGAAGGACTCCCCGTTCTCGATCGCCACGCAGGCCAGCCGCCAGGCGTCCAGGCTGCCGGGCAGGAACTCCGAGACCGAGGTCAGGTGCCCGTGCGCCCGGCCGCCGTCCGGTTCCACCCACTCGCCCTCGATCCAGCCCGTCAGCCGCGGGATGCGGCCGCAGCCGGCCCCGGTCAGCACCGAGGGGACCGCGACGTCCGGGTTGGCCCCGGGCTGCACGATCCGGAACACCTTGAGGATCACCGGATCCGGGTCGCCGTCGCCCCCGACGATCACCGAGGTGTTGGACTGTTCCCCGGACAGCACCCGGGCCGGACGGTCCAGGTCGGGAACGGTGGCACCCGGCTGACGCACCCCGACCGCCCGCCCCCCGGCCGGCCCCTCGTCGGCCAGTGCCTCGGCCCCGGTGGCCACCAGGGCCAGCCAGTCCCGGACGAACGCCGGGTCGTGGGGCCCGTCGTACACCCACAGCGGCTCCTCCTCGGTGTCGAGCACGCCGATCAGGGCGTGCTCGAGTTCGGGGACGGGTTGCGGGTGATACGTCAGCGGGAGCTGGTAGGTCGCGCGGGTGCCGCCGACGGTGGCCGACACGAAGTGCACCGTGACCCCGGGGGCCGACCCCGACGGACGGTGCAGTCGCAGCCCGCCCGAGAACTCCAGCACCGGATCCTGCCCACCCTTGGCGGCGAACCACCGCTGCCGGGGCAGCCACGCACCGATCAGCTCGCACAGGGCCGCGGCCTGCCGGGGGCCGGTCATGGGGTCGCTTCACCTCCGGTGAGCGTGAGCCAGAAGAAGTCGCGGGTGCCGAGGGTCATGGTCAGCGTCCCGTCCTGCGGCACCTGCGTGAAGCCGGTCCCGCCGAACACGTCCGAGATCGCGCAGCCGGCGTGACTGGGCAGGTCCAGCCGGGCGGCCTGGGGAGCGTTGGACAGGTTGTTCAGGCACAGGATGGTCTCCGGCGGCTCGTCCGCGCTGTTGCCCGGGTCGAGTACGCGCAGGAAGGCCAGGACATGCGGGTTGTCGGAGTCGACCGGGACGAACCGGCCGAGGCCGAACACGGGGTGCCGTTTGCGCACCGCCAGCATCGCCCGGGTCCAGTGCAGCAGCGAGGACTTGGTGCCGAGCTGGGCCTCCACGTTGACCGCGGCGTAGTGGTACACCAGCGACTGCACGCACGGCAGGTAGAGCTTGCCCGGGTCGGCGGTGGAGAAGCCGGCGTTGCGGTCCGGGGTCCACTGCATGGGGGTGCGCACCGCGTCCCGGTCGGGCAGCCAGATGTTGTCGCCCATCCCGATCTCGTCGCCGTAGTACAGGTACGGGCTGCCGGGCAGGGACAGCAGCAGCGCGTTGATGAGCTCGATCTCGGCGCGGGAGTTGTCCAGCAGGCCGGCCAGCCGGCGGCGGATCCCGATGTTGGCGCGCATCCGCGGGTCGGGGGCGTACCACCCGTACATCGCGGCGCGTTCCTCGGTGGTGACCATCTCCAGCGTCAGCTCGTCGTGGTTGCGCAGGAAGGTGCCCCACTGCGCGCCGTCGGGGATGTCCGGGGTCTCGCGCAGGATGTCGACGATCGGGGCGGCCTTCTCCTCCCGCAGCGCGTAGAAGATCCGCGGCATCACCGGGAAGTGGAACGCCATGTGGCACTCCGGCTCGGACTCGCTGCCGAAGTACTGCACGACGTCCTTGGGCCACTGGTTGGCCTCGGCGATGAGGATCCGGCCCGGGTAGTCCTGGTCGATCATCCGCCGCACCCGCCGGATGAACTGGTGGGTCTGCGGCAGGTTCTCGCAGTTGGTCCCCTCCTCCTCGAACAGGTAGGGGACCGCGTCCAGCCGCACCCCGTCGATGCCGAGGTCCATCCAGAACCGCAGGACGTCGAGGATCGCCTCCTGCACGGCCGGGTTCTCGTAGTTGAGATCCGGCTGGTGGCTGAAGAACCGGTGCCAGAAGTACTGCCGGCGCACCGGGTCGAAGCTCCAGTTGCTGGTCTCGGTGTCGACGAAGATGATCCGCGCGTCGGCGTACCGCTCGGCGTCGTCGCTCCAGACGTAGAAGTCGCCGTAGGGACCCTCGGGGTCGGACCGGCTGGCCTGGAACCACGGGTGCTGGTCGGAGGTGTGGTTGATCGCCAGGTCGGTGATCACCCGCAGTCCCCGGGCGTGTGCCTGGGCGACCAGTTCCTGGAAGTCCGGCAGGGTCCCGAACTCCGGCAGCACCGCGCAGTAGTCGCTGATGTCGTAGCCGCCGTCCTTCAGCGGTGAGGCGTAGAACGGCGGGATCCACAGGCAGTCGATCCCGAACCACTGCAGGTAGTCCAGCTTCGAGATCAGGCCGTTGAAGTCACCCGACCCGGAGCCGTTGGAGTCGGCGAAGGCGCGCACGAGGACTTCGTAGAACACGGCCTTGCGGTACCAGTGCGGGTCGTTACGCAGGCCGGGACCCGTGATGTCGAGCCCTTGCAAGGTCAGATCCTCCTGACGTGCAGAACGTGCGCGGGTTGATCGTGCGGGTCCAGCCGCACATAGTTGTGCTCGCCCCAGCGATAGGTCGCGCCGGTCAGCAGGTCATGCACTGTGAACGTATCGTTCCAGTCCATCCCCAGCACCGGCATGTCGAGGTGGACCGTCGAGGCACGGGCGCCGTGCGGATCGAGGTTCACCACGACGATGAGGCTGTCCTCGCGCCCGTCCGGGGTCTCGGCCGGGGCGAGGCGGCGGCTGTACGCGATCAGGTGATCGTCCTCCACGCGGTGGAACTTGAGGTTGCGCAACCGGTGCAGTGCGCGGTGGTCCCGCCGGATCCGGTTGAGCTGCCCCAGGTAACCGGCGATGGACCGGCCCTGTTCGGCCGCGGCGTGCCAGTCCCGCGGCCGGTACTGGTACTTCTCGCTGTCCAGGTACTCCTCGCTGCCCTGCCGGACGGCGACGTGCTCGCACAGCTCATAGCCGGAGTACAGCCCCCACGACGGGGAGAGCGTGGCGGCCAGCACCGCCCGCAGCTTGAACGCCGCCGGCCCGCCGTACTGCAGGAACTCGTGGAGGATGTCCGGGGTGTTCGGCCAGAAGTTCGGCCGCATGTACGCCGCGGGATCGCCGCCCAGTTCGGTGAGGTACTCGGTGAGCTCGTCCTTGGTGTTGCGCCACGTGAAGTACGTGTAGGACTGGTGGAAGCCGATCTTGCCCAGGGTGTGCATCATCGGCGGGCGGGTGAACGCCTCGGCCAGGAACAGCACCTCGGGGTGGTCGCGGTTGACGTCGGCGATCAGCCACTCCCAGAACCAGACCGGCTTGGTGTGCGGGTTGTCCACCCGGAACACGGTCACCCCGTGGTCGATCCAGACCTGGACGACGCGGCGGATCTCCCGGGACAGGCCCTCGGGATCGTTGTCGAAGTTGAGCGGGTAGATGTCCTGGTACTTCTTCGGCGGGTTCTCCGCGTAGGCGATGGTGCCGTCCGCGCGGGTGGTGAACCACTCCGGATGCGCCGCGGCCCACGGGTGGTCCGGGGCGCACTGCAGGGCCAGGTCGAGGGCGACCTCCAGGCCGACGTCCCGGGCGGCGGCCACGAAGCGGTCGAAGTCGTCGAAGGTGCCCAGGTCGGGGTGGACGGCGTCGTGCCCGCCCTCGGCCGAGCCGATCGCCCAGGGCGAGCCCGGGTCGCCCGGTGCCGGGTGGAGCGTGTTGTTGGGCCCCTTGCGGTTCACCCGGCCGACCGGGTGGACCGGCGGCAGGTACACGATGTCGAAGCCCATCGCGGCGATGTCCGGCAGCCGCCGGGCGGCGGTGGCGAAGGTCCCGGACACCCAGGCGCCGGTCGCCTCGTCGACGTGGGACCCCTCCGAGCGCGGGAACATCTCGTACCAGGCGCTGAACAGGGCCCGCTCCCGCTGCACCACGAGCCGGTACTCCGGGGATCCGGTGACCAGGTCGCGCAGCGGGTTGCGGTCCAGCACGGCGTGCACCTCGGGGGCGGTGGCGGCGGCCAGGCGGGCCTGGGCCGGGCGCCTGCCGTCCCGCAGCGCGGTCACGGCGTCCCGCAGCACCTGTGCGGCGGCGTCGCCGTGCCCGCCGGCGGCCAGGGACCGCTCCAGCACCAGGGCGCCCTCCTCGAGCATGAGGTCGACGTCGACGCCGGCCGCGATCTTCACCGCGGCGTCGTGCTCCCAGGTGCCGTAGACGTCGCTCCAGCCCTCGACCCGGAAGGACCACTCGCCCTCGGCGTCGGGGATCACGGTCGCGGTGTACCGGTCCAGGCCGGGGGCGATCAGCGTCATCCGGGCCCGGGAGTGCACGCTGCCGTCGGGGCGCAGCAGCACGGCGGTGCAGGCGACCGCGTCATGTCCCTCCCGGAACACCGTGGCCGTCACCGGGACCTGTTCACCGACGACCGCCTTGGCCGCCCAGCGTCCGCCGTCCACCACGGGTCCGACGGCCAGCACCGGGATGCGCCCGATCCGCGGGCCGTCCGGGCCCGGCGGGGGGAACGGCAGGGACTGCGGGGCGGGCGGCTCCTGGGCCACGGCCGGGCCGCCGGGGGAGGCCAGGGGCTCGTCCCTCGTGGTGGTCTCCGGCGCGGTGTCGACCCGTCCCGACGACTCCGCCGGGGCCGGGCGCGGGGCGAGGGCGCCGGGATCCGGAAGGCCCGCGGTGGCGGCGGCGGGGCCGGTGTCGCCCTGCCCGGGGGTCTGCGGAGTCTGTGGAGCGGCCGGTCGGGTGTCGTCCGTTGGGGTGGACTTGCCGGCGGCGACACGCCGGGGCTTCGGGGGGTTCGCCGCGGATGCGGCAGACGGCTCCGCGGGCTCGGGTGGGGAAGCGGAGGCCGTCACCGACGGCTTCGGCGCGGATGCGGCGGCAGAGGGATGCCTGCGGGGGGATGGCGACGCCTCGGGCTGGGCGCCGCCGGGCGGGTCTGCCGGGGACGGTGACCGGCCGGGGGAGGACGTTCCGCCGGAGGCGGGGCGGCTCCTGCCCCGGCCCGTTCCGGCGGCGGTTCCTGGGGCCTTCTTGCGCGGCGGCGTCATGACCAAACCTCATCACTACCAGCGCGCCGGTGCAGCCGCATCGGCGCGCACGACTGAACTCCGCGGCCCCGCTGCCCCGGCGTGCCGGCGGGTGCCGGCAGGGCCGCAAACTACCGTCCCGCTCGGCAGCTGGAAGCGCTTGCAGTAGGTCTCTGAAACGAGTTGCAGATCTCGCAAGAATCCGACAGTCGCTGGGTGTGTCCAGTCGTGGCTTGCCGTACCCTGCGTGACGTGAGAGCTATCCGACGGTTCACGGTCCGGACGGTGCTGCCCGAGCCGATCGCGGCGCTCGGCGACCTCGCCGGCAACCTCCGCTGGTCCTGGCACCCCGCCACCTGCGACCTGTTCGCCTCCGTCGACCCGGAGCGCTGGCAGGCGGCCCGCCGCGACCCCGCCGCCCTGCTGGGCATGCTCAGTCCGGAGGAGCTGGAGTCGCTGGCGGCCGACCCGCAGTTCGTGGCCAGGGTCCGGTCCGCTGCGGAGGACCTGCAGCGTTACCTCACCGAGCCGCGCTGGTACCAGCGCCTGGGCGACCAGGTGCCGGCCTCCATCGCCTACTTCTCGCCGGAGTTCGGGATCACCGCGGTGCTCCCGCAGTACTCCGGCGGCCTCGGCATCCTGGCCGGGGACCACCTCAAGGCCGCCTCGGACCTCGGCGTGCCGATCGTCGGGGTGGGCCTGCTGTACCAGTACGGGTACTTCAAGCAGTCGCTGTCCCGCGAGGGCTGGCAGCAGGAGACCTACCCGGTCCTGGACCCCAACGAGCTGCCGATCACCCTGCTGCGCCAGCCCGACGGCAGCCCGGCCACGGTCGAGGTCGGCCTGCCCGGCGGCCGGGTGCTGGCCGCCCACATCTGGAAGGCCCAGGTGGGGCGGGTCCCGCTGCTGCTGCTGGACTCCCAGGTCGAGCAGAACGACGAGGCCGCCCGCAGCATCACCGACCGGCTCTACGGCGGCGGCGGGGAGCACCGGCTGCAGCAGGAGATGCTGCTCGGCATCGGTGGGGTGCGCGCGCTGCGGGTGTTCAGCGGGATCACCGGTGCCCCGACGCCGACCGTCTACCACACCAACGAGGGCCACGCCGGCTTCCTCGGGCTGGAGCGGATCCGCGAGCTGGTCAACGACCACGGCGCCAGCTTCGAGGAGGCCCTGGAAGCGGTCCGTGCGGCGACCGTCTTCACCACCCACACGCCCGTCCCGGCCGGGATCGACCGGTTCGGCCGCGACCAGATCATCACCTTCTTCGGCGGGGACAACGCCGTCGCCGGGGTGCCGGTGGAGAAGATCCTCGCCCTCGGCGCGGAGGACTACCCCGGCGGGGACCCGGCGGTGTTCAACATGGCCGTGATGGGCCTGCGGCTGGCCCAGCGCGCGAACGGGGTGTCCCAGCTGCACGGCGTGGTCAGCCGGGAGATGTTCGAGGGCCTGTGGGGCGGGTTCGACGCCGAGGAGGTGCCGATCACGTCGATCACCAACGGCGTGCACGCGCCGACCTGGGTGGACCGCCGGGTGATCGAGCTGGGGGAGAAGTACCTGGGCCCCGAGGCCGTCGAGGAGGCTCACGGCTGGGAGCAGGTCGGCGCCATCCCGGACGACGAGATCTGGGCGGCGCGCCGGCAGATGCGCGCCAGCCTGGTCGAGGAGGCCCGCCGCCGGCTGCGTTCCTCGTGGCTCAAGCGTGGGGCCAGCCCGGCCGAGCTCGGCTGGGTCGACCAGGTGCTGGACCCGGACGTGCTGACCATCGGTTTCGCCCGCCGGGTGCCGACCTACAAGCGGCTCACCCTGATGCTGCGCGACCCCGACCGGCTGCGCCGCCTGCTGCTGCACCCGCAGCGGCCGATCCAGCTGGTCATCGCCGGCAAGTCCCACCCCGCCGACGACAACGGCAAGCGGCTCATCCAGCAGATGGTCCGCTTCGCCGACGACCCCGCGATCCGGCACCGGATCGTGTTCCTGCCGAACTACGACATCGCCATGGCGCTGCGGCTGTACCCCGGCTGCGACGTCTGGCTGAACAACCCGCTGCGCCCGTTCGAGGCCTGCGGCACCTCGGGGATGAAGGCGGCGCTCAACGGCGGGCTCAACCTGTCCATCCTCGACGGCTGGTGGGACGAGTGGTTCGACGGCGAGAACGGCTGGGCGATCCCCACCGCCGACGGCGTCGACGACCCCGAGCACCGCGACGACCTGGAGGCCGCGGCGCTGTACGACCTCATCGAGGGTTCGGTGGCCGCCCGGTTCTACGACCGGGACGAGCGTGGGCTGCCGCGGCGCTGGCTGGAGATGGTCCGGCACACGCTGTCCTCGCTGGGACCGAAGGTGCTGGCCAGCAGGATGGTCGCCGACTACGTGACCAAGCTGTACCTGCCGGCGGACCGGGCCGGGCGGTCGATGACCTCCGAGTCGGCCCACCAGTTGGCCGGGTACAAGGCCCGGCTGCGTTCGGCCTGGCCGGGCGTGCGGGTCGACCACGTCGAGTCCTCCGGGGTCAGTGACTCCCCGCAGGTGGGCGACGAGGTGCAGGTCCGGGCCTTCGTGGCCCTGGGCACGCTCACCCCGGAGGACGTCGAGGTGCAACTGGCCTACGGGCGGGTCACCCCGGCGGACACCATCACCGACACACAGACGCTCACCCTGGCCCATGCCGAGACCTACGAGGGCGGCCGGCACCGGTTCGACGGGTCGGTGCGACTGCGCCGGACCGGGCCGTTCGGGTACACCGTCCGGGTGCTGCCGCGGCAGCCGATGCTGGCCAGCCCGGCGGAGCTGGGCCTGGTCACGAACGCCTGAGCCGGGCCGTGCCGGGCCGGCCGAA
>DASTGO010000308.1:0-42845 GCA_035719045.1 Kineosporiaceae bacterium | reverse complement strand
GGGCGTTCGCGCCGGGACGGGCGGCCGGGCGCACGGCGGGGTCCGGGGGCGCCGGGCGGCTGGGCCTGACATCCTGGCAGGCGCTCACCGGATCGATCCAGAAACCGGATCGATCCGGAAGACCGGCGCCGACGTTCGACGGGTCGCGGGTGATCGTGGCGCAGGCGGTCGTCCTGCCCACGGCCGCCCCGGTCACCATCCAGGAGGCATGACCATGGCGTATGCGGGAGACCTCAGCCCGGCACAGGCCTATCAGTTGCTCGTCGACGAGCCGGACTGCGCGCTCGTCGACGTCCGGACGCGGGCCGAGTGGTCCTACGTCGGCGTCCCGGACCTGTCCGGGCTGGGTCGCCCGGTGATCTGCGTGGAGTGGGTGAGCTTCCCCGACGGCGCCCGCAACCCCCAGTTCCTCCAGCAGTTGGCGGAGGCCGGGGTGAAGCCGGAGTCGCCGGTGGCGTTCCTGTGCCGGTCCGGGCAGCGCTCGGCCGCCGCGGCGGAGCTCGCCACCGCGTCCGGGTTCGCCCGGGCGTACAACGTGGCCGAGGGGTTCGAGGGTCCGCTGGACGGGTCCGGGCACCGGGGATCGGCGGGTGGCTGGAAGGCCGCCGGGCTGCCCTGGCGCCAGTCGTGACCGGGGTCCCCACTCCGGAGGAGATCGCCGCCTGGCGGGCGGACACCGTCGCCGTCCGGGGTGGTCTGGACCGGTCGAGCTTCGCCGAGACCGCCGAGGCGCTGATCCTCACCCAGGGGTACGTGTACGACTGCGCCGCACAGGCCGAGGCCGCGTTCGCCGGTGAGGTCGAGCACTTCGTCTACTCCCGGTACGGCAACCCGACGGTGGCGGTGTTCGAGGAGCGGCTGCGGCTGCTGGAGGGCGCCCCGGCGTGTTTCGCCACCGCGACCGGGATGGCGGCGGTGTTCAACGCGCTGACCGCGTTCCTGCGGGCCGGGGACCGGGTGGTGGCGTCGCGGGCGTTGTTCGGGTCCTGTTTCGTCATCCTCGACGAACTGCTGCCGCGCTGGGGGATCAGCACCGAGTTCGTGGACGGGCACGATCTGGCCCAGTGGGAGAAGGCGCTGTCCACCCCGGCGCAGGCGGTGTTCTTCGAGAGCCCGTCCAACCCGATGCAGGACGTGGTCGACCTGCGGGCGGTCTGCGAACTGGCCCACGCCGCCGGGGCCAAGGTGGTGGTGGACAACGTGTTCGCCACCCCGTTGCTGCAGAAGCCGCTGCACCTGGGCGCCGACATAGTGGTGTACTCCGCGACCAAGCACATCGACGGCCAGGGCCGGGTGCTCGGCGGGGCGATCCTCGGGCCGAAGGACTTCATCGACGAGCAGGTTCAGCTGCTCATGCGGCACACCGGGCCGTCGATGAGCCCGTTCAACGCCTGGGTGCTGCTCAAGGGCCTGGAGACGATGGGCCTGCGGGTCCGCCGCCAGTGCGACACCGCGCTGCGCCTGGCCGAATGGCTGCAGGCCCATCCGCGGATCCGTTCCGTGCGGTACCCGTTCCTGCCCTCCCACCCGCAGTACGAGCTGGCCCGGTCCCAGATGGCCGGGGGCGGAACCGTGGTGACGTTCGAGCTGGACGGCGGCAAGGCGGAGGCGTTCGGCCTGCTGGACCGGCTGCGCGTGGTGGACATCTCCAACAACCTCGGTGACGCCAAGTCGCTGATCACGCATCCGGCGACCACCACCCATCGCCGGCTGACCGCGGCGCAGCGGGCCGGGGCCGGGATCACCGACGGCGTGGTCCGGCTGTCCGTCGGCCTGGAGGATCCCGAGGACCTGCTGGCCGACCTGGAGCGGGCGCTGGGCTGAGCGCGGAGCGCGGGCGGGGTCGCGGCTGGTCAACGGTCGGCCTCGGCGACGGCGACCCGCTCGACCGGGGCGGGCGCTGTGGCGGTCTGCACCGAGGGCTCGCGCAGTCCCCGGACGGCGATCGCGACGACGGCAGCGAGTCCCGCCTGGATCACGGTGAGCAGGGCGAAGGCGTCCCGGGTGCCGGACCGGGCCGCCACGGCGAGGAAGATCCCGCCGAGCGCCCGGGTCGGGCTGCTGTCCTTCGAGTACAGCTACCTGTGGGTGGACCGGACCGCGGGCGACGTCCGGCTGAGCGTGTACGTGCCGGCCGACGAGCAGACCCGGCTGGCCATCGACCTGCTCACCGCCGAGGGCCGCTCGGCGTCCGCGGGAGGGGGCGAGATCGCGGGGGAGGGGGTCAGGCCGACGCGACCGCGGTCCGCATCAGCTCCCACAGGGCGGCGACGTCCGCCCGCTCGGTGAACTCGGCGCCGACCGAGACCCGCACCATCCAGCGCCCGTCCAGCAGTGCGGGCGTGACGAACGCCTGGCCGGAGGCATTGATCGCCTCCGCCCAGTCCAGGGTGTGCGCGTCCAGGGACTGCCCGTCCCGCACGGTGCCGTCGGCGTCGACCAGTTCCGGTGGCTCGTGCCGGACGCAGACGGTCTGCAGGTTGACCGGGGCCAGCACCCGCCAGCCGGGCTCGGCCTCCACCTGCCCGGCCAGCCAGCGGGTGTTGTCCAGGTCGCGCCGCAGCCGGGCCCGGATCGCCTCCACGCCGTCCAGCCTCAGGTGGAACCACAGCTTCAGGGCGCGGAACCGGCGGCCGAGCGGGATACCCCAGTCCTTGTACTGGGTGACCTCGCCGTCCACCCCGGACCGCAGGTACGACGGGTTCGTCGACATCACCCGGACCAGGTGCTGCGGGTCCCGGACGTACAGCAGGGAGCAGTCGAGGATGGTCCCGAGCCACTTGTGCGGGTTCCAGGACAGCGAGTCCGCCCCCGCGACGAGACCGCCGTCCGCCGAGTGCCCGGGCTGGGCGGGGACCCCGTCGATCCCCTCGACCAGCCAGCGCATCTCCGGCAGCAGCAGGGCCGAGCCCGCCATCGCCGCGTCCACGTGGACCCACATCCCGTGCTCGCGGGCGATCGGCAGCAGTTGCGCCAGCGGGTCGACGGCCGTGGTGCCGGTGCTGCCCACGTTGACCACCACCGCGGCCGGCCGGCGCCCGGCGGCGATGTCCGCGGTGACCGCGGCGGCCAGGGCCTGCGGGTTCATCGCGTACGTCACCGGGTCGACGTCGATCAGGCGCAGGTTGTCCCGGCCGTAGCCGGCGAGCATGACCGCCTTCGGCACCGAGGAATGCGCGTGCGCGGTGGTGTAGACGGTCAGCGGGGCCGGCTCCTCCTGCAGCCCGCCGCGGACCTCGCCGTAGTCCGTGGCCCGTTCCCGCGCCGCCAGCAGGGCGACCAGGCAGGCGGTCGACGCGGTGTCGTGGATCGCGCCCTTCCACTGCGGGGACAGGCCGGTCAGCTCGCGCAGCCAGTCGGTGACGACCTCCTCGACCTCGGTCAGGGCCGGGGCGGACTGCCAGGTGATCCCGAGCGCGCCGAGGCCGGAGGAGGCCAGGTCGCCCAGGACGGAGCTCAGCGTGGCGTTCGAGGGGAACCAGCCGAAGAACCGGGGGTGCTGGGTCTGGGTGATCCCCGGCACGACGACGTACTCCAGGTCGCCCAGGACGTCGTCGAAGGTCTCCGGCAGCTCCGGTGCGGTCCGGGCCAGTCCGGCCGCCACCTGCCCCGGCGCGACCGGCGACTGCACCGGCAGTTGCGGGATCCGGGCGCGGTGGTCGGCGATCCAGTCGATCATGGCGTGGCCGGCGGCGCGGAACTCCTCGGGGGTCATGGCACCACCCTAGGCAGGCCCGGTCCGCGGTGGCCGCCGGTCCGCAGTCTCCTGCCTCCCGCCTCCTGCCTCCCGTGGGCACGGTGGCCAGCCGGTTGGGCACGGTGGCCACCCGGTTGGGCACGGTGGCACATCGTGCCCGGAAAACGGGCGCAATGGCACATCGTGCCCGCGATGGGTGGGAGTGATCGTCCACGCCGGAGCCCTGTCTTGTGCCTGGTGTGGACGATGGTTGCCGTTCCCTCGTCGTCCTCGGCGGCGGCACGCACGTTCGGCAAACGGGCACCGTGTGCCACCGTGCCCAAGGGCGTGGTGCGGACCGGTCGGGTGCGGGCGTCCATGCGACGGGACGGAGCGGTAATGGCGTGGAGGATCACGCCCAGGACAGGCGGGCACGGCGGCACGTCGTGGCCGGAAAACGGGCGCTATGTGCCAGCGTGCCCGGCCGGTTCCGGGCGGTGTGCCACCGCGCCCACCCGGTTCAGTGCGGGAGGACGACGTCGACCGTCCAGGGCCGTCCGGGACGCTGCGGCGCGCGCAGTTCGGCGGTCCACCGAGGGGCCAGCGCCTCGGCCAGTTCCGCCGGGGTCCGCGGGTCGTCGCCGGTGACCAGCAGGTGCCGGACCACCTCGCCGCGGGCGTGCTTGGCCAGGTGGGACACCACGGTCCGGTGGCCGTCGTGCTCGCGGAGCACCCGTACGCCGACGGTCCGGGCGGCCAGCGCCCCGGCCGGGGTCCAGGCGGCCGCATAGGCGCCGGACCGGCAGTCGACGACCAGCCCCCGCGGCCCCGCGGCGGCGGACAGTTCCGGGCCGAGCACCTCCCGCCACGCCCGGGCCAGCGGGCCCACGCCGGGCAGGGCCGTGCCGATCGACAGCCGGTACGGCGGGACGAGATCGTCCGGGCGCAGGGCACCCCACAGCGCCGAGGCGATCACCACGCGGGACGCCCCGCGCCGCCGGGCGGCCGCCGGCAGGGTGGCCCAGCCGAGGGCGTCGTAGAGCACCCCGGTGTACATCTCATGTGCGGGGACGGCGGGCAGTTCGCGCAGCCGGGCGTTGCGGGTCACCTCCGCGGCCAACGACGGCCCGACCCCGAGCAGGGCGATCGCGTCGGGCCGGTCGGCGGCCGCGATCAGGGCGTCGAGCACGCACTGCCGCATCCCCGTCAGGCCCGGGAAGGACAGCGACGGCAGGTGGACGGCGGCGCCCGACCCGCGAGGGGCGCACTTCGACTCCGAGGGCGGCAGCAGGACGAGCACGAGCGGCCACCCTAAGGCCTGTTTCGGGAGCGCCCTTCGGGGCTGTGCAGCGCCCGGAGATGCTCAGGAGGGCGCCGCAGGTGCCGCTTGTGTCAGATCGCGGAGGCACCACTAGGCTGGCGGGTGCGGACGAGCCGGACAGGCGGCCGCGTCGGGGTTCGTCCCCGCCGAGGAAAGTCCGGACTCCACAGGGCAAGGTGGTGGGTAACGCCCACCCGGGGTGACCCGCGGGACAGTGCCACAGAGAACAGACCGCCGGGCGAGACAGGCTTTCGGGCCGGTCGCCGCCCGGTAAGGGTGAAACGGCGGTGTAAGAGACCACCAGCGTGCCGGGTGACCGGTGCGGCTCGGTAAACCCCACCTGGAGCAAGGCCAGACAGGCAGCGTTCGAGGGCGGCCCGCCCGAGCTGCCGGGTAGGCCGCAAGTGTCGCCGGTCCTGCGGGACCGGCGCGAGGAGGGCGCCGGCAACGGCGTCCCGAGATGGATGGCCGCCGCCCGCGTCGAGCGATCGGCGCGGGGCACAGGATCCGGCTTATCGTCCGGCTCGTCCGCCTTCTGCCACTTCCGTTCCGACGGGGTGGCACGTTCCACGCAGGGTCACGGCCCTGCGCCGCCCGGGTGACACTCGGCGCGCGGATGGGTGCCTTCGCCCGGTGCTCGCTTGCGTAGCGTCGCCACTGCTGCTGCTGTGGGAGGGCGAGCCGTGCCGGAGGGGGCACGGGCCGAGGGAGGAGCGATGATGTCGACCACCGAGCGGCGGATAGCCGCACGGGCCAATCAGCGCGCGGCTGCCTTCATCCGGTTCCAGATGATGGGCGACCACGAGGCCATGCACATTGTGCTCACGGAGGCCAGTGAGAACGAGCACGCCCGGCTGGCGTTCGTGACCGCTCTGGCCTCGATCGCCGGTTCCATCGGCACGACCACCATGGGCCGCGACCGTGCCCTGGCCTATCTGCTGGCCGTCGCCGAGAGCAGCGCCGCCCTGTCCGACGCCGACGACATCGACAGCTACTTCGACGGGGACGGACCCGTCGGCTCCTGAGTCGCCTGGGCCGCGGTTCGGCCCGGGGCGTGCGGGGCCGCCATGCACGCCCGCACCGGTCCGGCCGGACGCAGGCGTGCATGACCGCAGCGGATGGTGCGGTGGTCAGGGCAGCGGGATCCGGACCACCTGCGGGTCGTGGTCGCTGAGCTGCGTGGCGAACTCCGCGTTCACGTGCACGACGTCGTACGCGTAGGCCGTGGCCGCCAGCGACGGGGACAGCAGGATGTGGTCGAGCACCTGTGAGTTGCCCTCGTAGTCGTAGGTGTAGCGCTCGGCGACCGGGAGGGTCCGGGGCAGGTCCACGAGAGCGCCACCTCCCGCCAGCAGATCGGTCGTGGCGGAGAACTCGTAGTCGTTCAGGTCGCCGAGAACGACGATCGCGGCGTTGGTGTCGATCGCCCGGAGCTGGTCGACGAATCCCTTGACCACGCTCGCCTGGGCCTGCCGCTGGGTCTGCGAGGACAGGGTCGGCGGCTGGAAGTGTCCGTAGAGCGGCTGGTCACCGCCCTTGGAGTTGAAGTGGTTGGCGATGACGAACACGGTCCGCCCGTGCCAGGTGAACTCCCCGGCGAGCGGCTTGCGGCTGCTGCCGAACGCGGAGTTCGCCGGGTCGATCCGGCCCGGGGAGTACGTCAGCGTGGGCACCCCGGCGTCGTTCACCACGGCGTTCGCCGTGGTCGAGCCCGCTCCGGGACGGTCGACGAAGGCCAGCCCCCTGTCGGTCCGGAACAGGAACACCTGCCGGATGTTGCCGCCGGCCGCGCCGCCGTCGGCGTTGTTCACCGGGTTGATCTGGCGGTAGGCGTAGCTCGGTCCGCCCGCAGCCGTGATCGCCGCGATGAGCTTGGTCATCGTCTGGTCGCAGGCCACCGTGCCGTCGTTGGTGGCCCCTGAGTTGTCCTGGATCTCCTCCAGGGCGACCAGATCCGGCGACCTGAGGTTGTTCACCAGGACGGCGCCGAGGCTGTCGAACTTGGTCTGCGGGTCGCTCGGTGCCAGGTTCTCCACGTTGAACGTCGCCACGGCCAGTTGCGCGGACGTCGGTGCCGCGGTGGTCTCGGGAGCCAGCTTGCCCGCGGTCACGGCGGGGGTCGCGGTGACCTCCAGCTTGAAGTTGCCGAACGAGTAGTCGAGCACCCCGATCGTGGCTCCGGTCAGGGTGTCGCCGACGTTGGCCGCCGGGGTGGCCGCGAGGGCGTCGTCGAGGATGACCCGCTCCGGGTTGGCGTCGGTGGCCTGCAGGACGATGCCGCCGCGGGAGGTCCGGGCGGTGCTGCCCGCCGGGACGACGGCGATCTCTCCGTTGGTGGTCCGCGGCCCGACCACGGCCGCGTTGTCCACCTCGACCCGCATGCCCTCCAGCGACTCCCAGAAGTCGATGCCGTCGGTCGCGGGGTCGAACACGCCGCTGGTCTCGACGTCGCCGGTCGCGTCGTCCTCGACCACCGTCGACGGCGGGACCCGGCCACCGGCGCCGACCAGGGTCGGGGCGGGCAGCGCCACGTTGTGCGCGACGACGGTCACCGTCGGGGCGGTCAGCTGGGTGGTGGTGAGGTTGTTCGTGCCGGTGGTGCCGCCGGGACGGAACTCGCTCACCGTCCCTGACACCGTCACCGAGTCGCCGACGGCCACCGCGGGGGCGGTCGTGGTGTAGACGACGATGCCCTCGCTGGTCGCGGGATCGGCGTCCGGGGACGGGTCCTGCATCCAGAAACCGGTGGTGGACACGGCGGTCACGACGCCGGGGACCGCGCTGACCGCGGACCCGTTCCGTGGCGAGATGTGGGCGCGGCCCTGGATGTCGCGGATCCGGATCCCGCCGCCCCCGCCGGAGGAGGAGTTGCGGGGACCGGGAGCGGTGACGGTGAAGTCCGCCGCGTTGTTGTCCGTGTCGACCGTGCCCCCGCCTCCGCGCAGGGCCGCCGTCGTCGCCGAGAGGTTCGGCGTCGGCGAGGTCTCCGACGAACTGGCCGCGCTGCCGTAGCCGAGGAAGTCCTTGACCCCGGCCGCTGTCGCGCAGCCGGTCGCGCAGGTCAGCGCCGTCCCGCTGGTGACCAGGGCGACCTTTCCCGCTGCGGCCGCCATCGCGATCGTGCCCGTGACCTCGGGGGTGGGCAGCGCCGCGCCGTTGCCGGCCCCTGCGGCCTCCTTCACCAGGTAGTAGCGCCCGGGCGGGATCGTTCCGGTCAGGGTGGTCCGCGACCAGCTCGCCCCGGTGGCCGAGGCGTACTGAACGGTCCAGCCCGTGACCGTGACGGCCGCCGTGCCGCGGTTGTACAGCTCGATGAAGTCGTTGGCGTAGACGGCTCCGGTGTTGCCGCCGGCACCGTAGACCTGGCTGATCACGACGTCCGCCGAGGTCGCGTACGCGGCGGGCGGTAGCCCGGCGAGCAGGCCCGTGACGACGGCCGGGACGCTCAGGCCCAGGGTTGTCCGGCGCAGGCGGGACTTCCTCGCGTCCATGCGTTTCCTCTCGTTCGCACCGAAAGAGACATTCGAGTATCCCGGTGCGACCACGAAGATGACCATGGATGAACGGCGAAATTTCAGCCAACGAGGGACGGCTACGGAAGATCCTCCGGTCCGACGGGACACAGGCGTTCGGACCTGCGGTCCCCGGGCGTCGGAGGCGACACGGACCCATCCCGCCGCAATGCCCGCCGCTGCGACGCCGGCCGGGGCGAACCGGTCGCCCGCCGGTCGGCGGGTTCAGCCGAGTTCGGCGGCCTCGACGGCAGCGCCGATGATCCCGGCCTCGTTGCGCAGTGCGGCGGGGACGATCGGGGTCCGCAGGTTCAGCAGGGGCAGGAACTTGTCGCTCTTCCTGCTCACCCCGCCGCCGACCACGATGAGGTCTGGCCAGAACAGGTTCTCCAGCGCGGAGAAGTACCTCTGCAGCCGCTTCGCCCAGTCCGACCAGGACAGGTTCTCGGCCTCCCGCGCACTGTCGGCGGCCCTGGTCTCGGCGTCCTTCCCACCCACCTCGATGTGCCCGAGCTCGGTGTTCGGGACGAGGGTGCCGTCCACGAACAGGGCGCTGCCGATCCCGGTGCCGAGAGTGGTGACGATGACCACGCCCTGGACGTCCCGGGCAGCGCCGAACCTGGCCTCGGCCAGACCCGCCGCGTCGGCGTCGTTGACCACGTGCACGCAGCGTCCGAGCCGGGCGGTGAGCAGGGCGTCGACGTCGGTGCCGATCCAGGCCTGGTCGACGTTCGCCGCGGTACGGGCCACCCCGTGCTGGATCACCGCGGGGAAGGTCACGCCGATCGGGCGGTCACCGGCGGTCTCCCCGAACTCGCCGACGATCTGCGCGACCGCGGCGGCCACGGCGTCGGGGCTGGACGGCTGCGGGGTGGGCACCCGGAGGCGCTCCGCGGCGAACCTGCCCCCGGCCAGGTCCACGGGGGCGCCCTTGATGCCGGAGCCACCGATGTCCACCCCGAAACCGATTCCGCTCAGGGGTTGCCGGGACCGGATCGTCGTCATGTCCGAGACGTTACCGGCGCCCGTCGGTGCGGTACGGGCGGGACGTCCCGCTGCGGCGTGGCGTACCCGCTGCGTCCGTCGGCCACGGCGGGTGCCGACTGCCGTCACACCACGAGGACGACCTCGAAGCCGCTGGAGGTCCGCAGCACGGCGGGCCCGACCGGCCCCTCCTCGGCGGCGGCCGCGGCCCGGGCCCGGGAGGTCGGCGTCGCCCCCGAGGTGCCGTCGGTCGTCCGGGAGACCCGCCGGAACCCGTGCCGGGTAGCCTCGCGGGCGATGCGTTCCAGCCGTTCCGGGCTGCCGGCCGAGAACGTGAGCCGGCCCTGGATGCCGCCGACGTCCCAGGGGCGGACGGCCACCCGCAGCAGCAACCCGCCCTGGCGCCAGGCGATCCCGGCGCTGTCGGCGTCCGGATGCCAGCCGAGCCGGGCCAGCAACCAGGTCAGGGAGGCCGCGCACTCGGCATCGGTCACCCCGACGGTCAGCGCCCGCAGCCCGCTGCCCGGTCTGACCCGGCCGGTCCGCCCGCTGACCTGATCCTCGACGTTCT
Source organism: Kineosporiaceae bacterium (assembly GCA_035719045.1). GTDB lineage: Bacteria > Actinomycetota > Actinomycetes > Actinomycetales > Kineosporiaceae > DASTGO01. The sequence continues at coordinate 32,781 of DASTGO010000308.1, read as the reverse complement.
CGACCTCGGCCTCGACGTGCTCGACCTGGCTCTCCACATGGCTGACCGCCTCCTCCAGTCGCTCGGCCAGCCGGCCGGCGAAACCGAAGGCGACGATGGCGGCCACCGCGCCGATGATGGTGACGCCGCTGACCATGACGCAGACGGCGATCACCCGTCCCCAGACGGTGACCGGGTAGTGCTCCCCGTACCCGACCGTGGTGATCGTGGTGACCGCCCACCAGATCGAGTCGCCCCACGAGTTGAGGTTGCTGTCCGGGCGGTTGCGCTCCAGGCCCCACACCGCCGTCCCGGCCAGGACGACGACGGCAGCGGTCACCCCGGACACCACGAAGGCCCAGCGCAGCAGGTGCGACCAGGCCGGGTGCCTCACCGGCACAGTCTCGGACGATCGGCGCCCGTCCTGGAGGGGACCAGCGGCCCGCCCGTCCGCCCGTCCGCCCCGCGGACGGCCGCGGTCCCCGGCGGGCGGCTGGTGGGTCGGTGCGTTGGCGCGCCGGTCCGGCCGGGGGCAGTCGGTTCAGGGGAGGGTGAGGATCTCCGCGCCGGTCTCGGTGACCAGGATCGTGTGCTCGAACTGGGCGCTGCGCCGCCGGTCCTTGGTGACCACGGTCCAGCCGTCCTCCCACATGTCCCATTCGTGGGTGCCGAGGGTGAGCATCGGCTCGACGGTGAAGGTCATGCCCGGTTCCATCACCGTGTCGTAGTTCGGGGCCGCGTCGTAGTGCGGGATGACCAGGCCGGAGTGGAAGGCCGTACCGATCCCGTGTCCGGTGAAGTCCCGGACCACGCCGTAGCCGAACCGCTTCGCGTACGCCTCGATGACCCGGCCGATGACATTGATCTGCCGACCCGGAGCGATCGCCTTGATCCCGCGCAACATCGCCTGCTCGGTGCGCTCCACGAGCAGCCGGGACTCCTCGTCCACCTCGCCGACCAGATAGGTGGCATCGGTGTCACCGTGCACGCCGATCCCGTCGACAGTCAGGTAGGCGGTGATGTCGATGTTGACGATGTCCCCGTCCCGCAGCACCGTCGAGTCGGGGATCCCGTGGCAGATGACCTCGTTGATGCTGGTGCACAGCGACTTCGGGTAGCTGCGGTAGCCCAGCGTCGACGGGTAGGCGCCGTGGTCGGTCATGAACTCGTGGCCGATCCGGTCCAGTTCGTCGGTCGTGACGCCGGGCCGGATGTGCCGGGACACCTCGACCAGGGCCTGGGCCGCGATCCGGGACGCCTGCCGCATCACCGCGATGGTCGCGGCGTCCTTGACCTCGGGACCGGTGTAGCGGCGCGGCGAGACCCGGTCGACGTACTCCGGCCGGGGGATCGAGGCGGGGACGGACCGGCGTGGTCCGATCACTCCGGGGACGAGATCGCCGTGGGGTGCGCTGCTGCCGGTCACTGCGGTGCTGCCGGTCGGGGTGGACATGCCCGCGAGTCTAGGTGCCGGTTCCGGCCCGGGCCCGCCCGCCCCGGGAGCCCGGTCGATTCAGTGTTCCGGGTCGATCCGCTGCATGATCCAGCCCTCGGCGTGCTGCTCCCAGTCCGGGTCCTGGGAGGCGTCGAAGTAGCGCTCCCACTCCAGGACGCCGGACTGCCAGGCCAGCTGCTTGATCGTCAGGGCCGTCTTGGCCGAGCTCACCACGACGGCCGAGCGCCGCAGCCCGTGGCTTCGCACATACGCCATGCCCTCGGCGATCTGGGGGGCCTCGGCCGGATCGGGAACGGTCTCACGGATGTCGATGAGCTGGCCGTAGAAGCCCGGCCGGTCCGCATGCGCCTTGATCTGCTCCAGCCAGAGCCGGCGTTCCTCCAGGCTGATCGGGTCTTTCAGGACACAGCGGTACCCGTAGGGGGTAGGAACCGTCTCGATCGGCATGCCGCCCTCCTGCTGCCCCTCGCCCCCCGGCGCACCGGAGCCGGCGCCGCTGGGAGGTGTCGTCACTCCACCTGGTCGACTTGAGCCGGTGCCGCGGGAGAAAGTGCACGGTGACCGACCGGTCACACCGGGCGTAGCCTCACCCGTATGGAGCAGTCGCAGTTCTGGTACAACCTGCGCACCGGTCGGGTCGAGACGAACTACGACAAGAGCCAGGGCAAGGACCTCATGGGTCCGTACGCCTCCGCCGCGGAGGCCGAACTGGCACTGCAGTCGGCACGCGAACGGACCCGGCGCTGGGACGACGAGGACCGCCGCTGGCGCGAGGGCGACGACGAGGAGGACTGACCGCCGGGACGACGAGGACCTCTGACCCCACCGGTTCAGGTTCTGGGGATGAGCTTGACCCGTTCACGGGATGAGCTTGGGCAGCACGTCCCGGCCGAAGACCTCGATCCACTCGGCCTGGTTGCGGCCGACGTTGTGCAGGTAGACCCGGTCGAAGCCGAGGTCGACGTAGCGCTGGATGGCGGCGCGGTGGACGTCCGGGTCGGCGGAGATGACCATCCGGCCCGCGAAGTCCTCCGGCCGGACCAGCTTGGCCATCTGCTCGAAGTCCAGCGGCGAGCGGATGTCGGCCTTCGGGAACTTCATCCCGCCGTTGGGCCACTCGGTCATCGCGTTCGCCAGCGCCTGCTCGTCGGTGGGCGCCCAGGACAGGTGCAACTGCAGCACCTTGGGCATCGTGTCCGGGTCCTTGCCGGCCTCGCGTGCACCCTCGGCGAACTTGTCGAACAACCCGCCGATCTTCTCCAGCGGTGCCCCGACAGTGATGATCCCGTCGGCGAACTTCCCGGTCCGCCTGGCGTTGATCGGTCCTGCTGTGGCCACCAGCACCGGCGGCGGCGCCGCCGGCATCGTCCACAGCCGGGTCGACTCCAGCTTGAAGTACTTCCCCTCATGCCGGACGTCCCGGCCGGCCAGCGAGGCGTCGAACAGCTTCTTGATCACCTCGACGGCCTCGAACATCCGTGCCGAGCGCTCGCCGGCCTCCGGCCAGTACCCGGCGATGACGTGCTCGTTCAGTGCCTCGCCGGAACCGACGCCGAGCCAGTGCCGACCGGGGTACATCGCCTCCAGGGTGGCCGAGGCCTGCGCCACCACCGCCGGGTGGAACCGGAAGCTCGGGCAGGTCACGCCGGGGCCGAGGTCGCCGCGGGTGCGTTCGCCGACCGCGGTCAGCACGTTCCAGACGAAGGCGGCCTGCCCCTGCTGCGGCACCCACGGCTGGAAGTGGTCGGCGGCCATGCAGCCGGAGAAGCCGTGCTCCTCCGCAAGGGCCGTGTACCCCACCACCTCCTGGGGGCCGAACTGCTCCAGCATCGCGGCATAGCCGACCGTCAGCGCCATGGCACCGAATCTATCCACGCCTGCCGGACCCCGCACCGGCGCACACCGGCTCGTGGGTGGCTGTCACCGGGGCCTGCGTTACCGGGGCCCGGTCACCGGGGCAGCGGCCGTGACGCGCTCTGCCCTGGGCGCAGCCGTTCTGCCTTGGGTGCAGCCGTTCTGCCGTGGGTGAAACCGTCTGGCCTGCCGCGGGATGCCGGTGTGAGGGTGCGGTCATGACCATGGACGACGTAGCGGTGAACGACGCCGCAGTGGACAGTCCGGCAGCCGTCGAGGGGCGCGCGCTGCTGTTCGGGGTGAACCTGGGCCGGGAACCGTCCCCGGCGGTGCCGGGCGCCGCCCGGGCGGCAGAGGAGGCCGGGTTCGACCTGGTCACCGCAGCGGACCATCTCGGCGCGCCGTCCCCGTTCGCGATGCTGGCGACAGCCGCGGCGGTGACCACCAGGGTCCGGCTGCGCACCTATGTGCTGGACGCCGGGTTCTGGAACCCCGCACTGCTGGCCCGGGAGGCCGCCACCCTGGACGCCTTGTCCGGCGGGCGGCTGGACCTCGGGCTGGGCGCCGGGCACAAGCGGGCCGAGCACGTCGACGCGGGCCTGCCGTTCCCGCCGCTGGCCGCCCGGGTGACGGGCCTGGAGGCCACCCTCGGGGAGGTCCGGCGGCGGCTGGCGGACCCGGGACACCGGCCGGTCCCGGTGCAGCAGCCGGTGCCGCTGGTGATCGGCGGCTGGGGTGAGCGGACCCTGGCGGTCGCGGCCCGGCACGCCGACGTCATCGCGCTCACCGGATCGGTCCAGGTGCCGGGGAAGCCGGCCGGGACCCTCCGGCTCGCCGGGGCCGCGGAGACCGCCGAACGTCTGGCCCTGCTGGACCGGCTGCTCGCCGCGGCCGGGCGGCCCCGGCCCGTCCTCGACGCCCTGCTGCAGTGGGTCATCGTGGACCGTCCCCCGGAGCAGGCGGCGGAGGAACTGGCCGCGTCCTGGGAAGGGGTGACGGCGGAGCAGTTGCTGGACAGCCCGTTCCTGCTCCTCGCGGCGGATGCCGAGCAGGCGGCCGAGGAACTGGTCCGCCGGTCGCGGTGGACCGGGATCACCTCCTGGGCGACGCACACCCACTCGGCGGGGGCCTTCGCCGAGGTGTTGAGGCAGTTCCGCTGATCCCGGCAGTTCGGGGGCCGGTCGGGTCAGGCTGTCAGGCCTCGAAACTGTGCTCCGGACCGGGGAAGGTGCCGGCCCGGACGTCGTCGGCGTAGGCCTGGGCCGCCTGCAGCATCACGGCGTGCAGGTCGGCGTAGCGCTTGACGAACCGTGGAGCCCTGCCGGTGCGCAGGCCCATCATGTCCTGCCAGACCAGCACCTGGGCGTCGCAGTCCGGGCCCGCGCCGATCCCGACCGTGGGGATCTCCAGCGCCTTGGTGACCTCCGCGGCCACCGGTGCCGGGATCATCTCCAGCACGACGGCGAACGCCCCGGCGGCCTGCAGCGCGAGGGCGTCGCCGACCAGCCGGTCGGCCGCCTCACCCCGGCCCTGGACCCGGTAGCCGCCGAGGGCGTGCTCCGACTGGGGGGTGAAGCCGATGTGGGCCATCACCGGGATGCCGGCGCCGACGATGGTCTCGACGCTGGGCGCCACCCGGGCCCCGCCCTCGAGCTTCACGGCATGCGCCAGGCCTTCCTTCATCATCCGCATGCTGGTGGCGAGGGCCTGCTCGGGACCGGTCTGGTACGAGCCGAACGGCAGGTCGGCGACCACCAGCGCCCGCCGGGCGGTCCGGGAGACGGCGCGGACCAGCGGGATCATCTCCTCGACGGTCACCGGCACCGTCGTCTCGTAGCCCAGCACGTTGTTCGCGGCGGAGTCCCCGACCAGCAGGACGGGGATCCCGGCCTGTTCGAAGATCGCCGCGGAGTACTGGTCGTAGGCGGTGAGCATGGCGAACCGCTCGCCGCGCTGCTTGAGCTCGCGCAGGTGGTGGACCCGAACCCGCCGGGGCAGCGCCGCTGCGGTCGCGGGGTCGCCGGCGGGGTTGCCGCCGTAGGGGTTGGGCTGCTCGCTCATCGCCTGCTCCTCAGACATGTTCGCGGGACGGTTGCTGTGACTCGTGCTCCCGCCACCGGCTGGTGATCGGCAGCCGGCGGTCCCGCCCGAAGGCCACCGGGGAGATCTTCGGGCCGGGGGCGGACTGCCGGCGCTTCCACTCCGCACGGTCGACCAGGGTCACCACGGAGTCCACCACCGCGGGGTCGAGCCCGTCGGCCAGCAGTTCCGAACGGCCGTGGGCGCCCTCGACGTACTGCTCGAGCACCGCGTCCAGCAGGTCGTACGGCGGCAGCGAGTCCTGGTCGGTCTGGCCGGGCCGCAGTTCGGCCGAGGGAGCCTTGCTGATGCTGTTCTCCGGGATCGGCGGGACCTCCCCGAGCCGGGCCGCCTCGGCGTTGCGCCAGCGGGCCAGGGCCCAGACCAGGGTCTTCGGCACGTCCTTCACCGGGTTGAAGCCGCCGACGGAGTCGCCGTAGATCGTCGAGTAGCCGACCGACAGTTCCGACTTGTTCCCCGTGGTCAGGGCCAGGTGCCCCTCCTGGTTGGACACGCCCATCAGGACCACCCCGCGGACGCGGGCCTGCAGGTTCTCCTCGGCGATCCCGGTCAGGCCGACCGCGTCGTGGAAGGCCTGGACCATGGGCGCGATCGGGATCACCCGGTAGTCCAGGCCGGTCCGCTTGGCCAGGTCCGCGGCATCGTCCTTGGAGTGCTCGCTGGAGTACCTGCTCGGCATGGAGATGCCGACGACGTTCTCGGGGCCGACGGCGTCACAGGCGATCGCCGCGACCAGGGCGGAGTCGATCCCGCCGGACAGTGCGACGACGACCGAGCGCATCCCGTTCTTGCGGACGTAGTCCCGCAGGCCGAGGACCAGGGCCTGGTACACCTCCGCCTCGCCGTCCAGGGGCCGGGCGCAGGTCTGCGGGGCCAGGTGGGCGGGGTCCGGCTGATAGGCGGGCAGCGGGTCGGCGGAGACGGTGACCCGGCGGACGCCGTCCACCTCGGGCGGGCTGTCGTGCGCGCCGTCCGTCGGCAGGTCGAGGTCGACGACGAGCAGTTCCTCGGCGAACTTCGCCGCCCGGGCCAGTACCCGGCCCGTGGCGTCGACCAGCAGGGAGTCCCCGTCGAAGACCAGGTCGTCCTGGCCGCCCACCAGATTGACGTAGGCCAGCGGGCAGCCCGCCTCGGACGCCCGGCGGGTGACCAGGTCGAGCCGGACGTCGTCCTTGTCTCTCTCGTACGGGGAGGCGTTGGGCACCACGAGCAGTTCGGCGCCGGCGGCGCGGGTCAGCGCCACCGGGCCGCCCTCCTGCCAGAGGTCCTCGCAGATGGCGATCGCGACGTCGACCCCGTGCAGCCGGACCACGGTGAGGTCACGGCCGGGCACGAAGATCCGGAACTCGTCGAACACACCGTAGTTCGGCAGGTGGTGCTTGGCGTAGCGGGCGACGACCCGGCCGCCGAGCAGCATCGCCGCGCAGTTCTGCGGCTCGCCCTTGGGGACCCCGACCCGCGGCCTGTCGGCCACGTTGCGCTGCGCGCCGTCGACCCGGTCGATGTAGCCGACCACGCAGGCGAGGTCGCCCAGCCCGGCGTCCGCGAGCCGGACCGCGAGCCGGACCAGGGTGCGCCGGGAGGCCTCGACGAAGGAGGTCCGCAGCGCCAGGTCCTCCACCGGATACCCGGTGAGCACGGTCTCCGGGAAGACCACCAGGTGCGCGCCCGCCTCATGGGCGCGGGCGGCGGTGCGCAGCACCAGGTCCGCGTTCCCGGCGAGATCACCGACCGTGGGGTTGACCTGGGCCAGGGCGAGGCGCAGTTGCGGCATGGGTCGAGCGTAGTTCGCCCGGCGGCACCGGGTATTCGGCGGCGGCCCGGGCCGGACGGGCAGGTGGGGTGACGACCTCAGCGGGAGTGTCCACCAGGGTCGGCACGCCCGCCCCTCCTGGATCATCGTGGAGACCGTCCGGCTGTTCTGCGCGGCATCGCTGACCACCCGGGTGATCCCGTTGGTGGTGGCGGTCTGCTCCTCGATCGCCCCCGCGATGGTCACGCCGAACCCCTTGCCGCTCTCACCGGCCTCCGCAAGGAGCCCTCCGGGAGATAGGCGACCCGGTTCTCCATCGGCCGAGGCAGCTGCCGGCTGCAGTGCCATCAGGACCCGATCTCACGCCGCTGTCGGGGCGCGGGACTCCCCGACCCGGGCGTCGCCCGTCACCTCCAGGGCACCGTGGCGGTGGGAGCGCGTAACACGTAGCCGCCATACTGTGAAGCGGACGCGAGGGTGTACCGAGAGGACGTCATGGACAGGCAGCAGGAGTTCGTGCTCCGCACCGTCGAGGAGCGTGACATCCGGTTCGTCCGGCTCTGGTTCACCGACGTTCTCGGGTCCCTGAAGTCCGTGGCGGTGGCACCCGCGGAGCTGGAGGGCGCCTTCGCGGAGGGCATCGGCTTCGACGGGTCGGCGATCGAGGGCCTGGCCCGGGTCTACGAGGCGGACATGCTCGTCAAGCCGGACCCGTCGACCTTCGCGGTCCTGCCGTGGCGCGGTGACCATCACGGCACGGCGCGGATGATCTGCGACATCCTCACCCCCGACGGCGAGCCCTCGATGTCCGACCCGCGCCACGTCCTGCGCCGGGCGCTCGGGGTGGCCGCCGAGCACGGGTTGACCTTCTACACCCACCCCGAGATCGAGTTCTACCTCTTCAAGGAGGAGCCGAAGGACGGTCGGGTGCCCGAGCCCGTCGACCGCGGCGGCTACTTCGACCACGTGCCGCGCGGCACCACCCACGACTTCCGCCGGGCCGCGATCGGCGTGCTGGAGTCGATGGGCATCTCGGTGGAGTTCAGCCACCACGAGGGCGGCCCCGGCCAGAACGAGATCGACCTGCGCTACGCCGACGCGCTGACCACCGCGGACAACATCATGAGCTTCCGTAGCGTGGTCAAGGAGGTGGCGCTGGAGCAGGGTGTCTTCGCGACGTTCATGCCCAAGCCGCTGGCCGACCACCCCGGCTCCGGCATGCACACGCACCTGTCGCTGTTCGAGGGCGACCGCAACGCCTTCCACGAGGCGGGCGCGCAGTACCAGCTGAGCAAGGTGGCCCGGCAGTTCATCGCCGGCCTGCTGCGCCACTCCGCGGAGATCACCGCCGTCACCAACCAGTGGGTGAACTCCTACAAGCGGCTGTGGGGCGGCGGGGAGGCCCCGAGCTACATCTGCTGGGGGCACAACAACCGCTCGGCCCTGATCCGGGTGCCGATGTACAAGCCGGGCAAGGGCAACTCGACGCGGATCGAGTACCGGTCCATCGACAGCGCCTGCAACCCCTACCTGTCGTTCGCGGTCATCCTGGCCGCCGGCATGAAGGGCATCGAGGAGGGGCTCGACCTGCCCGACGGCGCCGAGGACGACGTCTGGTCGCTCACCGACTCCGAGCGCCGGGCGATGGGCATCGAGCCGCTGCCGAGCAGCCTGGAGGCGGCCCTCGGCCTGATGGAGCGGTCCGAGCTCGTTGCGGAGACCCTCGGCGAAGGCGTGTTCGACTTCTTCCTGCGCAACAAGCGCGCCGAGTGGGAGGAGTACCGGCGCCAGGTCACGCCGTTCGAGATCACCCGGTACATGCCCGTGCTGTGACGGCCCGGCGCGCTGACGGCCGGTACTGAAGAGCCGGGTCCGGACGGGCCGGATCGGGCGCGGCGTCAGCGGCGGTTCCGGCGGGCAGCCCATTGCCGGTCCGCGAGGTGGTGCTCGGCATGGCCTCTGACCACCTCGTCGCTGTCACGGGCGAGGATCTCGAGGACCCTGTCCTCGGCCTGCTTCGAGATGGCGACGTAGAACCTGACATTGCTGGAGCGGTCCCGCGCCAGCAGTTCCAGGTCCTCGGGAAGGGCCGCCTTCATCAGGACGAGGGTGCTGCGGACCCTGTGGTTGCGGTCCCGGGCGAGCCTGCGGCGCTGGGCGTCCGACAGCAGCGGGTTCTGGGTCGCCCCGAGGCGCAGGACCCAGTCCTCGGACTCGACGGCCCGGGCGAGGACGTCGAGGTCCGTCGTCCGGTGCGAGAGCTGGGCTCTCACGTCCCGGTCCGGGTCGGTGAGCAACCGGTCGCTGAACTCCCGCGCCAGGCCCTGCACCTCCGCGACCTTCTTGCGCACGACCGGGTCGTCGCTGTCGCATGCCGCCCGCCGCACGACGTCGTCGCACCGGGGGTTGTCCACGGCGGCCCAGCGGACACGGAAGTCCTCGTCACCGAGGGCGGCCAGGAGGGTCGCCTGGTCTGCCGTCCGGTTGCCGGCGCCGACCCGGCGGACGTGCCGGTCGCGGTCCCGGATGAGCAGGGCCCGGACGTCTGCGGGGAGGTCATGCCGGGCGGCGAGGGTCCGCCGGACGGCAGGGGAGGGGTCGGTGGCGAGCTGTCCCAGGAACTGTGCGGGCAGGGCTCTCCACCGCGCGGCAGCCTGCCGGCGCGCGACCGTCCTCGCCCCGACCTCGGCACCCCAGTCCCGGTCATCCGTTCCCGCGTCGCTCATTCCCGCCTCCCGGCCGCCCGCAGAGCCGGACGGACTTCCCGGCCGGGACGGGTGCGTGCACTCTACGAGTAGCAGGTTCGTGATCGAGGAGACCACGACCACGACCCGACCCCGACGCCGCCCGCGCCCGCGGTCCGGGGCGGGGCGGGGCTGGGCGGGACCGGGAAGGTGCTCCTACCGGCGCGCAGCGATCTCCCCTGCCCACGTGGCAGGCGGATCAGGTCGGGGTGGGGTGTATCGGCCGGAGGCCAAGGCGGCGTGGACGTCGATGCGGTCGCGGGCCTGGGCCCGGGAGTACAGGGCGTTGACCTTGTTGGCTACGGCGTCGTCCTGGTCGAGCACGGGGCCGATCGCCGGGGTGGTGGGGGCGTGCTTGCGCCAGTCGAGGTTGAGGCCACAACGCGCGCACCGTGGGCGCGGTGAGCAGGTCGAGGTCGTCGGGGCTGCTGGCCTCGACGATGATCCGCTCGTACAGGACCGCCACGTCCGCAGGATGGTCCGCGGCAGCCTGCCGGCGCGACCGTCCTCGCCCGGACCTCGACGCCGCCTGTGCCCGCAGTCCCAGGGGTGGGGCTGGGCGGGGCGGACGCCGCCGGGTACCGTGATCCGCCGTGCACCGTCTCGGACCTTCCCAGTTGCTCGGCCTGCTCGGGGTCGGGGCCCTCGGCGTCTCCGCCGTGGTCGTCCTCGTCGCGGTGCTGATCATCGTTCAGCGGCGCCGCTGAACCGGGCCGCCGCCGTCCGCGTCCTTCTACCGGAAGACCACGCCGAGCAGGGACTCGTCGCCGTAGGCCACCACCCACCTCCAGCGTCGGTGGGCGCTCGAAGCTCACGTGAGCCCAGATGTCCTCGTCGGGCGAGATCTCCGGTACGCCGTACTCCGCCCGCTCTTCTGCCGTGAACTCGGCGGCGACGAACTGGTAGTACTCCCGGAGGAAGGGCGTGGCCTCGGCCAGCAGCCGGGGGCCCGCTGCCCGGAAGTGGGCGATCGCCTCGGCGAACAGGCGAAGCTCTTCGGCGGACGGCTCGCCGTCGTGTTCCGTCTCGTCGGCGAGGTCGTCCATGGCCGCCTTCAGTTCGCACAGGCGTTCCGTTGCCTCGCGCTCGTCGCGCATCAGCCGTCCGCCCCCTCTCGTCCGCCCGGGCCGGTCTGCGGGCAGCCTATGATCAGCCGGCCGGCACGCTGCCGAGAACCCACGTGTTCCCGCCCCGGGGAGGTCCGGATGGTCATGTTCCTCGCGGCGTTGAGCGGTGTGGCCTGGACGGTCGTGTACGCCGACTGCATCCGGATCGGGTTCCGGCAGCGGACGTACGCGATGCCCGTCGCGGCCCTGGCGCTGAACTTCGCCTGGGAGACGGTCTACGCGGCGCACGGGTTGCTCACCCCGCGGTCCCTGCAGACCTGGATCAACGTGGTGTGGGCGCTGGCGGACGCCGCGATCGTGGTCACCTTCCTGCGGTTCGGTCGCGCGGAGTTCCCCGGCTTCCTCCGGCCGGCGTGGTTCGCGGGCGGGGCCGCGGCCCTGTTCGCTGTGGCCTATGCGGTGCAGGCACTGTTCGTCCACCAGTTCGGTTGGCATGACGGGGCGGCGTACTCCGCCTTTCTGCAGAACCTGCTGATGTCGGTGTTGTTCGTGGCGATGTTCCTGGCCCGGGGCGGGTGCAGGGGGCAGTCCCGGCTGGTCGCCACGGCCAAGTGGCTCGGGACGCTCGCCCCGACCGTCGCGTTCGGCGTCCTGGACCACTCCGGGTTCGTCCTCGGGATCGGTCTGCTCTGCTGCGTGGTCGACCTGGCCTACCTCGCGCTGCTGCAGTGGGCGGGCAGCCACCCGGACCTGTTCGGCGGGACTGCCACGGGCCGGCAGTCGGCGTCCGCCTGACTGACCGAGCTGGGCTCTGCGCCCGTCCCCGCTGCCCGGAAGGGGCCGTGACCAGGGCGGAAGGACCAGGTAGCGTCCCCCGGGTGACCGACCTCGCCGCAGCACCGTCCACCGGGCAGCCGGGTGCCGCGCCCCGCCCGCCGCATCCCGCCGCCCGGCTGCTCGTCGTGATTCATGAAGGCGACGGCGGTCCGGGCCGGCTGACCCGCTGGCTGCCGGAACTGGACCTGCGCCGCCCCTATGCCGGCGACCCGCTGCCCGCCGACCTGAGCGGTCATGACGGCCTGCTCGTGCTGGGCGGCGCGATGGGGGCGCACGACGACGAGCAGGCTCCCTGGCTGCCCGCCACCCGGGCACTGCTCGCCGAGGCCGTCGATACGGGAGTGCCGGCCCTCGGCATCTGCCTGGGTGCGCAGTTGCTCGCCGTGGCCACCGGCGGGCAGGTGGGGCGTGGCGAGGCCGGGCTGGAGGTCGGTCTGGTCGGCGTCCGGCTGCTGCCCGCGGCCGCGGACGACCCGTTGCTGGGCGGCCTGCACCGCGACCTGGCGGCCGTGGCCGGTGGGGGCGCCCCCGGCTTCGGCGTCGCCCAGTGGCATCAGGACGCCGTCCTGCGGCTGCCGCCCGGTGCGGTGCTGCTGGCCGGCGGTGACCGCTACCCGCATCAGGCGTTCCGGCTGGGTGAGCGGGCCTGGGGCGTCCAGTACCACCCGGAGGTCACCCGTGCCGACTTCGAGGAGTGGATGCGCGGCGGCCACGGTGCGGTCCGGGAGCACGGCCTGCAGCCGGAGAACGTGCTCGCCGAGCTCACCGCGGCCGACCCCGCCCTGGACCGGATCGCCGAGAGCCACGCCCGGGCCTTCGCCGCCCGGGTGGCGCAGGCCGTCGCCGGCTGAACCGCGGCGCCGGGCTTGCGGGCGGGACGGTCATCGCGGACCGTCCGGCTGAGTTGCGCCACCGGCTGAACCGCGGCACCGACCGGATCCGGCGCAGGGAGCGGCGTCCGGGGTGCGGGGCCTGCCGTGGACAAGGGGACCGGTCAGGTCACCGGCCGGTGCGGGCGGGTGCGGCGATACGGTGGCAGGCGTGAGCACCGACGCCGGTTCCGCCGCGACCGCCGGTCCCTCCGCCCCCGGTCCCTCCGCCCCTGGTCCCGTTGCCGCCACCGCTGGTCCGGCCGCCTCGGTCGGCACCGGTTCGGCCGGCACCGGTTCGGCGGGGACGACGCTGGTCAGCGGGGTGGCCCGGGCGTCGACCCGCGGCGGCCTGCTCGCGCGGCTCGGCTTCTCCGACCCGGCCCGGGCCGAGCGGCTGCTCGCCGACCCCGCCCTCGCCGGGTTGCTGGACCCGCTGGAGGACCGGTTCGCCGACGGGGTGCTGTCCGCCCTCAGCGAGACCGCCGACCCGGACCTCGCCCTGCTCGGACTGGTCCGGATGCTGGAGGGTCTCGGACGGGCGCCCTCCGGACCGGGTGCGCCGGACCCCGGCCCGGAGGATGACGCTCCCGACGCCGACCCCCGGGGCTGCCAGCCGGCCCGGTTGCGTGCGGTGCTGCGCTCGGGCGGGCACGCCCGGGACCGGCTGCTCGCCGTGCTCGGGGCGTCCGCGGCCCTCGGGGACCACCTGGCCCGCCACCCCGGCCACTGGACCGCCCTGGTCGATGACGGACATCTGGCGCCGGACCCCGACGAGGTCCGCGCGGACCTGCTGCGCAGCATCGGTGCCGACCCCGATGACCCCCGCCCGGCCGCCACCGACCCGGTCGCCGCGACGGACGCCCTGCGGATCGCCTACCGCCGCCGCCTGCTCGCCATCGCCGGCCGCGACCTGGTGGCCGACGACCCCGCGGCGGTGCTGCCGGACGTCGCACAGGAACTGTCCGACCTGGCCGCCGCCGCGTTGGAGGCGGGTCTGGCGATCGCCCGGGCGGAACTGCCGCCGGGGGCGCCCGGCTGCCGGATCGCCGTGGTCGGGATGGGCAAGTGCGGCGGCCGGGAGCTCAACTACGTCAGCGACGTCGACGTGATCTACGTCGTGGAGCCGGACGACGGCGAGGAGGCCGCCGCCCTCGACACCGGCGCCCGGCTGGCCGCGGGGATGGCCCGCGCCTGCTCGGCGGTCACCGTGGAGGGGACACTCTGGCCGGTCGACGCGGCGCTGCGGCCGGAGGGCAAGGCGGGGCCGCTGGTCCGGACCCTGGACAGCCACCTCAGCTACTACCACCGGTGGGCCCAGACCTGGGAGTTCCAGGCCCTGCTCAAGGCCCGTCCGGTCGCCGGTGACCGGGAGCTCGGCGAGCGCTACCTGGAGGCCATCCGCCCGCTGGTGTGGCGGGCCGCCGAGCGGGACAACTTCGTCGAGGACGTCCAGGCGATGCGGCGGCGTGTCGAGCAGACCCTGCCCGCCAAGGAGGCCGACCGGCAGCTCAAGCTCGGCGCGGGCGGCCTGCGCGACGTCGAGTTCAGCGTGCAGCTGCTGCAGCTGGTCCACGGGCGGGCCGATGCGCGGCTGCGCACCGGGAACACCCTGCTGGGCCTGGAGTCCCTGAGCACGTTCGGCTACGTGGGCCGCGATGACGCCGCCGAGCTGGACCGCGCCTACCGGATGCTGCGCACCCTGGAACACCGGATCCAGCTGTACCGGCTGCGCCGTACCCACGTCGTCCCGGACGCGGCCGCGGACCTGCGCCGCCTGGGCCGGTCCTTCGGCTTCCGGCGCGACCCGGCGGGGGAGTTGGAGGAGCTGTGGCGCCGGCACGCCCGGGAGGTCCGCCGGCTGCACGAGAAGCTGTTCTACCGGCCCCTGCTGGCCGCCGCCGCGCGGCTGACCACCGATGAGGCCAGGCTCACCCCGGAGGCCGCCCGGGCCCGGCTGGCCGCCCTCGGCTACCGCGACCCGGCGGGAGCGATGCGGCACCTCACCGCGCTCACCGCGGGGGTGAGCCGGCGCGCGGCGATCCAGCGGCAGCTGCTGCCGGTCATGCTCGGCTGGTTCGCCGACGGCGCCGACCCCGATGCCGGGCTGCTGGCCTTCCGCCGGGTCAGCGACGAGCTGGGCACCACGCACTGGTACCTGAAGATGCTGCGGGACTCCGGGGCGGCCGCCGAGCGGATGGCCCACGTGCTGTCCGCCAGCCGACTGGTCGCCGAGCTGCTGGAACGGGGTCCGGAAGCGGTCGCCCTGCTCGGGGACGACACCGACCTGGCGCCCCGGCCACGGACCGCCACCCTGGCCGCCGTCCGGCGCGCCGCCGACCGTCACGCGGGCGATCCGGAGGGGGCGGCGCTGGCGGCCAGGGCGGTCCGGCGCCGGGAGATCGTCCGGACCGCGATCGCCGACATCGTCGGGCTGGCGGACCTCGACCAGGTCGGTCTCGCGCTGAGCGACGCCGCGGCCGCCGCCCTGGACGGGGTGCTGCGGGCCGCCGGCGCGATGGTCGCCAGCCGGTTCGGCGGGACCCTGCCGACCCGGGTGCTGGTCGTCGCCATGGGACGGCTGGGCGGCAGCGAGCTGGGCTACTCCAGCGACGCCGACGTGCTGTTCGTCCACGACCCGTTGCCCGGGGCGGAGGACAAGCCGGCCCAGGACGCCGCGATGGCCGTGTTCACCGAGCTGCGCCGGCTGCTCGGGGAGCCGGGCCCGGAACCTGCGCTGGACGTCGACGCGGACCTGCGGCCGGAGGGACGCAACGGGCCGCTGGTCCGCACCCTGGACTCCTACGCCCAGTACTACGCCCGCTGGTCCTCGCCCTGGGAGGCGCAGGCGCTGACCCGAGCGGTGCCGATCGCCGGGGATCCGGGACTGGCCGAGCGGTTCGTCGCCGTCATCGACCCGGTGCGCTGGCCGGCCGGCGGGCTGCCGGAGGCGGCGGTCCGCGAGATCCGCCGGATCAAGGCCCGGGTCGAGGCGGAGCGCATCCCGCGCGGCGCCGACCGGGCCTTGCACCTCAAGCTGGGGCCGGGCGGGCTGTCGGACGTCGAGTGGACCGTCCAGCTGCTGCAGTTGCAGCACGCCCACGAGCTGCCGGAACTGCGCACGCCGTCCACCACCGCGGCGCTGGAGGCGGCCGCCCGGGCCGGTGTGCTGGCGGAGCCGGACGCGCAGGTGCTGCTGGCGGCCTGGCGGCTGGCCTCGCGGGCGCGCAACGCGTCCGTGCTGTGGCGTGGCCGGGCGCAGGACGCCCTGCCGACGAGCATCCAGGACCTGGACGGGGTGTCCCGGATCGTCGGGTACCCGCCGGGATCGGCCGTGCGGCTGGACGAGGACTACCAGCGGACCACCCGCCGGGCCCGGGCCGTGGTCCGGCGGGTGTTCTACGGCTGACCGGTGACCCCTGGGCGGCGGCCGGCGGCACCCGGCGGCGCACAGTCAGCCCCTCTCACCCTGTGCACAAGGTCTGACCAGGGCGGGGACGGGCGGGCGCGATCGTGGCAGGCTGTCGGTCATGACCGAAATCGGCCCTGCAACCGGCCCCCTGGCCCTGGCACCCGTCTGGCACAACGAGCCTGACCGCTGGCGCTGGTCCGGGGGCGAGCTGTGCCTGACGACCGAGCCCAGCACGCAGTTCTGGCGGGTCACCCGGTACGGGACCGCCAGTGACAGCGGGCACTTCCTCGGGACCCGCAAGTCGGGGGAGTTCGCCGCCGGGGTGGAGGTCCAGGCCACGCTGGCCGCCGACGGGGACCAGGCGGGGCTGATGGTCCGGCTGGACGCCGAGCGCTGGATCCGCTGCGGCCTGGAACTGGTCGACGGCCGCCCCGCGATGGGGTCCGTGGTCACGCACGGGGTGTCCGACTGGTCGGTGTCCCCGCTGCCGCAGGCTCCGGAATGGCTGGCGATCCGGGCCGTGCGCCGCGGGGACTGCCTGTCCATCGACTACGCCGCGGACGGCGGTCCCTGGCTGCCGCACCGGATGGCGTACCTGCCCACCCTGCTGCGGGCCTTCGTCGGTCCGATGGCGATCAGCCCGAACGGCCAGGGGTACGACGTCCGGCTGCGCGGCTGGTACCTCAACCCGATCTGAACCGCGGGTCCGGATCGGACCGCCCCGATCTGGTCCGTGGGCCCGGACCGCCCCGATCCGAACCGCTCAGGTCGACAGGCGGCGGCGCAGGCTCAGGGACGGGTTCCCGCCCGGTCCGCGTCGACAGTCGGACCCTCCAGGCCCGGCATCTGGGTCGGCAGGGTGATCGTGAAGGTGGAGCCTTCGCCGGGCGCGGAGGTGACGTCGATGGACCCGCCGTGGTGGATGACGATCGCGCCGTAGGCGAGGTTCAGGCCCTGACCTGAGCCCCGGCCGACCGGCTTGGTGGTGAAGAAGGGGTCGAAGATCTGGCGGCGCACGGTGTCGTCCATGCCGATGCCGGTGTCCCGCACGACGATCTGGACGGCGCCCGGTACCGCCTGGGTGGTCACCTCGATCACTCCCCGGGGGGCGCCGGGGAACTGTTCCCGTTTCTCGGCCACGGCCTGGGTGGCGTTGACGATCACGGCCAGCAGGCTCTCCTTGATCTGGCCCTCATGGCAGACGATGGTGTCCAGCCCGGGATCCAGCCCCAACTGCAGGTCGGCGACCTGGGTCCACTCATGCCGGCTGATCTCCACCACGGACTGCACGGCGTCGTTGATCCGGCAGGGGCCGATCCCCTGGCCGCCACGGGCGAAGTCCTTCAGGGCCCGCACCAGGCCCGCCACCCGTTGCAGGTCGTGCTGGGTGTCCTGGAGCGCCTTGGGGATCTCGCTCTCCAGGAAGTCGACGTCCAGGCCCTCGACGAGTCCGCGCATCGCGTCGCCGTCGAAGGCCGGGTCGCTGCAGAGCCGGTGCATGGCCTTGAGGCCGGCGAGGATCTCGTTGGTGGTCTCGGCGACGAAGTGTGCGTTGGTGCTCAGGACCTGGATCGGGGTGTTGATCTCGTGGGCGAGACCTGCCGCGAGGCGTCCCACGGATTCCAGGCGGCTCGCGGTGGCCAGTTGCCGTTCCAGGTCCGTCAACCGGGTCACGTCGACGCCGACCCCGATCACTCCTTCCGGCGTGTGCTGGCCGGGCCGGGGCAGGACGCTGAAGAGCAGCCGGCGCTCGCCGCCGTCCGCGGAGCGGACGGCGGCCTGCTGATCCATGGCGGCCACCCCCGTGGTCTGGACCTCCTGCTCCAGGTCGCTCAGCAGTCCGAACAGGTCCCGGCTGCCGGCCGGCCGCTCCCGCACGGCTTCGGCCGAGGACTGCGGATCGGGTGCGGCGGGCGCCGGGTCCGAGGGCTGGCGGGATTCCGGCGGCCGCGGGGCAGGGACCGCCGGTGCGGCGGGCGCCGGGTCCGGCTCAGCTGCGTCCGTCACCTGCGCCTGGGCGGTCGCACCCGTGCGGTTGGCGCCGGAGTGGCTGCGCAGCCGCTCGAAAGCGCGGTTGGCCCCGAGGTAGTGCCCGCTGGGGTCCTTCCAGTACACGAAGTACGGGCTGGACTCGATCACGGTGGACAACAGTTGCTTCTCCGCCAGCAGTGCCGAGGCCTGGTACCGCACCGCCTTGTTGAGCCGCAGGACGATGACCCAGCACCCGCTCAGCAGCAGCAGCGCCACCCCGAAGGAGACCGGGATCGCCAGGGCCGCCCACCGGCTGCCGCCGGTCAGCCGCGTCATGCTGTCCCTGCTGCGCTGGGCGTGGGCGGCGGCGGCCGAGGCGACCCGGGAGATCAGGGCGTCCACCCTCGGCCCGGTGATCGTCGTGGCCAACCGCTGGGCCCTGGCGACCTGCCCCGCCTGGACGTCGGCGAAGACCGACCGGGCATTCTGGGTGTACTGGCGGTCCTCCATCAGCACGAAGGTGGCCAGGGCCTTGTCGTCCACCCCGCCCAGGGACTTCACCCGCTCCACCGCCGCCCGCAGATCGGCCTGGGCGCGGGTGAACTCCACGAACTGGGCGATCACGCTGCTGCTGACGTCGGCGGCGGCCGCCGCCCGATCGGCGCTCAGGTACCGCAACTGGGCGCTGTACTCCCGGTTCACCGCGGAGTTGATGTCCTGGTACGCCTGGGACAGGGCGGTCTCCCGGGCCGTCGCCAGCGAGAGGCTGTTGGCCTCGCGGGCCTGCCAGGTGCACACCCCGGCCATCGCCGTCGCGGCCACCGCCAGCCCGACCGTCAGCGGGGCCAGACCCTGCACCAGGCGGCCGCGCGTCCACCGCCCGGTGCCCCGGGAGGCGTCACCGGGCGCCCCGCGGGTCACGTCCACCACCGGCCGGGCCCGGCCACCGGGTGGCTTCCGGCGGCGGCGAGGTCGAAGGGACAGGTCCACGCGCACGTTTTCGGCGGGCGACCGTCCTGGCTGAAATTTCCAGGACCGCTCCCGGTCGGGCTCGTCACCGGCCAGCCCCCGCGGGGGAGCAGCCGCCCCTGTCCCCTGCGCGCAGGATCACCGGGACACGGGGGTTGAGCCGGCCTCCGTTCGGGCCGAGAAGGACGGAGAGCCGCACGCACCCGCCCGGCGTCTCCCGCGGCGGCCCGCGTACCGGCAGCGCCTGCCGCCGTCCGAGAGGATCCGTCAGTGAGGGCCGCACGCCGCATGCACACCGCATCCCTGCGGCAGGTCGTGGCCTGTCTGGCCGTGGGTGGACTGCTCGCCGCCTGTGGCGGGACCGGTTCCCGGGCCGCCAACCCCGCTGCCCGGGGGACCACGGAATCCTCCGACCCCGTGGTGGCCGCGGCCAGGGACCTGGTCAAGGCGAGCCTGACCGCGTCCGCCGGGTTCACCCCGCCCGCCACCGGCCCGAAGGCGCAGGTCTTCGGAGCCACCGTCGTCTACGTGGCCTCCGACCTGACCAACGGCGGCATCAACGCGGTGTCCACGGGAGTGAAGGAGGCCGCCGACAGGATCGGGTGGAAGGTCGTCGTCCTCGACGGCAAGGCCAGTGCCCAGGGCCGCACCGACGCCCTGACCCGGGCGATGGCCATGAAGCCGGCCGGCATCATCCTCGGCGGGTTCGACGCCGCCGAACAGTCCACCAGCGTCGACCTGGCCGTCGGGCTGAAGATCCCCGTCGTGGGCTGGCATGCCGGGGCGAAACCAGGGCCCGACCCGGCCAACGGGCTGTTCACCAACATCACCACCGACCCCCTCGAGGTCGCGCGGATCGCGGCGGACTTCGCGATCGCCGACTCCAACGGCACCGCCGGGGTTGCCGTCTTCACCGACAGCCAGTACGAGATCGCGGTGAAGAAGGCCGATGCGATCAAGGCGGAGATCCAGAAGTGCTCCGGCTGCTCGGTGCTGGAATACGAGGACTCGCCCATCGCCGAGGTGGACCAGCGGATGCCCGCGCTGACCTCCACACTGCTGCAGCGCGACGGGGCCAGGCTCACCTACCTGCTGGCGATCAACGGCAACTACTTCCGCGGTACCCGGACCGGACTGCGCAGCGCCGGCAAACCCGCCGCCGGGCCGCCCAGGGCGGTGGCCGCCGGGGACGGTGATGCCGCCGAGTTCCAGCGGATCCGGGGCGTGGACTACCAGACCGCCACCGTGGCGGAACCGCTGTACCTGCAGGGCTGGCAGCTGGTGGACGAGCTCAACCGGGCCGTCGCCGGTCAGCCGGCGTCGACGTTCATCGCCAGGCCCGGGCTGGTCACGAAGGCCAATGTGCCGGCCGGGGACGTCTTCGACCCGGCGTCGGGATACCGCGACAGCTACGCGAGGGTCTGGGCCGGCAACTGACGTCGGTGCCGGCGGGCGCCCGGATCAGGTCCGCGGAGCCGGGGTGACCGCCTGCGTGGCCGGGACGGGCACGCCGCCGACCCAGGTGGTGCGGGCCCGCAGCCGATGGTCGTCGGGGCCGTCCAGCCAGACCAGGTCGGCGTACGCCCCGGGCGCGAGCCGGCCGAGGTCGGGGCGGCCGAGCGCATCCGCGGGAACCCTGGTGGCCGCCTCGACCGCCGTCACGAGCGGGACGCCGGCCGCCACCGCGACCCCGATCGCCCGGTCCAGGGCGGCGGCCGCTCCGGCGAGGGTGCCGTCCGCCCGGCGTGGGGGTTCACCGGCGGCCCCCACCAGCAGGTGCTCCCCGCCCAGCAGGTACCGACCGGGCGGCATGCCGAGGGCGGCCACCGCGTCGCTGACCAGCATGATCCGGCCCGGAGCGGCGGCGAAGGCGACCGCCACGGCATCCGGCAGGACGTGGTGCCCGTCGGCGATCAGTCCGCAGACCAGCCGCCGGTCGGCCAGCCCCGCCCCGACCACGCCCGGGTCACGGTGGTGCAGCGGGCGCTGGGCGTTGTACAGGTGGGTGACCAGCCGGGCCCCGGCGTCGGCGGCGGCGTGCACCTGCTCGGCCCGGGCGTCGCTGTGGCCCACCGACACCGTCACGCCGGCCCGGGTGAGCGTCCGGATCGCCTCGGCGGCACCGTCGCGTTCCGGGGCGAGGGTCAGGTAGCGCAGGGCGCCGCCGGTCCCGGCGGCCAGCAGTGCGCGGATCGTCTCGGGGGCCGGGTCGGTGAGCAGGTCCTCCCGGTGGGCTCCGCGCCGGGCCGGGGAGAGGAACGGTCCCTCCAGGTGGACGCCCAGGGTGCGGGCCGCAGCGGGCAGGGCGTCCAGGTGGGGGCGCAGGGCCGCGTACCGGCCCAGCCCGGCCAGCAGGTCCGGGAGGGGGGCGGTGATGAACGTCGGCGCGAAGGCGGTCACCCCGGTGCTCGGCAGCCGGGTGACCACCTCCCGCCAGCCGTCCGCCGCGGCCGCCGCGAGGTCGACCCCGAACGCGCCGTTGACCTGGGCATCCACCAGGCCGGGCGCCAGCACCCCGGTGCCCAGCCGCAGGTCCACCGGTCCGTCGGGCTCACCGGTGCCGACCGCCTCGATCCGGTCCCCGGCCACCCGGACCCACCCCGGGCCGGGGATGCCGGTGCCGCCTCCGGTCGCTCCGGTCGCGGTGATCACCCGGGTCGCGGCAACCGTGAACCGCATCATCCACCTCTCCACCTCTCCTGTCAGCGGCGCGGCCTACCCCGGCGGGCGGTGTCCCGGATCGGGATAGGCGAGCACCTCGGTGGCCTTGGCGCTCAGCCAGATCCGCCGCCCCGGGACCAGCCCGAGGGAGGCCATCGCCGCCGGGGTGATGTCCACCAGGGCCGGGGGGCACCCGTCCACGGCCACCCGGATCCGGTCGGTGAGCAGTTCCAGTCCGGTGACCGTGCCGCTCCAGACGTTGCGCGGTGACCCCTCCTGCGGGCGTTGCGGGTGCAGCGCGATAGCCGTCGGGGCCACCGCGACCAGGACCCGGCCGTCCCGCAGCGGGACCACCTGGGCGCCGCCGTCCTCGCCGGTGGTGAGGAACGCCGCGAAGAGCGTGCCGCCGTCGTCGAGGTCGACCCGGTGCGTGGTCCGGTCGGTGAGGGTGCCGGTGTAGAGGTTGAGGCCCATCAGTTTCGCCACGTAGTCCGTGGTGGGGCGGCGGGCCACCTCGGCGGGCGGTCCCTGCTGGGTGACCCGCCCGCGTTCCAGCACCAGGATCCGGTCGGCCAGGACGAGGGCGTCCAACGGGTCGTGGGTGACGACGATGCACGGCCCCGGGAAGTCCGCGAGGTGGTCGCGCAACTGGCCGCGGATCTCCAGCCGGGTGCCGGCGTCGAGGGCGGCCAGCGGCTCGTCGAGCAGCAGCACCTGTGGTCGTGAGGCCAGCGCCCGGGCCAGTGCCACCCGCTGTGCCTGGCCGCCCGACAACTGCCCGGGCCGGTGGCCGGTCAGCGCTGCGAGACCGACCCGGTCCAGCCAGGCGGCGGCGTCGTGACGTGCGGATCGGCGGCCGGTGCCGCGGACCCGGGCCGGGAACGCGACGTTGTCCAGCACGCTCAGGTGCGGGAACAGTCGGTAGTCCTGGAACACCAGGCCGACCGACCGGTCCGCGGCGGGCAGGAAGCAGCGGTCCGCCGGGCAGTCCCACAGCCGGCCACCGACCCGGATCCGCCCGCCCGACAACGGGAGCAGGCCGGCGACGGCGTACAGCAGGCTGCTCTTGCCCGAGCCGTTGGGTCCCAGCACCGCCAGCACCTCGCCGGGTTCCACCCGCAGGTCCACCTGGAGGCTGAACCGCCCCCGGTCCAGGTGGAGGTCCGCGTCCAGGGCGGCGCCCGCCACCGGTTGCGGCGCATCGTTCCCGGGTTCGGGGGCCGCCGTTCCCCTGGCGTCCGCGGCTCCGCCGGTGCCCGCAGATGTCCCTGGGGCCGGGGTTGTCCCGGGGCTCGCGGCCGGTCGGCGCGGGCCGCGGGTGCCTGCGCCGGAGGGGAGCCGGTCCCGTCTCACGGGGTCGCTCCCGGCCGCAGCCAGCGGTCCCGCAACATGGCCAGGGCGGTGACCGACACCGCGAGCAGGACCAGGCTGAGCGCGATCGCCGCGTCCGGGTCGGTCTCCAGGGCCAGGTACACCTGCAGTGGCATGGTGCGGGTGGCTCCCGGGAAACTGCCGGCGAAGGTGATCGTGGCCCCGAACTCGCCGAGGGCGCGGGCCCAGCACAGCACGTTCCCGGCGATCAGGCTCGGCGCGACCAGGGGAAGGGTGACCCGGCGGAAGACGACGAGCGGCCGGGCGCCCAGGGTGGCGGCCGCGTCCTCCAGCCCGAGGTCCACCGAGCGCAGCGCACCCTCCACGGTGACCACGAGGAAGGGCATCGCCACGAAGGACTCCGCGACCACCACTCCCGCGGTACTGAACGGCAGGGTGACGCCGAACCAGGAGTCGAGGTACTGACCGACCACGCCGCGCCGGCCGAGTGCCAGCAGCAGGGCGACCCCGCCGACCACGGGCGGCAGCACCAGCGGCAGGGTGACCAGGGCACGCAGCACCGCCGCCGCAGGCCCGTGTGCCCGGGCGAGCAGCCACGCCAGCGGGACCCCGAGCAGCAGGGACACCGCCGTCGCCGCCGTCGCGGACAGCAGGGACAGCCGCAGCGCGGTCAGTGCAGCCGGATCGGACAGCAGCCGCGGAAGCCCCCGCCAGGGTGCCCTGACCAGCAGCCCGATCAGCGGCAGCAGCAGGAACGCCACGGCGAGCGCGCCGGGAAGGGCCAGCGGCCAGGGCACGGGGGAGCCCGTCACCCCGGCGCGGCCCGTCCGGTGCGTGGTTGCCGGGCGCCGGGGGACCTGCCGCGGGAGGGCGTCCCGAGCAGGTGCGGGTGCCGCCGGCCCGGTCACGGCCGGGTGAAGCCCGCGGCGGTGAGTACCGCGGCACCGTCGGCGGACAGCACGTAGTCCACGAACGCCTTGGCCAGGGCGGGGTTGTGGGAGCCCTGCAGCACGGCGATCGGGTAGGCGGTGGCGGCGTTGACGGCGTCCGGGATGGCGACCCCGGTCACCTTGGTCCCGGCGGCCCGCACGTCGGTCACGTAGACGACACCAGCGTCCACCTCGCCGAGTTCGACCTTGGTCAGGGTGGCCTTGACGTCAGCCTCCTCGGTCACCGGGGTGACCGAGACCCCGGCCTTGCCGAACACCTGCCGGGCGACCGCCCCGCACGGGACCGCGGAGGCACACACCGCGACCTTCACCCCGGGCCTGGCCAGGTCGGCGACGGAGGAGATCCGGGCCGGATTGCCCGGTGGGACGGCGATCTCCATCACGTTACGGGCGAACGGGACGGACGAGGTCGCTGCCCCGCCCGAGACCACCTGCTGCAGGTTCGTTCCGGACGCGGAGGCGAACACGTCCGCGGGTGCGCCCTGCACGATCTGGGTGGCCAGGGTCGAGCTGGCCCCGAAGCTGAAGGTCACCTTCGTGCCGGGATGGGTGGCCTGGAACCTCTGGCCCAGCGTGGTGAACGAGCCGGTCAGGGAGGCCGCCGCGAACACGGTGATCCCGCCGGAGGCGGCAGAGGAGCCGGTGGACGCCGCAGGGTTCCCCGCAGGGGCGCCCGAGGACGACGGGCCGCAGCCGCCGAGCAGGACCGCTGCGGCGCAGACGGCCACCAGGACGGGGAGGACGGGACGGCGCACGGGGGGCTCCTCGGCAGCGACGGACCGGTGGTCCCGGCCGGCCCCGTTCGGGATCGGATCGCGGACCTGATCTCACCATAGCCGCAGATGCGGTACCCGATCGGGTAGGAATGACGTGCCGACGTGTCAATTCTGCGTTTCTGAGCGCAGGTGCGGATAGCTCGACGTTCCGGGCCTGGCGGTCCGGCTGGGGTGTCCGGCTGGAGTGCTCGCGATCCCCGGCCGCCACCTGGCGCCGTTGCCGCGCGTCATGCTGGCGTAGCGGGGGCCGGGTCGGCTGAGGTGAGAGGGGCCCGGCGCGAAGACGGGGGAGGGCGACGCGCCGGGCCCGGCGGGGCGAGGGCCAACGGGGATGGCCCGCCCGCACATCCGCAACGTAGCCGACTGCCGGCAGGCGGAACCCCCGCACCGACAGGGCATCCACCTGAACGGAGTAGTTGCCGCGACGGCCGGGAGGGGCAGCGTGTCGTCGGGGCCCGGGTGGGCGCGGTGGCACCTGGTGCCCGCGGGGCGACGGGCCGGGTCGGGTCGGGTCGGGTCGGGTCGGTGGGGGCGGTCGAGGGGCGTGCACCCGCGAGGAGGTCCGGCAGATCCCGGAAACACGCCCGGGCAGGTCGTCGGGGGCGGCTGGCAGGCTGCCGCCATGGAGCGCGAGCACAGTTACCGCACCGTGGTGACCTGGACGGGCAACCAGGGCACCGGGACCAGCACCTACCGCGCCTACGGGCGTGACCACGTCGTCAGTGCGGAGGGCCCGCCGCCGATCGAGGCCACCGCCGACCCCGCGTTCCGGGGCGACCCGGCCCGCTGGAACCCCGAGCAACTCCTGGTCGCCAGCCTGTCCCAGTGCCACCTGCTGTGGTACCTGCACCTGTGCGCGGCCGACGGGGTGGTGGTGACCGCCTATGTGGACCGGGCCTCGGGCACGATGCGCGACACCGGGGACTCCGGACGGTTCACCGAGGTGGTGCTGCGGCCGGAGGTGACCGTGACCGAGGCGGACATGACCGAGCGTGCGATCGCCCTGCATGCCGACGCCCACCGGGCCTGCTTCATCGCCAACTCGGTGAACTTCCCGGTCCGGCACGAGCCCTCGGTCGTCGTCCGGGGCTGACGTGCCACCCCGGCCGCGGGTGGTTCCGGACGGTCGTAGACTGCGAGCACCCGCGGGAGCCCGAAGGAAGGGCTGAGAGGGCGGCAGGAACGACCGGACGCACCGGCCGGACTCTGGGTCGCCGACCGCCTGAACCTGATCCAGTTCGTACTGGCGAAGGAAGAGGTCATCCGGACATGTCCACCGACGCCTCCACGTCCACGCCCGGAGCTGACGCCGTCGGCGCCGTCGAGGCGCCCGGCATCGAGGTTCCGCACACCCTCGACGAGCCCGCGCCCCGGCCGCTCGGGCTGCTCGACCAGTTCGGCTTCTGGGGCAACCTCGGGGTCAGCCTGCTCGGGTTCGCCGGCGCCGCCGGCCTGCTGGTGCCGGTCGGCTCGGGGCCGCTCAGCCTGCCCGCGGCGGTCACCGCGCTGGTCGTCGGGACGGTCCTCGGGGGGCTGGCCCTCGGCGCCTCCCTGGTCCTCGGCGCCCGGACCGGGATGCCCGCGATGGTCCTGCTGCGTGGGCTGCTCGGGGGGAAGATGTCCTTCCTGCCGACGGCGCTCAACCTGGCCCAGTGCCTCGGCTGGGCGATGTTCGAGCTGGTCGTCATCGCGGGCGGGCTGGAGGCCGTGACCTTCGGGCACCTGCCGCGCTGGGGGTGCGTGCTGATCGCCGGTGCGGTCACGACAGCGCTGACCATCCGCCCGCTCGGCGCCATCCGGCTGCTGCGTCGCTACGTCGCCGTGCTCGTGGTACTGGCCATGGTGGTGCTGCTGATCGGGCTGCTGCGCCGGCCCGCCGAGGCCGTGCACGGGTCGTGGTCCGGCTTCTGGCTGGCCGCCGACACCGCGATCGCGCTGAGCATCTCGTGGGTGCCGCTGGGTGCGGACTACTCCCGGCACTCCCGCACCGAGCGCGCCGCCTTCCTCGGCGGCTTCGTCGGCTACGGGGTGACCCAGGTGCTCTGCATGCTGATGGGCATCCTCGCGCTGGCGGAGGTCAAGCAGGACCCGAACAAGATCTTCGACCTGTTCCAGGCCCTGCCGCTGGGGACCGCCGCGCTGGCCGTCCTCGTGCTGCGGGAGACCGACCAGAGCTTCGCGAACGTGTACTCCACCGCGGTGTCGATCCAGAACCTCAGGCCGCGCTGGGACCGGCGGTGGCTCACCGCGCTGATCGGGGCCGGGACCACCGCGGTCGCGTTGAGGTTCGACATGGCGCAGTACCAGAACTTCCTGTACCTGATCGGCGGGGTGTTCATCCCGATGTCCGGGGCGCTGATCGGGGCCTGGGCCGCCCGCGGGGCCGCCGGTTGGGACACCTCGTTGAGCGCACGGCCCCGGCCGCTGATGCTGCTGGCCTGGATCGCCGGCTTCGTCATGTACCAACTGGTGAACCCTGGGTCGGTGACCCGCTGGTCGGATCTGTGGACCTGGGCCGGGAACCACCTGCACACGCTCGGGCATGCGTGGCTGTCGGCGTCGGTGGCTGCCTTCGTGGTGTCCGCCGTGCTGGCGTACCTGCTGTCAGGGCTGGAGCCGACCCGGACCGCGGTCGCCGAGGTGCCCGCCACTGAGCAGGTCTGAGCACCAGGCCTGAGTACCCGGGCCTGAACCCCACAGCACGACGGGCCGGTGCCGATCTCACGGGGGACCGGCAACGGCCCGCCGGTCGTCATGATTCCCTGCCGCGGCAGGGAATCACTACGGCAGGGAATCACTACGGCAGGGAATCACTGGTTCGAGCGTCAGTCCCTACTGCCGCAGGGGATCCGTGGCGCGGGGCAGTCGCTCCCAGAGCTGGTGGAAGTGGTGCACCGGACCGTGCCCGCCACCCACCTCCAGGACGTCCGCGGCGGCCAGCGCCCCGGTGAGCCATGACTTCGCCTCGGCCACCGCCTCCAGCCAGGTCGCCGACACCGGACGCAGGGCGGCGATCGCCGAGGACAGTGAGCAGCCGGTGCCGTGGGTGTTCACGGTGTCGACCCGTGGCGCGGTCAGCTCCTGCTCGGTGCCCGGCTCGGCGAACACGTCGACCGCCTGCGGACCTGCCGACGCACCGTTCGCCAGATGCCCGCCCTTGACCAGCACCCGCTGCGCACCCGCGCCGAGCAGGGCCTGTGCCTGCCGGTGCAGCCCCTCGGCATCGCAGGCCGGAGTGACCCCGAGCAGATCCGCCGCCTCGTGCAGGTTCGGGGTGATCAGCGAGGCCAGCGGCAGCAGCTCCCGGACCGCCTGGGCTGCGTCGGGGGCGAGCAGCCGGTCCCCGCTGGTGGCCACCATGACCGGGTCGAGCACCACGGTGTCGCAGGGGAACTCCCGCAGGAAGGCGCCGACCGCCTCGGCCACCTCCCGGGTGGACAGCATCCCGATCTTGATCGCGTCGATCCGGACGTCGGCCACCAGGGTGTGCAACTGCTCGGTGACGAACTGCGCGGGAACCAGATGGACTCCGGTGACGCCCCGGGTGTTCTGCGCGGTGAGCGCGGTGATCACGCTGGTGCCGTAGGCGCCGAGGGCGGAGAAGGTCTTCAGATCGGCCTGGATGCCGGCCCCACCGGAGGGGTCGCTGCCCGCGATGGTCAGCGCCACCGGAGGCCGGGCCGCCCGGGATCCGGCACCGCTGCCGGGCTCCTGGGGTGCGAGGCCGTGCCGCCCGGTCACCGACGTGCTCCCGCCGCCGCCGGGACCGCGTCAGGGACGCCGGCAGGTCCAGGACTCCCGGGTCGGGCGCCTGCACCGTCCCACGCCCGGCGCAGGGTGCGGGTCGCGGCGGTGACGTCGGGCTGCCCGCAGATCGCGCTCACCACGGCGATCCCGGCGGCGCCGGCCCGGCGGATCGACGCGGCCCGGTCGGCGGAGACCCCGCCGATCGCCACGCAGGGCCACGGGCTGGCCGACACGATCGCGGTGAAGACGTCGATTCCGCCCGGGGCGGCCGCATCGGGCTTGGTGTCCTGCGGCCAGACCGGTCCGGCACCGAGGTAGTCCAGTGTCCCGGCCGGCAGGGCGAGGGCCGCCTCGACATGGCCCACGGTCTGCACGGACAGTCCGAGCAGGGCGCCGGGGCCGAGCAGGCGGCGGGCCTGCACCGGGTCCAGGTCGCCCTGCCCGACATGTGCCCCGTCGGCGCCGATCGGCCCGGCCAGGTCCACCCGGTCGTTGACCAGCAGCGGGACCCCGGTGCCGCGCAGCCGTTCCACCAGCTCCCGGCCGAGCCGGACCAGTTCGGCATCACCCGCCTGCGGGTCGCGCAACTGGACGACGGTGGCCCCGGCAGCCACCGCGGCGGACACCGTGGCCGCGACCCCGAACTCCCCGCACAGGGCGGTGTCGGTGACCAGGTACAGGGACAGATCGGGCAACTGCCGGTTCACGGACGGCTCACGCCCCTCAGCTCAGTACCACCGCGCCGGCCAGCGCGTCGGGGTCCAGCGCGGCCAGTTCGTCGAGCAGGGCCACCGCGAAGGACCCGGGACCACGGGTCGTCGTGGCCGCCCGGTCGGCCGCAACGGTCAAGGTCGCGGTGGCGGCGGTGGCGGCGACCAGCGGATCGGCGGCGGTCCCCGCGAACGCGGCCATCAGCGCGCCGAGCGCACAGCCGACCCCGGTCACCTGGGTCATCCAGGGGTGCCCGTTGGACACCCGGACCACCCGCTCCCCGTCGGTCAGATGGTCGACCGGACCGCTCACGGCGACCACGGTGCCGTGCAGCTTCGCCAGGTCGACGGCCGCCGGGAGGGCGCTCTCGGGGGAGTCCACCGAGTCCACGCCGCGGCCCCCGGCACCTCCGGCCAGCGCCCCGATCTCGGAGGCGTTGCCGCGGATCACGGTCGGGGAGGCGGTCTGCAGCAACGAGAACGCGATCTCGGTCCGCCAGGCCAGGCCCCCGGCGGCGACCGGGTCGAGCACCCACGGGGTCCCGGCGCCGCAGGCCCCCTCGACCGCGGCGACCATGGCCCGGGCCGTGTCCGGATACGGGGTGCCGGTGTTGACCAGGACACCCCGGGCGATCCCGGCGAACGCCGCGGCCTCCTCGGGGTTGTCCACCATCGCGGGAGCCGCGCCGACCGCGAGCAGCGTGTTCGCGGTCCAGCCGGCGACGACGATGTTGGTCAGGCACTGCACCAGCGGGACCTCCCGGCGGAGGTCCTGCAGGGCTTGGGCGCAGTCGGCAGCAGTCACGGTGGACATGTCGACGTCCCTTCGCTAGTCCGAACTAGATCAGGTTCGACGGGTGTGATCTCAGCCACCGGCTCCGGCGGCACCCCGCGTCGGCAGCCACCTTAGTACCCGGCCGTGGTACCGGTCCCGGCACGTCCGGTGGCCGGCCGGGGGCTCCCTTTGGTCCCCGGCGGGATCCCGGCGACGGCGGTTAGCCTCCACCCAGCGGCCGGACCGGGCCGCCACCGCCGAGTCCACCCGGGACGGGACGTGCACGAACTGTCGATCTGCGACTCGATCGCCAAGGCTGCGGTCCGGCATGCCGCAGGTCGCCCGGTGCTCTCGGTGAGCCTGCGGGTCGGGGCGTTGCGGCAGGTGGTCCCGGAGACGCTCGCCTTCTGCTGGCCGCTGGCCGCCACCCATCCGCTGCTGGCCGGCAGTCAGCTGGAGATCGAGGCGGTCCCCGCCGCGGTGGAGTGCCGGGAGTGCGGGGCCCGGACCGAGCTGGACCGGTTCGCGATCAGCTGCCCCGCCTGCGACGGGCCGGTCGACGTGGTGTCCGGGGAGGAACTGCTCATGGTCTCCCTCGAGGTGGCCGATCCCGAACCCGGCACCGAACCTGGTACTGATCCTGCGGCCCCGCCCGCGCCCAGTGACGACGAACTCGGGAAGGCGTGACAGATGGGCCGTTTCCACCGCCACGACGACGGCACCGTGCACGAGCATGACCACGGTGCCCACGAGCACGGCGACGGGCACGAGCACGGCAGCCATGACCACGGCAGCCATGACCACGGCAGCCATGACGGCGGACCCGTCCCTCATCCGGCGGCCACGGGGGCGGCCGCGGACTCCCTGATCGGCGACCACTCCGGCTATGACACCGGGGCGGAGCGGATCGAGGTGCTGGAGGCGATCTTCGGCGAGAACGACCGGCTCGCGGCCGCCAACCGGGCCGACTTCGACGCCGCGGGCGTGCGGGTGCTCAACCTGATGTCCTCACCGGGGGCGGGGAAGACCGAACTGCTGCGCCGCACCCTGGAACGCCTGGGCGGCCGGGTCCGGATCGGGATCGTCGAGGGCGATATCGAGACCAGCCTGGACGCCGACCGGCTGGAGGGGTTCGGCGCCCAGATCGCCCTGGTCAACACGGGCAAGGGTTTCGGCGGGGAATGCCACCTGGACGCCCCGATGGTGCGCTCGGCGCTGCCCCGGCTGGCCCTGCCCGCCCTCGACCTGCTCCTGGTCGAGAACGTCGGCAACCTGGTCTGCCCCGCGGAGTTCAGCGTCGGCGAGCACGCCCGGGCGATGGTCTACGCGGTGACCGAGGGGGAGGAGAAGCCGCTGAAGTACCCGGTGATGTTCCGCTCGGTCGACCTCGTGGTGATCAACAAGGTGGACCTGCTGCCGTACCTGGACTTCGACCTCGACCTGTTCCTGCGCAACCTCCGGACGGTCAATCCCGGGGCCGTGACACTGCAGTTGAGCGCCCGCACGGGGGAGGGCGTCGACGCCTGGTGCGACTGGGTGACCGCCCAGGCGGGGCGGCCCGCACCGGCCTGAGCCTGCCGGCCAGGGGATCCCTCAACCCGGTGATCACCGGAGCCGATAACACCCCGGTTCCTGGCCATCGCCCGCCTGGCCGCGGGTCCACCCGGTGGTCCCTGATCGCCGACGCGCGACGTCGCCGGCACCGGAAAGAGGGCTCATGGCAGGGTTGCGCTGGACCGTCGGCCGGAAACTGGCGGCGCTGTCGGCGATCGGGGTGCTGGTGGCCGGGGTGGTCGGCGTCGTCGCCTATGTCGAACTCGGCACCATCCAGGAGCTGTCGCGCACCAGCGGCGACCTGGCCACCGCCGATCAGGTGATGGCCACGCTGGACAAGTCCCAGAGCGAGTTCCAGCTGGCGGAGGCCAAGTCGCTGCTGGCCACCGACCAGGCCAGCGCCGACCGGGCCGTCGACGAACTGGGCAAGGCGATCGAGGAGAACACCAAGGCGTTCGGGTCCCTGCAGGGCCTGACGTTGCCGCCCGAGGTCCGGCAGGCGCTGGGCGAACTGCAGAACGCCTACCAGGCCGACACCGAGGAGGTGAAGGCCCGGATGCCGGCTCTGGCGCAGATCCCGCCCGGGACGGCGCAGGCGCTGGCGGCGCTGGGTGTGGAGGAGCGCCGGTCCACCGCGATGGAGGAGCGGATCGCCAAGCTGCGCCAGGACGTCAACGACCGGGTGGACGCGGCGGACAAGAACCTGACGGACACCGCCGCCAGGGTGCGCGCCACGGTGGCGATCGTGCTCGGCGTGGGGCTGGTGGCCCTGATCGTGCTCGCCTGGTGGATCAGCCGCCTGATCACCAGGCCGTTGGCGCACGCCCGGGACGTGCTGGCCAAGGTCGCGGACGGTGACCTGTCGGTGCGGGTCGAGGTCCACGGCCAGGACGAGGTCGCCCTGATCGGCCGCGCCACCAACGACACCGTGGAGAAGCTGTCGGAGGTGGTCACCACCGTGGTCGACTCCGCGCAGCAGCTGTCGAACGCGGCGGGTCAGGTCAGTTCCTCGGCGCAGTCGCTGTCCCAGACCACGGCCGAGCAGGCGGCCAGCGTCGAGGAGACCACCTCCAGCATCGAGCAGATGGCCGCCAGCGTGAACCAGAACGGCGACAACGCGAAGGTCACCGACGGGATCGCGGGGAAGGCGGCGCAGCAGGCCGGCGAGGGTGGCCAGGCGGTCCAGCAGACGGTGCAGGCGATGAAGGACATCGCGGCGAAGATCGCGATCATCGACGACATCGCGTTCCAGACGAACATGCTCG
>DASTGO010000307.1:0-17091 GCA_035719045.1 Kineosporiaceae bacterium | reverse complement strand
GTGCCTGCTCCTGATCATCCTGGATCGTGACCGGTTGATCGCCGGGCGGCTGAACCTCAACGACATCACCCGGGGCGCCTTCCAGTCGGCGGCGCTACCACCGCCGGCCCTGGCACCGGGGTGACCACCGACCGCCGGCCGGTCGCTCTACGTGACGTGGTTCACAGGAAAAGGGTGACAGCAGGCCGTCGCGATCGCCTGTGAGGATGCCCGCATGACACTGGTCGACCAGGACTGCCTCGCCGAGACCGAGGAGTTCAACGAGAAGTTCGAGGCGGCCGCTGCCGCTCGGCCCTCGCGGGAGACGCCGCCGGACGGGGCCACCATCGCCGCGCTGCGACGCAACCGGCTCGGTGGCGACACCCCGCCGGAGCGGCTACCGCAAGGGCAGGACCGTGTCGTCGCCCGGACGGTCCCGGTACGGGTGTTCGTGCCGGACCAGGTCGACGGCGTCTACCTGCACGTCCATGGCGGGGGCTGGGTCTACGGGTCCGCGGACGGACAGGACGAGCAGCTGTGGCGCCTGGCCCGGCAGGCGGGGCTCGCGGTGGTGAGCGTCGACTACAGGTTGGCGCCGGAGCATCCGTTCCCGGCAGGACTGGATGACTGCGCAACCGTCGCCCGCTGGCTGGTCGACAACAGCCAGACCGAGTTCGGCACCCGGCGGTTGCTGATCGGCGGGGAGTCGGCGGGTGCTCACCTGAGCGTGCTGACCCTGCTGCGTCTGCGCGACCAGCACGGGGTCGCCGGCGCGTTCGACGCCGCTCACCTGAGGTTCGGCCCGTACGACCTGTCCATGACGCCCAGCCAGCGGTTGTTCGGCGACAGGCGCCTGGTGAGCAACACCCGCTCCCTGCGGGCCACCTACGCCTTGTTCACCCCAGGTCTGGACCCTGAGCAGCGCCGGGACCCGCAGTTCTCCCCGCTGTACGCAGACCTGTCCGGGCTGCCGCCCGCGCGCTTCGTGGTCGGCACGATGGACCCGCTGCTGGACGACTCGCTGTTCCTCGCCGCGCGGTGGGAGGCAGCTGGCGCACCTGCGCAGGTGGACGTGGTCGCCGGTGCGATGCACGGTTTCACGTTGTTCCCGCTGACGATCACCGAGCGGGAGATCTGCCGGCAGCGCGACTTTCTCGCCTCGGCCGGCCGGCGGCGTGACCTGCGGTGAACCGCACCGACCGGCTCTACGCGCTGGTGGAGGAGTTGCGTGCCGCAGATCCTCGGCCGGTCCGGGTCGCCGCGCTGGCCGCACGGTTCGAGGTCAGCCGGCGCTCGATCCAGCGGGACCTGCAGGCCCTCATGGAAGCAGGGGTTCCCGTGCGGGCACTACCCGGCAGAGGCGGCGGCTGGACGGTCGACTCCGCCATGACCCTGCCTCCCCTCCGGCTCACCCTCGAGGAAGCGTCAGCGGTGACGGTCGCACTGGCGGCAGTTGATCCCGGCGCCCCCTACTCCTCGGCGGCCCGATCTGCCCTGCAGAAGATCATGGGGACGGTGCAGGGGCCTGTCTCGCAAGCGGTCCGCGACCTGGCGGCCCGGATCGTGGCCCAGCCGTCACCCGTCGATCCCACGGTTCGTGACGCCGTGGAGCACGCTCTGGCCGGACCCACCGTCCTGCGGTTGCGCTACACCGATGCCCAGGGACAGGAAAGCGAGCGGGAGGTCGAACCGGCCGGACTGCTCACCGCACAGGGCAGGTGGTACCTCATCGCCTGGTGCCGCACTCGCCGTGCCCCCCGCGGATTCCGGATCGACCGGATCGTTGCCGCCCGGCCCACCGGCGAACCGGCACCGCCTCGCGAACTGAGGGCTCTCCTGGACTCCGCCGCCGAAACGGCGATCCGACCGGTCGCTCTGGACGCGCTCGCACCGGCCACCCCGTCGGCGGCGCCGGCCGGCCGCCCCCGACGTGACCCTGCCGGCGGCGGCGGAAGACGCGGCGCCGCACCCGCAGCGGCACCGGGCGGGGCTCAGCCCGCTCGTCCCAGAGCGACGGCCGAGCACTGGCTGCCCAGAGCGAAGGACAGTGAGACGGCCACCTCGAGATCCGATCGCCGTGGTCCACCGGTCACGTGATCCGGGCCGCATTCGGGGTCAGGGTCGTCGCAGTTGACCGTGGGACACAAGATCTGGTGATGCAGCATCAAGGCAGTGGCTGCCACATTGAGAATGCCGGCCCCGCCGAGGAGGTGGCCGTAGATCGGCTTCACCGAGCCGAGCGGGGGGCGGGACAGACCCCGAGCGTCGAACACCAGGCCCATCGCACGGCTCTCGGCGACGTCGTTGTACCGGGTTCCGGTCCCGTGTCCGCAGACGTACCCGACGTCCTGCGCGCTGCGGTCCACCGACTGCAGAAGTCCGGTCACGAGATCCGCAGTGGCCTGGCCCGTCAGATCCATGTGAGCAGGGTGGGCGGCCTCGTTGAAATGCCGGTAGCCCAGCAGGTCCGCATAGCAGCGGGCACCGCGGGCCTCCGCGAACGCCCTCCGCTCCAGGCACAGGACGACGGCACCTTCGCCCATCACGAATCCGTCCCGGCGACGGTCATAGGGCCGCATCGCGCTCGCCGGGTCCTCGGAACGACTGAGCACGGACCGGCCGGGCGAGGAATACAGCGCGAGGATCGGGGCCGTCAGCGGGAACTCGTGGCCTCCGACGAGCATCGCGTCGGCGTTGCCGCACTGCAGTTCCCGTGTCGCGATGGACAGTGCGTGGTTGCCGCCCACGCATGCGGCCGACAGTGTCGTCACCATTCCCCTGAGCCCGGAGTAGATGGCGGCGAAGGTCGCGGCCGCTCCCGGCAGACCGGCCATCATCGGCTCACCCGACACCGTCTGCGTGACTGCGGCAGGGGCTCCCAGGTCGGCGCGGTAGGCGTTGTCCCACCATTCGATCGGGCCGCGCGAGGAGGAGTCGATGAACCCGATCCGCTCGGGATCGACCTGCCCGGCGATCGCCGCGTCCGTCCGTGCGTTCTCGACGGCGCACATCGTCGCGAGTATCTCGCGGCTGTACTTCTTGGCGTGCGCGTCGGAGAGTTCGGGCAGGAACGGCCGATGGTCGAATGGCCCGAGCTGACCCGCCACCCGGATGGGCGCGCCGGCGAGATCGAGATGCCGCAGACGGCTGATCTGCGGGCGACCGTCCCGGAGATTGGCCCAGAAGTCGTGGACCGTCACGGTTCCGGGTAGCACGACACCGATACCGGTGACGACCACAGGCTCCACCTCGGCGAACCGCACTGCTTCGCGTCTCATGATCGGACCCCCCTCTGGTGACCTGACGAGCCGCCGACCCCTACCGAACCCCTTGCGGGCAATGCCTTCCCCCTGTGTCGAGAGCGTGGCTACAGGCTGGTGGGCTCGGTCACCGGTGACGGCGAGGCGGAGGTGTCCGGTGCAGTCGGCATCACGGCCCGGCGCTTGCGCAGCAGACAGGTCACGCGGCAGGTGCACACCAGGCGGCCGTCGTCATCGGTGATCCTCACGTCGTAGTGGGCCAGGGTGGACCCGCGGTGCACGAGGGTGGCCGTCCCGTGAACTGTTCCGTCCCGCACCGAGGCGTGGTGGCTCGCGCTCACCTCGATGCCCACGGCGAGCTGGCCGGGCCCTGCCAGCAACAAGGCGCCGATCGAGGCCAAGGTCTCCGCGAAGGCGATCGACGCGCCGCCGTGCAGGAGGCCGAAGGGCTGCGTGTTGCCGGCCACCGGCATGCTGGCGACCACGCGATCGGCGAGGGCCTCGGTGACCGTCATGCCGAGCTTCCGGTACAGACCCCCGGTCCCCACGCCCGCGGCCCGCATCACGTCCGCGAGTCCGGCGGGTAGGTCCTCGGGCACGCTCCATTCCGGCAGGGCGTGGGCCGGGGCGCAGGGCTCTGCCGTCGCAGGTGCTGCGGTTGTCACCATCTCGTGCATCTCGAACCTCTCGGTCGTCCGCCCGTGCCTCGTGCGCAACGCCTCCACAGATCCACGCCGTGTGAGTGGGGATACAAGGGGGCATCGGTCCGGGTTGATCGCCTCCCCGGCACGCACCGGCTGTATCCCCCACGCGCACCGGGCGATCTGTGCAGGGGACGTACAGGTCGCACGCCCATGGCGGCATCGCGTGGGCGGGCCGTTCGACGCCCAGGGGGTTATCGCATGTCCCAACGACGTTGTGCCGTCGTCACCGGTGCCTCGCGCGGAATCGGCAGGGCCGTAGCGGTCCGGCTGGCGGAGGAGGGGTACGACGTCGGCTTCTGCTTCCGCAGTGATCAGCAGGGTGCAGAACACACCGCCGCTGCCGTACGGGCCGCGGGCGCCCGTGCCTTCGCCCAGGCCTGCGACGTCGCGGACGCCGAAGCGGTGACCACGTTCGTCAAGGCGGTCGAGGCCGAACTCGGACCCGTGCACGCCCTGGTGAACTCCGCGGGGATCGTCCGGGACATGCCTCTGGCGCTGATGTCACAGGCGGACTGGTCCTCCGTCCTGGACACCAACCTCACCGGGACCTTCAACTTCTGCCGGGCCACCGTCTTCGGCTTCATGAAGCGGCGTAGCGGGGCCATCGTCAACATGTCGTCGGTCGCGGGCGTGTACGGCCATGCCGGTCAGGCGAACTACGCGGCGGCCAAGGCAGGAATCATCGGTCTCAGCAAGTCACTCGCCAAGGAGCTCGCCCGGTCGAACGTGCGGGTCAACGTCGTGGCCCCCGGCTTCATCGAGACGGACATGACTGCAGGGATTCCCGAGAAGGCCCGTGCGCGAGCGCTGGAGCAAGTGCTGCTGCGTCGCTTCGGAGCCCCCGAGGCGGTGGCCGAACTGACCGCCTTCCTCCTCAGCGACCGAGCTGACTACATCACCGGGCAGACGCTGCACGTGGACGGAGGACTCGCGTTGTGAATGCCGCAGGCCGCAGTCTCGTTCAGGCTGTCCCGCTCGTCGCGATCGATGACGTCGTCGCGTGCGAGGGCGACGGCCACGTCGACATCGTCGCGACCGCACCGATCCGCGCCAACGAGCCCTACCTCGCCGGCCACTATCCTGGCCGGCCGATCTATCCCGGCGTGTTCGTCATCGAGGCTGTCAGGCAGTCGCTCGCCCGCTACCTCGAGGGGCAGGCCGCCCGGCGCGGGGAGCTGTGGCTGGAGGACATCGAGTCCGTGCACTTCTCCGCCCCGCTGTTCCCACCTGAGACGCTGCGCCTCGCCGGTCGATGCGAGGTCAGCGGAACCAGTGTCTGCGCGGCGTTCCGGGGCGTGAACAATGCCGGACAGGTCGCCGCGCGGCTTCGTGCCCGCTTCCGTTGGGAGGCGACCACCGGTGATTGAGCTGAGCATGAGCGGCCGAGATGTTCTACCGCACCGCGATCCGCTCCTTCTGGCCGACCGGCTGGTGTCGCTCGTGCCTCTGCGGGCAGGAGTCGTCGAGCGTCTCGTCCGTGCCGACGAACCTGCGTTCCTGGGGACAGCCGTCGAAGGTGCCGTCTACCCGTCCTGCCTGACCCTGGAATCCTTCGCACAGGCGTGCGGCCTGGTGTGGATGGCCGGACGTCGACCGGCCGGGGCAGCTGCGGCGGAACTCCTGGTGTTCGGCACCGCCCGGGGCGTCCGGTTCCATGCGCCGGTGTATGCGGGGCAGACCCTGCGGCACCTGGTCCGGCTGGAGGATGCCCGTGCCGGCCGTGCCCTTGTCGCGGGCGAGACACGGGTGGGTGAGGCGCTCGTTCTCACCGTGGGCAGCGCGCTGCTGCTCGCCCGTCCGGCAACATCATGGACGGAGGGCTGAGCCATGTCGTCGAATGCGGTGCACCCGAGTGCAGTCGGCGCAGGCACGGTCCGCGCAGGTACGGTCCGCCGCTGGCTCGACAGGGTCTGCGAACGGGACTGGGCCCGCTGCCCCGACTGCGCCCGCTTCTTGCATCACCGCCGGCTGGAGCATCACGCCGGGACCTGTCCCGGATGCGGGCACCACTTCCCCCTCGACGCTCCCCGCCGGATCGAGTTCCTGACCGATCCCGAATCGTGGCAGGAGCTGGACCCCGACATGTCCCCGCTCGATCCGCTCGACTTCGTGGACTCGCAGCCCTACCCGCAACGGATTGCGGCTCTGCGCCGACGCACCGGCAGTTGCGAGGCTGCCCGCTACGGTTCCGCTCGGATCAGCGGTCACGATGTCGTGCTCTGCGTCCTCGACTTCTCCTTCCAGGGCGGCAGCATGGGAGCCGTGGTGGGCGAGAAGGTGGCCCGTGCGGCGGAACTCGCCGAGGCCACCCGCACGGCTCTGGTGATCTGCTCGACCAGCGGTGGTGCCCGCATGCAGGAGGGCGTCATCTCCCTGCTCCAGATGGCGAAGACGGCGGCCGCGATCCAGCGGCTGCACGCGGCGGGCGTCCTGTTCGTGTCGATCCTCTGCGATCCGGTCTACGGGGGTGTCAGCGCCTCCTTCGCGTCCCTCGGCGACGTCATCATCGCCGAGCCCAGGGCCAGGATCGGGTTCGCCGGTCCCGGCGTGATCGAGCAGACGATCCGGCAGAAGCTGCCGGAAGGCTTCCAGTCGGCGGAGTTCCTGCTCGACAAGGGACACATCGATGCCGTGGTTCCCCGCCTGGAACAGCGGGCCTATCTGAGCCGCCTGCTCGCCGTGCACGGGACCGGCCGGCCGCCCGCCGTCGGGGCTCGTGTCAGTGACCCGGTGGACGGCGCCGGGCACGGGCCGGGGCGGTCCACCGGAGGCGCAGTGCCCGCCGATCCCTGGCGTACCGTCCTGGCAGCCCGCCACCCCGGCCGGCCGAACATCCACGAGTACCTCCACCAGTTGACGGACGACTTCGTCGAGTTGCACGGAGATCGCCACCACGGCGACGACAGTGCGGTCGTCGCAGGCCCTGCGGTCCTGGCCGGCCGGGCGGTCATGGTGATCGGCCACCGCAAGGGGCGAGGTACGCAGGACAACGTCGCGCGCAACTTCGGGATGCCGCACCCTGCCGGCTATCGCAAGGCGGCCCGGTTGATGCGCTACGCCGAGCGTTTCGGGATGCCGGTCGTCACCGTCATCGACACCCCAGGCGCGTATCCCGGGGTGCAGTCCGAGGAAGCCAACCAGAGTGCGGCCATCGCCGAGAACCTGCAACTCATGTCGAGCCTGCGCACCCCCGTGGTGTCGCTCGTGATCGGTGAGGGCGGCAGCGGCGGTGCACTTGCCCTCGGCGTCTGCGACCGGCTGCTGATGCTGCAGAACGCGATCTACTCCGTGATCAGCCCCGAGGGGTGCGCGGCCATCCTCTTCCGCGACGTCGGCCGTGCCCCCGAGGCGGCAGCGGCTCTGCGGCTGACCGCCGCCGATCTGCAGGCCCTGGGGATCGTGGACGAGGTCGTGCCGGAGCCGTCCGGTGGCGCGCATACCGATCACGGGGCAACGGTGGCCGCGGTGCGGCGTGCACTGCTGCGACACCTCGACGAGGTGACGTCGGTGCCGCTGGACCGCCTGCTGCGTGACAGATACCGCCGGCTGAGAACGAACGGTCCGGTCAGCGAACGGCCGACGCCGGACACGACGGGTGAGGGTGGGATGAGAGCGTGAACGAGGCCGAACACGGAAACGGCGCGCGGACCGGCACGGCGAACGGTGGTGCGGCGGCCCAGGTGGTCGACCGCAGTCGCTGGGGGCACGGGTGGACCCACGAGCCGACGGGGACATACCCCCAGGGCATCGCCGCGCACCGAGGGGATCTGCCCGACCCGGACACCATCGCCGCGTACACCGACAGCGTCCGGCGACTGGTGCAGTTGCTGACCGGTGGTACAGCCCAGCGGATCGTGCTGACGCTGGGGGGACTCACCCTGGAGGTCGACGGTCGGCAGGCGCCGACGCCGGCCGGACCGGTGCACGTCGAACCCGTTTCGGGGCCTCTGCCGCACGCCGGGGCGAGCGGGCAGGCGACCACACCTGACGGGTCCGGCGGTGGGGCGTCTTCTGCCGCAGTTCCCGATGGTGCAGGCCCTGCCTGCGCCACCGTTGCGGCGCCGCTGATCGGTGTGTTCTACCGGGCCCCGGCGCCCGGGCAGTCGCCGTTCGTCGCCGTGGGCGACCGGGTGGACGCCGGCCGGCAGGTGGCGATCGTCGAGGCGATGAAGACCATGAACGAGGTGGTGGCACCCCTCTCGGGAACCGTGACGCAGGTCCTCGCGGGCGACGGTGAGGTGGTCGAGTTCGGCCAGCCGTTGTTCACCATCCGTCCCAGCTGACCACGTCCGTCACGGAGAGCGCCATGTTCGACAAGCTACTCATCTGCAACCGCGGGGAGATTGCCGTCCGGATCATCCGCACCTGTCGCGACCTGGGGATCGCCACGGTCGTCGCGCACTCCGAGGCGGATCGCGACTCGCGCGCCGTCGAGCTGGCCGACGAGAGCGTGTGCCTCGGTCCCGGACCTGCCGCGCACAGCTATCTCAACGTGCCGGCGATTCTGTACGCCTGTGCCCGGACCGGGGCCGAGGCAGTTCATCCTGGTTACGGGTTCCTGGCCGAGGACCCGTACTTCGCCAGGGTCTGTCGGGAGGCGGGTGTCACGTTCGTGGGGCCGTCGGAAGCGCTCATCGAACTCCTCGGCGACAAGGCGAGGGCGCGACGGGCGATGTCAGCCGCCGGGGTCCCGGTCTGCTCCGGGGTCGACCGACCGCTTGCCGGTCTGGCCGAGGCCCGCTCCGCGGCAGCGGCCATCGGCTACCCCGTCATCGTCAAGGCCGTGGCGGGCGGTGGCGGACGAGGTATGGCGGTCGTGCCGGACGCCGAGTCACTGCCGGCGGCGTTCGCCGACGTCCGGCGGACTGCGGGAACGCTGTTCGGCGACGACCGCCTCTACGTGGAGCGATACGTGACCGCGGCACGCCACGTCGAGGTCCAGGTACTGGGTGACCGCCACGGCACCGTCGTCCACCTCGGCGAGCGGGACTGCACGATTCAGCGCCGCCGGCAGAAGCTGGTCGAGGAGTCACCGTCGGCGGCCTTGGGGGAGGACCTGCGGGCCAGGATCTGCGCGGCCGCGGTCGAGGGGGCCCGGGCCGTGGGGTACCACAACGCCGGGACGATGGAGTTCCTGGTCGACGCGGAGGGGAGGTTCTTCTTCATGGAGATGAACACCCGGATCCAGGTGGAACACGCGGTCACCGAGATGCGCACCGGGATAGATCTGGTGGAGTGGATGATCCGCACAGCCGCCGGCGAGCGGCTCACCTTCGCGCAGGACCAGGTCGCCCTGTCCGGACACGTGATCGAGTGCCGGATCAACGCCGAGGATCCTTCGAGTGACTGGCGTGGCTCCACCGGAACCCTCGAGCGGTTCCAACCGCCGACCGGGCCGCGTGTCCGGGTGGATACCCACGCCTTCCCCGGATACCGGGTTTCTCCCTACTACGACTCGCTCCTGGCGAAGGTGGTCGCCCACGGCCGCACCCGGGAAGAGGCGTTGCGCGTGATGGACCGGGCGCTGCTCGAATTCGACTGCACCGGAGTTGCGACCACCATTCCCTTCCACCGGGGACTGCTGGCCCACCCGGAGTTCCGGGCCGGGACCCACCAGCTCGACTTCGTGGCGTCGCGTCTGGGCCCGGACGGCAGGTTGAGGGTCGTCGCCGACGGGTCCACGCCCGCCGAGGCTCCTGACCTCTCGGGCGAAGCCCCTGAGCCTGCGGCGAAGTGACTGGACAGGCGAAGTGACTGGACAGATGGGCGCCCTGTTGCTGAATGCTCGTGGCTGTGGCTTCCCCGCGGTTGCAGGGCAAAGCGATGCCCGGAGGGCGGTGACTTCCTCTCCGGGCATCGCGTTCGGGTCGCTCCCGGCTCAGGCCACGGCTTCGACGATCATCGCCCGAAGGCGTCCCAGCGCCCTCGCCCGGAAGGGGCCGATGGACCCCCGCGGCATGTTGAGCAGGCGGCTGATCTCGTCGTAGCTCGGTGGTGGGTCGGCGACGAGTAGGCCGAGCAGGCGCTGGTCCCGGGCCGGCAGCTGCTGGAAGGCCTGCAGAACGCTGGCATCCCGAACACGTCGGAGAATGCGAGCGTCCGGCCCGTCGGTGGTGTGACCCGTGTTCGGTCGCAACCGCTCGAAGACGCTGCTGTCGGCGACGGGGACATGTCGGCGGCACCGTTCCAGGTGTTTCAGGCTTTCCCGCCGGGCCGCCGTGGTGAGCCAGTCCGCGAAACGCTCGGGGGAGCGGAGTTTGGGCAGGTGCTGGACGACGCGGGTCCAGGTGAGCTGGTAGACGTCCTGGCAGTCGTCCCGGGACAGGCGGTGGGAGCGGGCCACCGTCCACACCAGCGGGGAGTAGCGACGGACCAGCCGGCGCCAGGCGTCGTCGTCGCCGGCCAGGCATCCGTTCACCAGGACGGTCACGTGCTCGTCGCCGTCGGTGGGGGGTGTCATGTGAGTCTCCCATCAGAGGGCTGCGACGGGTCGCTTCAGGCGGTGGACAACTTCGTCACGGCGTCCGGCGGGCCACGAGACAGGCAACGGCGCCATCCTGGTCGAGGGAGATGATCAGGGCGGTGTCCGCCCGGTCGCCCGGTCTGGCGAGCCACGCCGCCAACTGGAAGGCCCCACCGGCGCTGAAGGTCTCCCCAGCCATGGTCACCGGGTCGATGCGGCGGATGGTCCGCCGTCCCAGCACCCGGTTCAGGATCGCCGTCTCAACGGCCTCAAGCCCCACCACCCCGGTCGTGCCGGGCACGACGGTGGTGATCTCCTCCGCGCTGGTGCGACTGCGCTCCAGCGCGCGACGAACCGTGGCGACCCCTGCGGCCACCACTGCCTGAGCGTTGCCCCGACCGGCGCTGGAGGCCAACTCGCAGGCGAGGATCTCTGCCAGCGGGCTGCGGCCGGCGTTCGCTGCGGACTCGGGGGGTTCCAGGACGAAGATGGCGGCACCTTCACCGACCTTCACTCCTGGAGCGAGCGCTTCGGACCGGTGCCATCCCCACAGCGTCTGCGGGCAGAGCTCCTCCACACCGCCGACGAGCACCCGATCGGCGTGGCCCTGCACGATCGCGTTGCGGGCGTAGCGGAAGGCCGCGTGGCTGGACAACCGTCCACCGGCGAGCGTCGCGTTGACGCCGCGCAGTCCGTTGCGCAGGGCGACCTGGCTGGCGCAGCAGTTCATCACGGAGTTGGGGAACAGGCTGGCACGCACCAGGTACGGCTTCTCCTGGACGAGGGTGTCGCGGGAGAACTCCGAGGAACTGCGGATGCTTCCCGTGCTGGTCCCGACGGCCACCCCGGTCCGCAGCCGGTCCTGTGCGGACAGCTCACCGCTGAGGCCCCCGAGTGCCTGGTGGCAGGCGAGCAGGGCCAAGATGGTCGTCCGGTCCAGCGACGCCAGACCCTTGCGCCCCAGCGCGTCGGTGCGCAGATCGTGGATCGGTGCGACGGGAACGGGTGGCAGGTCGTCGGTGTCCGGCGCGAGCAGTCCGGCACCGGCCTCTGCCGGCCCCGAGGTGCTGCCGCCGGCTGCCGGGTCGCCGAGGGACCGCAGGCCTGGACCCGCTGCGGAGAGGACTCCGCATCCACTGACCACCAGCGGGGAGACGGCCGCTGCAGGCGTCGTGTCCGCAGACAGGTGAGGAACCTGGGCCGACGCGG
This sequence comes from Kineosporiaceae bacterium, assembly GCA_035719045.1. Taxonomy (GTDB): domain Bacteria; phylum Actinomycetota; class Actinomycetes; order Actinomycetales; family Kineosporiaceae; genus DASTGO01. The sequence continues at coordinate 5,476 of DASTGO010000307.1, read as the reverse complement.
TGGCGGTGCGCGCGTGGGACATCGAGCCCGAGCCCGTGGTCATGCAACCCTCCCGAGGATGGTGATGGCGTTGTTGCCGCCGAAGGCGAACCCGTGGTTCTGGACGACCCGCAGCGTCGCATCGCGGCCCGTGCCGGGCACGCAGTCGACACCCGGCCCCAGCGCGGGGTCGACCTGCGAGACGTTCGCGGTCGGCGGCAGGAATCCTTCGTGGAGCGCAAGGCAACACATCAGCGCGCCGAAGCCGCTGGCCGCCCCCATGGTGTGTCCGATCATCGACTTGATCGAGCTGATCGGGGGGAGGCGGTCGCCGAAGACCTCCCTCACGGCCTTCACCTCGGTGGCGTCGTTGGTCGGCGTGCCGGTTCCGTGCGCGCAGATGTAGTCGACGTCCTCCGGCCGGATGCGGGCGTTGCGGTGTGCCAGCCGGATGCATTCGGCGATGCTCGTCGGGTCCGGCGACACCGGATGCTTGGCGTCGCAGTTGACGCCGTAGCCGAGGACCTCTGCGTAGATGCGTGCCCCTCGGCCGACGGCACGCTCGAGCGGCTCCAGGAGCAGGGCCACCCCGCCCTCGGCGGTGAGAATCCCCGAACGGTCGACGTCGAAGGGGCGGCACACCGACTCCGCCAGGGCGCCGAGGCGGTAGAAACCGGCGTGCGCCCAGCGGTTGAGCGAGTCGGCACCACCGCTGATCATGTAGTCCGCCTCGCCGGTACGGATCATGTCGAAGGCGTAGCCCAGTGCGTAGTTGCTCGCCGAGCAGGCGGTCGCGATGGTCTGCGCCTCACCGTGGAGGGCGAGTTCGGCGTTCACGGCCCAGGCGATGCGGCCGGCCGGAACCTGGCGGACCAACCGCGGATCGAGGTTCTCGAACCCCTTCTCGACCCACTGTTCGGTGAGCTGTTCGATCACCGCGGACTCACCGCTCGTGGTGCCCACGCAGGAGCCGGTGCGTGACCGCGACAGCAGATCAGGGTCGATGCCGGAGTCCTCCACGGCCAAGCGTGCCGCCGTCGCGGCGAACAGTCCGCTGCGGCCCCACTCGCTGACCTGTAGCCGTCGCAGGACCGATCGTGGATCGAAGTCATGCACCTCGCCTCCGACACGATGGGGGAAGCCGGTGGCGTCGAACCCTCGGATCGGCGACACGCCCGAACGGCCCTCCCGGATCGCCGCGCCGAAGGTGTGGGCGCCGGTCCCGAGACTGCTCACCGCCCCCAGGCCGGTCACCACGACCCGGCGCTCGCTCGGCTCAGGCATGCCGGCCCCCACCCGAATGCCGGGCGACGACGGCGTAGATGCCGCCGAGCGTGCCCATCTCGGACAGTTCCTCCTGCGGCACGTCGACGCTGAGGTCCCGTTCGATGCGGGCGAGGATCTCGATGGCCAGCAGCGAGTCCGCCCCGTGATCGTCGACCAGGCTGCCGGCCTCGGTGAGTTCCTCGCCCTCGATCTCGAGGACCTCGACGACGATGGCGCGCAGCAGGTCGCGCTGCTGGTCGGTCAGGGTGTGTGCGCTGGTCGGGGTCATCCTGGGTACCTTCCGTCGATGGGTGGACAGGTGAGCTGCACGAGTGACGACAGTCGCAGGGGGGTGCGAAGGTGACAGGTCAACGCGGGGCAGTGCCTTCCGCGCTCACCGGGGTACGCCAGCCGGTCGACGCGACCCGGTGCCGCACGTTGACGGCGGCCGCCCGTGCCAGGGCGGACGGTGCCAGGAACTCCGGGACGCTCATCAGGCGAGCCCCGAAGACGTGGAAGTGGCGGGCCATCTGCTGGTCGCGCGCCGCGGCGGAGAACATGAGCCGCTCCACGGGGTTGAATCCGCGTCCGGTGGCGTAGCCGCGGATCAGGGACTGGTAACCGTCGAGCAGGCGTCGGCGGCGGCGGTACTCGACCAGAGCGCGGTCGAGGTCGGCGGCACCGCGGACGGCGAGGGCGGAGGCCTCGACGAGCCAGTGCGCCGACTGGAATGCCCACCCGCAGCCGATGCCCCAGATCGGGTCGCTCGCCAGGCCGGCGTCGCCGACGAGAGCGAATCCGGGCCCGGTGGCCTGCCGGGCCAGCATGGGGAAGTCGACCGTCCCCATGATCTTGGATGCCAGTTCACCCTGGTCGAGGTCGGGCCCACCCGGCAGGGCGTGCACGAACCTACGGAAGGCTCCCGTGAGGTCATCGCGGAACTCGGGGAGTCTGCTCTTCACGGGGATGCAGGCGATGACCGTGATGTCGTCGTCGTTGGGCATCTGGTAGGCGACATCCGGGTCCAGGAACCACGACAGCGTCCGGTTCCCCGCCGGCCGGGGCAGCCCACGGAACTGGGCGAAGTAGCTGAACCGCCCGTTCTTCATGGTCTTGGTCCTGGCGCCCGCGAGCTGTGCGACCGTGGAGTTCTTGCCGTCTGCGCCGACGACCAGACGCCCGCGCAGTGTGAACCGTCCCGTGGGCGCGACGCCCTCAACACCTGTCACCCGGCCGTTCTCACGCAACAGGCCGTCGACGGTGTGTCCGGCGAGCAGTTCGACGCCCTCGGTGTTCGCCGCGAGGCGACGGAGCATCGGGTCGAGGGTCTCCCGTCGGACGTTGTAGCCGAACGGCAGGGTGTGTGTCTCGCTCGCCCCTTCCGGCCGGATCCACCCCCACGGCGTCCAGTAGTCGGCGGAGTTACGGACCGCGCCCGCGGCCTCGAGCTCCTCGGTGAGCCCGAGCTCGATGATCGTGGGCGTGGCACAGGGCTGGATGTAGTGCGTGCAGAGCACCTTGAACGCCTGCGGGTCCGAGCGCCGTTCCAGCAACGCCACCCGTGCTCCCCTGCGGGCGTAGAGGGTGGCCGCGGTGCAGCCTGCCACGCTCGCCCCGACGACGATCACGTCATAGGTGTCAGTCATGGAAGTACCTCCTTGGAGTTCGTCCTCTGTGCCTGGGGCCGAGCCGGTGGGTGTCAGGGCATCGCCGTGCTCGCCCGGCCGGCCCGGTCGTGTCAGGGGCGGTCGACGGCCGGCGGGCAGGGCGAGATTGCGCGGCCGCGCCATTGCGACCGACGCCGAAGACAGCTGAGATCGGGCCGAGAAAGTGATCCGGTGGAGAAAGGCACATCCGGCCCGCCCCTGCGCGTCACTCGTCATGGGCCGCGCGTCATGGGCCGCGTCTGTCAGTGCAGGGCGGCTGTTCCGATCGCCTCGATCAGCCGCTGGGGGTTCTCCAGATGGCAGAAGTGACCGGCTCCGATCGGCGTCGACGCCACTCCACGTGGCAGCCGGTCGGCCAGGGCCTGCACCGACTGCAGAGGGGCGGCCGGGTCGGCGGCTCCGCCGAGGAGCAGCACGGGGGCGAGTACCCGCTCCAAGGGGGCCTGCGCGAGGCGCTGAGCGGCTGCGGCGCAGGCGGCGGGGACATCCGGCGGGACGGCGTCGAGGATCTTCGCCACCATGAGGTCGACCAAGGAGCTCGGAATGCGGGTGGTACGCCGACCGAGGCGCACCTTCACGCCCTCCCGGATGACGTGCCGGAAACGCTCGAGCACGGCCTCCCCGTCAGCGCGGCCGGGCTGGGGCAGCAGGGGAGCGACGAGGACCAGCGGACAGGTCGGTGCCGAGGCTGATCTCCCGGACACCAACTGCAGCAGTGCCGCCGCGGCGAAGGAGTGCGCCACGACGAGGCTCGGAGGTCGCGGCATGCGGTCGAGCACCCGGGCGAGCAGGATCTCGGGAGCATCGAGGAGGGGCCGGCCACTGCGGTCGTCGATGATCCCCCAGGGCAGGTCCGGAGCGAGGGTCTCCCACCGGGGGTCGAAGGAGGCGACGACCGGTCCCCACGAAGCGCCGTTCATCCCCAGCCCGTGGAGCAGGACTGCGACAGGAGGCTCGGGGGGACGGGGATCCGCAGCCCGCCACGGGTCGTCACGAGCCGCGCGGACTGGCGGCGCAGTTCCCTGTTCTCGTGGCATTGGCCCCCGCTCCATTTCCCAGGACATCAGTTGTAGTGAGTCCCTGCTACCTTCCTGGAGACTAGGAAGAAATGGGCGAGTCAGTCAATACACGCCAGGGGAATAGTTTGCGCACTCTTCTCACCTGTGAGGCGCATTCCCCCGACGCGCAGGGGGTGCGGCAGGCCCCTCCCGGCTGTCTGCACCCCAGTCCGGGGTACTGCCTGCCGGGACGGGTCCGGGTTCCCGGACCCGTCCCGTGACCGGCTCCGTCACTTCGGCCGCCGGAGTGGAATGATCCCGTATCACGCGGCCGGGTCACCGAGGAAGTAATCCACTGCTAGTGAGTAGATAATCACTATGACTCCGATAGTGAGCGCCGTCTCTTTCGCTGCCAAACCAGGTGGGCGTTGCTGTATCCACGTCCGGGCCGCTGCGATCTGTACTGCCACCTCGCGGACGCCGCCGGCAGGCCGGCCGTCGGGTCGCCCCGGCGGCGCAGGTGTTCCCGGCATCGGGACGGCGCCGGCCCAGGCCCCAGCGCGAGGAAGGCCGAACAGCCCAAGAAGGGACGCGTACATGACCCCGGACACCGGTCCCGAAGTCCTGGAATCCGTTCTCGGCCCGCACTCGGAGGGCGCGAACGCCTCGGCTCCGCTGAGCCGCGCCGCCGCAGCTGACATCTGGGACCGCTGGCTGCGGATGTGGAATGTCGAACCGCAGACCGCCGCCGAGATCATCGGTCCGGGTTACCGGGTGCACCTGCCGTCCGTCGGTGCCACCGTGGACGCGGACGCGATCCGGGACGCCGAGGGTATGGCGAGGTGGGTGAGCAGCTTCCGGGAGAAGTTTGACGGTCTGCACTACCGGACCGAGCGCGGCCCCTTCGTCGACGGCGACACGCTCATCTGCCGCTGGGTCGGCAGGGCGGTCTTCCGTGGGCGGACGAACTGGAGCAGCGACGTCTCCGGGGCGCCGGTGACGTGGGTCGGTGTGGACATCCTGCGGATCGCCGGCGGCAGGATCGTCGAGGCGTGGACGCAGGGCGCCGAGACGACGAAGGCGTGACGGCCGTGACCCCCGGAGCGCGCAGGGTGGGGATCGCCTCCGTCGATACCTGGCTCCCGCAGACGGTGGAGACCGTCGACGAGGCGGTGCGGGCGGGCCGGCTGTCGGCGGACGACGCCGCGGGGGCCGGCGCTCGACAGGTACCGGTCAGTCCCGCGCTGTCGCCGCCGGAGATGGCGGTGCTGGCTGCAGGCAAGGCGCTGGCGCGGGCGGAGTGGTCCGCGGCGGAGCTCGACCTGTTGGCACACGCGTGGATCTATCACCAGGGCCATGACTTCTGGTCGCCCGCGCACTATGTGGCCGCGCAGATAGGTGCGAGCCGGGCGGTGCCGTTGGGCTTGCAGCAGCTGTGCAACGGGGGAGCGGCCGCGCTCCTGCTCGGCGCGCGGTGGGTGGCGCACGCCCCGGCGCCGTCCCGTGTGGCCGTCACGACCGCGGACCGGTTCTGGGGCCCGGGATTCGACCGCTGGGCCGGCGACT
>DASTGO010000306.1:0-14177 GCA_035719045.1 Kineosporiaceae bacterium | reverse complement strand
CCACCACCCGTGCCAGCAGTCGTACCACCAGCGGTGCCACCGGACGACCCACCGGCCGACCCACCGGTCGAACCCTCAGCGCCGGTACCGCCACCCGAACCCTGCGCACCAGTGCCACCACCGGTACCGCCGCCGGTCCCGCCAGCCGTACCACCACCGGTACCGCCGCCCGAACCCTGCGAGCCCTGCGCACCCGACCCACCGGTCGAGCCCTCGCCGTGCTCGCCACCGCCGCGGCCTTCACCCTCGCCGTGCTCACCACGGCCGCGCTCACCCTCGCCGCCCCCGCGGCCGCCGTGGCCTTCACCCTCGCCGCCCCCACGGCCGCCGTGGCCTTCACCCTCGCCGTCGCCGTGCTGGCCGTACCCGTGGCCCTCGCCCTCGCCACCTGCGCCGCCCTGACCGGACATACCGACGGAGGCGAGCAGCGGCTCGGAGCTCATGCGGTACCGGTCACTGGTCTGCTGCATGACGAACTGGGCGTCTTCGTCCATCGCCCGCTGGATCTCACCGGCAACGCCGGGGGTCCCGCCGATCGCAACCGAGGTCCCCCCGTCAGCGCCGACGGTGCTGGGAGCTCCGTGCGCCGCCGCCTGCTGCGAGTAGAACTGCTCGATGCGGTCCAGGGTGTCCTGCGCCCACGACAGTCCCTGCGCCGAGTCGTGCAGGGCGGTCACCACGGGGGGAAGGCCGCCACCCCCGGCCTTCTCGTTCTCCGCCTGGAGCTGCTGCAGGAACCAGTCGACCTGCTGGCGGAAGGCGTCCGAGGCGGCGCCCTTCCAGACTCCCATCAGACCGTCAACAGCCGCGGGGACCTTGTGGATCTCCGTCAGGACCTGGTTCCCCGACTCCATGATGGTGTCGGCGGCTTTGGTCATGCTGCTGGGTTCGCCGCTGAAGATCGCGTCGTGGATCTGTGCGAAGGAGGTGTTGCTGCCTCCGCGGGAGGGCTCGGTGGGCATGGATCCCGTCGCTCCTTGCTCCGTGGGCGTATCCGGACGTCCTGTCACACGACCAGGTCCCTGCGGTGGGGTACGCCGGTCAGGCGCACCCCACCCCTGGAGGTGTTGCCCCGGCACCCTTGATCAGTGGGCCGGGTGCATCGACCGGCCGGGGGACGGAGTGGACGGGCCGTCCACCGGCACGCAACCTGTTCCTGCCCCGTCGTCGACCAGGCCAACGCCGGGCTTCTTTCCTTGCTTCTTCGTTCCCGCGACCCGCGACCTCGCCACAGCGCAGCCACGTTCCAGAGCCGACAGCGCCGCAGTCCCCTGCCACTGCGAGACCGACCGGCAGCGGGTGGTGCCGGCCAGGGCTGCCCCGGGCCGGCACGGTGCTACTTCGTCGGCGTGTTGGGCGCCACGGTGGGGGTCGACTTCAGCCCGCTCTCCGCCTTCGTCAGCGAGGAGACCAGGTCCATCAGCGCGGTGTTCTGGTCGAGGTTCGCCTTCTCGACGTTGTCGAACGACTTCGCGGCCAGGCGCAGCGCGCGAGCCACGTACTGCGAGGAGTCGGACAGCGTTCTCGTGTTCGGGACGAACGCGGCGTTGAACGCCTCCACCAGCTTGCGGACGGTGTCGGCTTCCTGGAAGTAGCCGGGCTCGACCTTGACCTTCATCATCGTGTCGCCGGCCTGGTTGAGCTGCTTGCCTGCGTTCTCGAAGAGCGTGGCCCAGTTCTCCAGGACCTCCGGGGTGACCTTGATCTTGCTGTCGACCGTGGGCGAGTTGGTCGCCGCCGGAGTGTTGTACGGGTCGTGGGTGCCGAGGGTCGACGGCGTGCCGAACTGGTGCCGGGTCGGGTCCGGCGGCGCCGGCGGCGTCGGGTGCGGTTTCTGCGGGGGCATGTACGCGCCTGGCATGGCTACTCTCCCGGTTGATGCGGCAGTAACTCAGCGGAATTCGGTGAATTCACGGATGGCCGTCGGCGGGCTGCACGACATCGGGTCCGACGGCGGACAACCCGACGGCCTGGCGTGCCACGGCACCGTGCGCCACGACCAGTTGGGGTGGCGCCACCATGACCGGTGGCGCCACCCCGGGCGAACGACTCAGACGTTGAAGCCGGAGAACAGGCCCGCGAGGTCGGAGTCGGTGCTGTGGTAGCTGCTGATGTTGCTGCGCAGCACTCCGCACGCGTTCTGCATGCCGGCGTCCATCTTCGCGATGCCCTCGTCCCACAGGGCCTTCGCCTGCTGGAAGGCGGCCGGGGCGTCACCCTTCCAGGTGTTGGCCATTTCCTCGGCGACGGTGATGGTGTCGCGGATGTACTTGACGATGTTCGCCTCTTCGCTTTCGAGGCCGGACGCCACCGAGGCTGCGCTGGCGGTGTCGATGGAGAAACCCGTCATCGTGGGCTCCTTTCAGATCAGTGGGTGGGGGAAGGGCCGTCAGGGCGCCGAGATCCGGCACCCCTGGCTGGGGATCAGGTCCAGGAACCGGTGCTCTGGCTGGTGCGGCTGGTCTCCGCCGAGGTGAAGCCCTCGTTGGCGACGCCGACCTTGCTGTTCAACAGGTTGAAGCCCTGCATCACCTCGGCGTAGCCCTGCTGCCACGTGTTCGCGGCCTGCATGAACGCCTGGGACGCGTTGCCCTCCCAGAAGCCCTCGAGCCGGACGAGCTCGGAGCGGATGTCCTCACCGGCAGCGGTGAGCGCCTGCTCGCGGTTCTTCAGCTGGGACTGCTGCTCGGAGAGTGTCCCACTGTTGTAGAGCTTGTCCTGTGCCATGTTCCCTCCTCGGGATCAAGTGTGTCGGCGGGGGACGGTGTTTCCCCTGCTCCCGGCCGGTACCGGCTTTCCGAAGCCCGGCCCCGTCCGGGCCGGCTACTTGTTTCACCTCGGACGGCCGTCTCGCTGACGCGGCCCCAGCTTCGGGAAACCCTGGAGATAACCGGCTCCGCCGACGCCGGATCAGCCCGAGACGGCAGGAGTCACGGTGGTCGCAGGCGTCGAGGGGGCCGCGCCCGCCACCGGCCGCCCGGCCGCCGCGATGTCCAGCACCGGCCCGGTCGCCAGCGCGGACAGCAGCCCGGTGGGCACCTTGATCCGGGCTGCGGCCTGGAATCCCAGTGCCCCCAGGGATTCCGCATCCTTGATCACGAAGCGGCGGCCGGTGTCGTCGATGAACCAGACCGCGCCGGTGCTCCCGCCGGCCGCATTGGTCTCCTCCGCCACGACACCCGAACCGGGTGGCACCCGGACCACCGTCCCGCCGGAGACCGCCTGGGCCGAGGGTGCGGTGACGGGACCGGGCAGGCCACGGGTCCCCAGCCACGGGCTGCCGTCGGGTCCGGCCGCCACGCAGACCGAGCCGCCCTGGGCCGGCACGGGATCCACCACCGTGTCCGGCCAGCCGAGGCTGGCGGGAAGCAGTTGCCGGGTCGCCTCGGCGATCGCGCTCCCGGGAACGACCACGGGCGCATTGCCGTCCTGGTACACCGAAGCCAGCTTGGGGTTGCCCATCAGCAACCGGGCCTCGAACTCGGTGACCGGCAGGATCTTCCCGCGCTGGACCAGGAAGTACTGGGTGCCTGCCGGCTGGTGCACGGCGAGCACCTGCCCGACGGTGGTCGGACCGGCACTGGTCGGCGGGCCCGCCGTCCCCGCACCGTCCACGGACAGGGTGGTGACGTCGCGGCCGGGGCGCAGGGCGGCCAGCCAGCTGGCCGGCACCCGCAGGGGCGCGGTCGCCGCATAGCCCAGTGCATTGCGGGCCTCGGTACTCGTGATGGTGTACCGGGTCCCGGCGGCGGCGAGGTACAACGCGCCGTCCGGACCGGCCACCAGGAACCCCTGTCGCGCGGGGACCGCGGTCGGCCGGTCGTCGGCAGCGAAGGAGGCCACCATCGGCGGCGCGATCCCGGTGGACGAGACGGTGGCCCCCACGCAGACCGACCAGCCGTTCGCGGCAACGTCCGCGCCGGACGGGACGTCGTCGGGGGCACCGACGATGCCGACTGCGGCGGACCGGGGCAGCTGGCGGGTCCGCTGGCGGGACAGGGTCTGGGTCTGCAGCTGGGGTCCGGCCAGCAGCAGCGCCGAGGCCAGGTTCGCGACCGGTCGCAGGACGCCGCCCTCCACGACGTAGCGGGTCCCCGTCTCCTTCTCCAGCACGACGTTCGTGTTCTGGGACAGGTCCGGGCCGGCCGCCGGGCGCAGCAGCCCGAACACCGCGAACCCGGCCAGCAGCAACACCGCGACCACGGTGCCGACCAGGGTCCCGGTGGAGGACCTGCGGAACGGCTGCTCCCAGTGGTCCGGCTCCGCGAGCAGCACACCACGGACCAGGCGGCGTACCTGGAAGTTGTGCGCCCGGACCTGTTCCTTCTTGGTCTGCATGCGTGCGTACCGCCGATCAGCTCAGCCGTGATCCCGTCGCGGCTGCGGTCAGAACAGGTTGCGTGCGGCCTGGTAGGTGCCGAGCACGGCGAGCAGCAGGGGCAGCAGTGAAGCCGCCACCAGCCCTTCCAGCAGCTCCGCCGCCCGGCCGTAGTGCGGGATCACCCGCCGCCCCGGCAGGATCCGCGCGAGCACGACCAGCGCCACCGCCCCCGCCAGGCAGGAGAGGGGCAGGGAGACCCGGGACACGCCTGAGGCGCCGAGCACCTGATGCAGCAGCAGGCTCGCCGGACCGGCCGCCCCGGCCGTGATCACGGCGGCCCGCTGGGCCCGCGACGGCATCACCCGCAGCCGCAGCAGCGACGCGACGCTGGCCACGAGCACCAGTGCCACGGCCCAGCCGCCACGCCAGACGAGGGCCGAGGCGCAGACGATGATCACCGCGGAGGATCCCCACAGCAGCGCCGTCAGGTAGACGTCCACCCGCGCGGCCAGGCCGAGCACTTCCTGCCCAGGCACGGGTTCGACGTTCTCCTCCAGCTCGACGGCATTGCGCGGCAGCGGCGGCAGCACGACCCCGGCCAGCCGCGCCGCCACGGTCACCATCTGCTCCCCGACCACGACGGCGAGAACCAGCGTCAGGGCCAGTCCCTGCCTGCTGTTCCAGTGCGCCAGGACGGCCGCGAGACTGCCCAGACCGCCCAGCACACAGGCGAAGGCGACCCCGGCGAACCCGACCGCGATCCCGCCGATCACCACGTCGATCGCCGACGCCACGCAGAAGCCGGCGGCCAGGCCGGCGAGCAGGGTGGGCGCCGAGATCAGCGGTGTCCGGGCCATCGACTCGACGGCGAAGGCACCCCCGGCAGCGGCGAAGGCCACGGCCAGGCCACCGGCGATGACCGCCAGACCCCAGTCGCCCCACGCCCGGGAGGCGGCGCCTGCGACGAGGACGAGCAGGAGGCACACCATCCCGCCGACGGAGGCGGTGATCCAGTTCTCCGCCGGGCGCATGATCAGCCCGACCGCGGCGACCAGCACCGGCACCGCCGACAGCCAGAGCAGCACCTGCCGGGTGTGCCGGGGCTGCCAGCGGTGGTCCAGTTCCGTCATGCCGTTGGCGATGCCGTCGATCAGGTCGTCGAACTCCGTCTCGGGCAGGGCCGCCTCATGGGGATTGAGGTACAGGACCTCCCCGTCGACCACGCCGTTGGCGGCCAGCGACCGGGCCCCGTCCAGCGGGGGGCGCCCCAGCCGCTGCAGGACCACCCCGTCGGCCTCCAGGTCGGGGTCGCCGACGTGGTCGAGAAGGGCCGGCAGCATCTCGGCCAGCGGTTCGTCGGCCGGCAGGGCAAGATCCGCCCAGCGGCTGGGCGTCACGATCGTCACCCTGCACATCTCGGGCGTGATCGCAGCCATCGGCTCCCCTTCTCGCCCCCGGGACCGACCGTGGACCGGCCTGGGCACCTCGTCGACTCATCCGGGCGGATCGCACCTGGCGCGGATCCACCTCTTCGCAGGGAAGACGGTGACCGCACCCGACCGTCACGGGCCGGCGGGAGCGGATCTCCCGCAAGCCCGGGGGCACCAGCGGGGGCCGTGGGCGGGCGGCGCGTGACGAAGCGGCCCCGGCGGCGTTTCCCGAGGTAGTGACGATCGGGAGGCTCGAGTCCGCGTGACCGCTCAGCTGTTCCACACGCAACTGCGCGCGCCGGGGCCGAAACTGCCCAGCGGCGATCTCGCCCTGGAGCCGCCGCCCGCGCTCCCACCACCGCCGAAGATCGGGCTGATGCGCCTGGTCATGTTCCTGCCGATGCTGCTGATGCCGGCCGGGATGATCCTCATGGCCATGTCGGGCGGCGTCGGGGCCTCGTCCATCGGCGCCGGCTTCATGGGGATGTCGATGGTCGGGATGATGCTGCCGCAGATGATGCGCGGGCCGATGGACGCCCAGCAGGGGGTCGACGACGACCGCAGCGACTACCTGCGCTACCTGGCGTCGGAGCGCAAGAAGCTGCGGGAGGCGGTCGAGAAGCAGCGGGCCGCCCTGGCCTGGAACAACCCCGATCCGCAGATGCTCGTCTACCGGACGCGCACCAAGCGGCTGTGGGAGCGCCAGCCCTCCGACGACGACTTCGGCGAGGTCCGGGTCGGCATCGGCGAGCAGCCCTGCGCCCTCAACATCACCCCGCCCGAGGTCATCCCGCTGGAAGAGCTGGAACCGGTCTCGGCACACGCCCTGCGCCGCCTGGTCCAGAGCTATTCCACGGTCAGTGACCTGCCGATGGCGATCAGCCTGCCCGGTTTCGCCCGGATCCAGATGGACGGCGACCCACAGCTGTGCCGGGACCTGGCCCGGGCCCTGCTCGGGCAGCTGGTCACCGCGCACTCCCCCGAGTTCGTCCGGATCGCCCTGTGCACCGACGCGGACCGGCAGTCCCAGTGGGACTGGGTGAAGTGGCTGCCGCACGGCCAGCACCCGTCGGAGCTGGACTGCGCCGGCAGCCGGCGCCTGTTCGCCGCCACCATCACCGACCTGGAACGCGACGTCCTGGCGGACATGATCACCCACCGGCCGCGGTTCGAGCCGCATCCGACCGCCTCGGCCGAGGACCCGTTCCTGGTGATCATCGTCGACGGCGCGGCGATCCCGCCCAGCTCGCGGCTGGCCACCTCGGGCTACCGCGGGGTCGTCCTGCTCGACGTCGGCGGCAGCCTGCCCTGGCGGCAGGACCGGCACGCGCTGCGACTGCGGGTCCAGGAGAACGACCTGGCCATGGTGGTCACCCAGAAGAACGGCGAGGAGATGGAAGAGCTCCTCGGCCGGCCGGACACCCTCGCCCTCCCCCAGACCACGGCCCTGGCCCGGCGGCTGGCCCGGTGGCGGGTCGCCGGCGACGGCAGTTCCGGGTCGGGCGACGGCGGGCCGGCCAACGTCCGCACCGTCGAGCTGGCCGATCTGCTCGGGATCCCGGACGTGCACGAGTTCGACGCCCACGAGTACTGGCAGGCACACGGCGCGTCAGGCAAGCTGCGGGTCCCGCTCGGGGTGGACGAGAACGGAACCCCGGTGGAACTGGACATCCGGGAGTCCGCCCAGGGCGGCATGGGCCCGCACGGGATGCTCGTCGGCGCGACGGGGTCCGGCAAGAGCGAACTGCTGCGCACCCTGGTCCTGGCGATGGCCGTCCGGCACAGCTCCGAGTACCTCAACTTCGTCCTCGCCGACTTCAAGGGCGGCGCGACCTTCGTCGGGCTGGACCGGCTGCCGCACACCTCCGCCCTGATCACCAACCTCGCCGAGGAACTGGCGCTGGTCGACCGGATGCAGGACGCGATCCACGGCGAGCTGGTCCGCCGCCAGGAACTGTTGCGGGCCACCGGCTACGCCTCCCTGCTGGAGTACGAGCGCGCCCGGGCCGGCGGTGCCCCCCTGGCGCCGCTGCCCACCCTGTTCCTGGTCATCGACGAGTTCAGCGAGCTGCTGACCGCACGGCGGGACTTCCTCAACCTGTTCGTCATGGTCGGGCGGCTGGGCCGCAGCCTCGGCGTCCACCTGCTGCTGGCCACCCAGCGGCTGGAGGAGGGCCGGGTCCACCAGCTGGAGGGGCACCTGTCCTACCGGATCGGCCTGCGGATGTTCTCCGCGTCGGAGAGCCGTTCGGTGCTCGGCATCACCGACGCCTACGAGTCCCCGCTGGCCCCCGGGCAGGGGTTCCTCAAGACCAGCACGGCCACGCTCATCAAGTTCCGCGGCGCCTACGTCTCCGGCCAGCTCAAGGCGGCCAAGCCCGAGAAGGCCCGGGCGTCGTCCGGGAACATCCTGCTGCAGGACCTCACCTCCTTCTCCCTGCCGTACCTGCCCCTGCCGGAACAGCCGGAACCGCTGGACGTGGAGGAGCCGGAGGAGGACGAGGACGAGGACTACGGCACCCCGGCGGACGCGCGGGAGAACACCGTCCTGCACCACCTGATCGAGCGGCTGACCAATTCCGGCCCACCGGCCCACCGGGTCTGGCTGCCGCCGATGTCCGAGCCGCCCACCCTGGACGTGCTGTTCGGCGGTCTCACCCACGACCCGCAGCGCGGCCTGATCGCCGCCAGCTGGTCCGGCCCGCAGCTGTCCGTCCCGGTGGGGATCATCGACCGTCCGTTCGAGCAGCGCTGGGACCTGCTCACCGTGGAGCTGGAAGGCGCTTCCGGCCACGTCGGCATCGTCGGCGGCCCGCAGAGCGGCAAGAGCACGCTGGTCCGGACCCTGATCACCGCGCTCTCGCTGACCAACACCCCGAACCAGGTCCGGTTCTACTGCCTGGACTTCAGCGGCGGCGGCCTGATCACCCTCGGCGGGCTCCCGCACGTCGGCAGCGTCGCCACCCGCCGGGACACCGACCTGGTGAACCGGACCCTGGTGGAGCTGACCGAGCTGCTGGACCGCCGGGAGAAGCTGTTCGGCACGCTGCGCCTGGACTCCATGTCCGACGCCCGGCGGCTGCGTGACGAGGGCAGGGCCCCCGCCGAGGACGATTTCGCCGACGTGTTCCTCGTCGTCGACGGCTGGTTCACGGCCAAGCAGGACTTCGAGCATCTGGAGGCGTTCTTCCAGCAGCTCGCCCAGCGGGGTCTCAACTTCGGCGTCCACCTGGTGATCGCGTCGAACCGGTGGAGCGAGTTCCGGATGTGGCTGCGTGACGTCCTGGGCACCAAGCTCGAGCTGCACCTCAACGACCCCTCCGACTCGGCGATCGGCATGCGGGTGGCGGCCAACGTGCCGAACCTGCCCGGCCGGGGTCTGACCGCGGACTCGATGCACTTCCTCGCCGGTCTGCCCCGCATCGACGGGATCACCGACAAGGAGAGCCTGACCCAGGGCACCGCGCACACGGTGGCGTCCATCGCGGCCGCCTGGCAGGGCGAGTCCGCGCCCAGCGTGCGGACCCTGCCGAGCCTGATCCGCTTCGACGAGCTGCCCGAACCCGAGGGCGGCCCGACGTCGAAGGACGACCTGCGGGTGCCGGTCGGGATCGACGAGCACAGCGGCGGGGCGTACTGGTGGGACTTCGGCCAGCACCCGCACCTGGTGGCCTTCGGGGACACCGAGACCGGCAAGACGACCCTGCTGCGGCTGGTCCTGCAGGCGATCACCCGGCAGTACACGCCGAAGCAGGCCAAGGTCGTCCTCGGCGACTTCCGGCGGGAGCTGTACGACACCGTCCCGAAGGAGTCGCTGATCGGCTACGCCACCAACGAGAAGTCGCTGGCCGACATCCTCGCCGAGGGCGTGCCCGCGCTGACCGACCGGATCCCGGCCGACGACCTGGCCGTCGAGGCCCTGCGCCGCCGGGACTGGTGGGAGGGCCCGCGCGTCTTCGTCGTCGTCGACGACCTCGACCTGCTCACCGGCGGTGGCTTCGGCTCGCAGTCGCCGCTCACCGCGCTCACGCCGTTCATCCCGCAGGGCGCGGACATCGGTTTGCACCTGGTGGTCACCCGGGCCACCGCCCAGGGCTCCCGCGGGATGGCCGACCCGGCGATCCGCAAGGTCTGGGACACCGGCAACCCGGTGCTGCTGTTCTCCTGCCCACGTGAGGAGGGCGTCATCTTCGGTACCACCCGCCCGGCGACCCTGCCCCCGGGCCGGGCGCAGCTGATCACCCGGCGTGGCTCGCACCTGGTCCAGGTCGGCTACGTGCCCGACGGCCCGCGGGCCGACCGGTCATGAGCGCCGACAGCCGGCCGTCCCGCGGCCTCGGACGGCACCGATCCCACCGGCCGGTCCGCAGCCTCTCCTGGGAGCTGCTCACCGCCGCACTGCTGACGACGCTGCTGGTGACCGGCTCGCAACCGGCCGCCCATGCCGCGCCCGCGGCCGAGGGAAGCACCTGCTCCACGGGCACCGAGGAGGTGATCGCCGAGGAGCCCTGGCCCCAGGTGCGCCTCGGCCTGGACACCCTCGACCAGCACTACCGGGGCTGGGGGATCACCGTCGCGGTGATCAGCTCCGGGGTCTCGGCCGGGCATCCCCAACTGCACGGCAGGGTGCTCGACGGGGTGATCCTCGGGGACTCCGGGCCGGCCAACGCCGACTGCCTCGGCTTCGGGACCGCGATCGCGGGGGCCGCGGTGGCGGCACCGGTCACCGGGACCCCGCTGATGGGAGTCGCCCCGCAGTCCTCGGTCCTGCCCGTCCGGCTGCCGGACTGGGTGGTCAACCCGTCCACCGCCCCGGACGAGACCCACCGCGCCCAGGCCTCCGACCTGCTCGGTCAGGGCATCAAGGCCGCCCTGCAGCACAATCCGCAGGTCCTGGTCCTGCCGTCGGTGTCGCTGCCGGACGGTGCGCAACTGCGCGCGGCCGTCGCCGCCGCGGAGGAGCAGGGCTGCCTGCTCGTGGAGGGCGCGCCGGCCACCGCCGACGACACCTACCACTACCCCGCCGCCTATCCGGAGGTCCTGGTCGTCGAGGGGACGTCCGCCGAGGGCGAGCTCGCCCAGACGGCGCTGGGCAGCGACCGGATCGACCTGATCGCCCCCGGGATCCGGATCCCGGTGCTGGCCCCCGACAAGGGCCACCTGCTGGTCAGCTCGAACGCGGTCGCGGCCGGCTACGCCGCGGGGGCCGCCGCGCTCGTCCTGGAGGCCGTCCACCCGCGCAGCGCCGCTGACCTCCGGGCCCGCCTGAAGCAGTCCCGGGTGCCCTCGGTGTACGGGGGGATCCCGGTGCTGGACCCGTCGGCGGCGCTGAGCCCACCCGGAAGTGCCGCCTCGGGGGCGCTCTCCGGGACCCAGGGCCGGCTGCTGGCCGGCCGCCCCGAACCCGAACGTGCCTCGATCGCCGCGGTCGGGATCGCCGCCACCGCGATCCTCCTGCTGGCGATCATCGGCTTCGTCGCGGCCGCCCTCTACCGGGGAAGGTCACGTGGCTGGCGCCCGGCGGGACAGCCGGAACCCGTGCCGACCCCACCGGACCACCAGTTGCTGACCGACGACCCGTTCCGCCCGCCCGGCCAGTACGGCGCCTGGTGGCTCGCCCGGAACCTCGACGCCGACGCCGGGGCGGACTCCGCCGCCGGCCCTGACGCCGGCCGCCGGACGCCCCGGGCGCCGTACCCCGCCGACAGCCACCCGTCCGCCCACGGAGGCCAGCCATGACGCCCGCCCGACCCGACCCGCGCACCGCGCGAGGCCGTAGGTCCGTCCTTCCCACCGGGCCCGGGGCGGCCCCCACCGACCTGTCCGGCGTCCGGCTCTACCCCCCGCCGCCCGGTGCCCGCGACACCCGCCGCTCGGCGCTCGAGGACGACCTGCGCGACGCCGCGGCCGGCTTCGATGCTGACGACCTGGCCGAACAGGACTCCGGCGACGGGCCTGTGCAGGCGGTCCCCGGCAGCGGCCGGCCGGCCACCCGCCGGATCGCCCTGGTCCTGTTCGTGCAGCTGATCTGCATCGTGACGCTCACCCTGCTGGGCCAGCAGGACAAGGCCGTACTGGCCGCCGCGGCCGTGTTCCCCGCGGTGCTGGCCCTGTCCGTGGTCACCGTGGGCTCGCGCACGTTCGGCGGCTGGTTCGCGGTCTGGCTGTCGTGGCGACGGCGGCGACGCCGCGCCTCGCACATCAACGACGAGGGCGACCCGATCAACCCGCTGTGGCTGCTGGACCGGGGGCTGTCGATCGGCACGATCCGCGGGTTCCGCCGCACCGAGGTCGGGGTCCTGCAGTTGGGCAAGGCCTGGATCGCCGCGGCCTGGGTGACCGACGGGCCCCGGGCCGCCACCCCCGGTGCCGCCGACGGCCTGACCACCCTGCTGGACTTCCCGGAGGCCGTCACCCCCGGCACCACCGCCTACGCCGTGCTCCAGCAGGCCACCACCGACCTCGGCAACGGTCCCCGGACCCTGCTGACGGCCTGGCTCGCACTCCGGGTCGAGCCGCTGACCGCACTGCCCCCGGCCGAGGCCATGTCCGCCGTCCCGGCCCTGATCCGGGCGGAGCTGCGGCGGCTGCTGCGGCACAGCTCGGACGGTGTGCTCAAGCTGGTCCCGCTGGACCGCAGTGATCTGCTCAGCGCCCTCGCCGCGACGACGGAGGTGCCGCTCACCCCGTCCGCCACGGCCATCGAGACGGTCAGCGAGTCCTGGCAGCTGTGGCATGCCCGCGGGCGGTTCCACCACGCCTTCGAGGTGCACCCCGGGACACGACGGCCGCTGGGGATGCTGGTGGCGCTGGCGATGGACATGGCCGGTGACGACCCGGATGCGGTGCTGACCGTGTGCATTCCCTATCCGCCGGTCCCACGGCGCGGGCGCAGGCCCCTGCCGACGCTGCGGTTGTCGCATTCCGACCCGGTCCGGCTGACGAACCTCGCCGACGAGATCATGGACGCGCTGGACACCGAGGGTGCGGCCACCCATCCGATGTCCGGGCAGCATGGGCCCGCCCTGCTGGACACCTCGATCGTGGCCGGTTCGGGCCGCGGATGACCATGGCCCCGGCCGGGGTCGCGCCGATCGGCCGGGCACCGGTCCTGGCGGTCCTGCACTCGTCGGTCACCGCGGTCGTCACCGGGCGCAGCGGTTCCGGCCTGACCTGCGTCCTGCGTGCCGCCGCCGGTCACCTCACCGCGGGTGGCCACTGCGTGGTGGCGGGGACGGCCTCGCCCGGCCCGAGCGCGCTGCCCCTGTCCTACCTGGCAGGCCTGCGGATCCCGGGCGCCGACGGCACCGCCCACCACCTGAGGTGGCCGGTCACGCCGTGGCGACCGGAGCCGGGCGGCACCCCAGTGCCCTTACCGGACCTGCCGTGGTTCGTCGAGCTGACCGCCCAGGAGATCCAGCGCACCGCCGGCGGCCGCCCGGTGGCCCTGCTGCTGGACGACCTCGACCTGGCCGACGCCCTCTCGCTCAGCGTCCTGCCCCTGCTTCGGCGCCGGCTGCGGGCCCGCCTGATCGGTGCCGGGCATGCACCCGCTCCGGGCATCGTGCCACGGACCGCCTTCGCCGCGTTGATCGACCGGCTGCCCGGCCCGTCCCGGATCCATCTGGAGGGACTGTCGGACGAGCACTGCCTGGAGGTGGCCCGCCTGCGGGACCCGTCCGCCACGCCCGCCCTGGTCCGGGTGCTGCGGCCCGCGCTGGGCAGCTGGGGGTGTCTGCCCGGGCTGGTCCTCGGTGTCCTGGACGTGATGCTCGCCGGCGGAACCCGGGCCGGCCGTCCGCTGCGTCTGCCGGAGGACCATCCGCTGGTGCACCGGCTGCTGCACGGCCACGGGACGGCCGCCGCGCTGGTCGCCGCCGCGGGTTCCTCCGGCGGCCTGCGGTACGCCGACCTCCAGGTGCTCGCGGCCGCACTCGACACCGACCACGACCAGCTCGCCGAGACCGTCGACCTGCTCACGGCCGACGGTCTGCTCGACCATGACGGCGGCGTGTGGGGTTGCGCGGTCCCGGCGCTGGCGGCCGCCCTCGCCCCGCGGGCCCTGCCTCCCGCCGCCCTGATCGCGCTGACCGTCCGGGCCTGGTTGGACGAGCGGAACCGGCCGAGGGCGGCCGAGGGTCCGGCACCGACCGACGGGCACACCGGAGGGGACGGGCACCGGGAGGAGACGGCGCACCGGGTCACCGAACTGGCCTGGCACACCGACGGCCACCCCGCGATGCTCGATCTGCTCCTGGACACCGCGCTGGCCCGCCGATCCCGAGCTCAGGCACCGGGCGCCCCCGTCCCCCTGCTGCGCCCCGACCTGTACGCCCGTCTGCTCGCCGCGATCGCCACCGCCGCCGAGCGGGCCGGGCCGACCGGGCCGGACGCCGCCCTCGCCACCGGCCTGGCGGACGCCTCCC
>DASTGO010000305.1:0-30468 GCA_035719045.1 Kineosporiaceae bacterium | reverse complement strand
CCAGCCGGGCCGCCTCCACCCGGGCCGGCATGTCCAGCCGCGCGTTGGGCTCCTCGTTGCCCGGTGCGGAGACGAACCGCTCGATGGCGGCGAGCCCGGTCTCGGCCCGGGCAATGGCAGCCGCCTGCCGGGCGTCGAGCCGCTGCGCATACCAAGGGGACGCGAGCACCGACTCCCGGGTGAACAGGTCCCGGAACTGGGGGGACTGAAGGGTCCAGCCCTCCGCGCTCGCCCCGTCGGCCATGATCTCCAGAAGTGCGCGCAGGGGCGGCACCGCGAGCGAGATGGTGCCGTCACGCAGGTAGGCGCGGGCCACCCGTTCGTGGGTGGCGACGATGGTGTCGACCGACTCGGCGAAGACGTCCAGGTCCTGCAGTTCCGGACGCAGCATCTCCGGCGTGAACACGGCGTCGGGGTGCAGGAAGATCCGGCCGAAGTACTTCGACGCGAACAGGTCGGTGATCCGGTACCCCAGCCGACCCGCCGCCACCACCCGACCCTTGTGCTCGATGTCCGTCAGCCGCTCCAGGCAGCCCTCGGCGATCAGCCGGTGCGCGTCCCGCTCCTGGGGGCTCATCCGGGCGAACAGTTCCGGCACCAGCAGGGAGAAGTCGTGGTTGATCTTCACCTGCGGGCCGACGTACCCGGCGGCGGACACCCAGCCGTCGTAACCGGTGAGCACGTACGACAGCAGGGCCGCATTGAGGTCGATGACCGCGGGCAGGCAGTTGAACGGACCCTTGGTGAGGGCGCCTTCCGAGCCGGCGCCGGTCGTCGAGGGCGACTTGCCCGTCATCGACGCGATGAACTCCATGAAGAGCTCGGGCAACTCCATGTAGTGCAGCGGGTTGTACGAGCACAGCGGCGGGACGGTGCCCTCCGGCGGGTTGTTGCGCCGCCCGGCGGCCACCAGGTCCACCGGCAGGGCCAGCGGTTCGTCAGCCGGGAGCCGCCGCACCATCCGGGCCGCCAGCGCCGTCACGGCGGTGAGTCCCGGGTCGGCCCGATCGGGTCGCTGCTGCAGATAGCGCGGGTTCTTCGAAGGTTTGCCGTCGACCAGGCGCGGGTGGGCGGAGCTGACGACGTACGCCGGGGCACAGCCGTCCCCGGCGTCGGCGAACCCGTCGAGCAGTTGTCCCATGGGATCGGTGAAGGCGCTGAACGCCACGACGTCGTCGCGGATCGAGGCGGCCTCTGCCCGGGTCAGCGGCTGGAAGTTCGACAGGAAGACCCCGGGTCCGGCGATGTCGCGTTCGGCCTGCCGGTCGTAGCCGCGGTGGATCGCGTCGTCGGGCCGCTGGAAGAGCAGGCTCTCACAGTTCTCCACGACCTTGTACGAGCGCTGCGGATCCAGGCCGAGGCTCGCACCGGGTACGACCGTCGAGGCGGTGATGTCGTCCTGCGTCTGCACCTTCACGGCCGGCGCGAAGTCGTGGCGCAGGCTGAACAGGCGCCATGAGCCGTCGGGGTTGAACCCCATCCGCAGGCGGCGGACCGCGATCTTCTCGTTGTCCAGGCGCAGCCGGTTGCCCGGGCGGCCGTCGATCTCCGCGACGCTGAAGTGGGAACGCCAGTCCGCGCCCCATTCCGGCCGGTACGAGCGCTTGACGACGTAGACGAGCTCCTTGATGTAGTGCGGCACGCTCTCCAGCCAGGCGTTGTACTCCGAGCTGTACTCGGTGCGCGAGGGGGTCAGGAGCTTGATCACCGACCCGAGCGAGCGCTTGTCCGACAGGATCGTCCGGTTGTCCTGGTGGTTGCGTGCCGGGTCGGCGAAGCGCTCGGAGTAGTCCCGCCCGAGGATCGCGGCCACCTGGTCCAGGTCGCCCTCGAAGTCGGCGATGTACTCGGCGCCGACCACGATCGCGTCGGTGATCGCCTTGGAGATCTCCGACTTGCCGCCGCCCGAGACCGTCGCCGGCTTGTGGCACGACGTGGACCGGGGGTCGGTTCCGACGAGGGTCCACGCCGTCCGGTCATGCGGATCCCGGGACAGTTCCACCCGGTAGCCGTTGGGGCTGAGGTACACCTGGCCCAGCCGCAACGGGATCTCGTGGCGCTCCCCGTCGGCGTCCGACCACGACACGCACAGGGGCCGCAGCGAGTAGTGGGCACCGCCCGGCACCAGCACCACCTGCGGCAGCCGCCGGTCGAGGGCATGGCCCTGCGGCTGGACCGCGAACCGCTGCGGGTCACGGGCCAGGACCTCCTCCAGCGTCCAGGCGTCGCCGCAGGACGTCTCGGTGAACGCCTGACCCAGGTCATAGGAGGGGAAGACGAGCGCTCCCCCGGAGTGCTCCTCCTCCGCATTGCCGAAGAGGTTCGCCGAGTAGGAGATCTGCGTCTTGATCTCCTTCTTGCAGTACCCGAAGTAGGTGTCGGCGATCACCGTCACCACCACCCCGCGGGCATCGCGGGCGCAGATCTTGAAGGCCCGCCCCCCGTTGTACCGCTCGTCCTCCTGCTCCCAGCACATCCCGTCACGACGCTGCCGCGGCGTGGCCAGGCTCAGGTGCGGCAGGCCGAGTTCCTTCTTGGTCAGTCCGGTCAGGTGGGGCGCGAGCACGACCAGGCCGGTGTGCCCGGTCCATGTGGCCGGGGCCAGGGAAGCGTCGTTCTCGGGCAGGTACGGGTCACCCCCGTTGCCGAACACCCCCTCGACGAAGTCGAGGTTCGCGACCAGGCCGCCGGGCACGATGAACCGCGTCTCCATCCGCTTCTCGCGGATGAAGCCCGGCACCTCCGGCAGCACCAGCGGGCGCAGGTACAGCGAGGCGAAACAGGCTGCGGGCTCCGGCTCCCCTGCCGTGTACGGCAGTACCTTGTCCGCCTGCGGCGGATCGAAGGCATGGGCGAGCAGCCGAGCGAACGCCTCCTTGGGTGTCGCGATCTTGTCGTCGGGGATCGGTAGCCCGCCCTCGGCGATGTGGAACACCCCGACCGTGGTCCGGCGGTCGTTCGCCGGGTTGTGCAGAACCCCGTTGGCCACCCGGTAGCTGCTCAACAGCGGGGAGGTGAAGCTGTCCCCGTCCAGGGGCAGGGAGAGCTCCCGGGCCAGTCCCGGCTCGTCGAGCACGAGGGTGCGGCGCGGCAACTGCGGCTGGATCCCCACATCGAGCAGGTAGTCGTCGAGGAAGGCCTGGATCCGCGCATCGGCCGCGCACAGCCGGTCGGACAGCCGGCGGCTCAGCTCACGCTGGCGGGCGAGGACCGGGCGGACCAGCCTGGCCGACTCGGAGTCCTTGAGACTCCCCGGCAGGGGAAGTCCGAGCTGGGCCAGCCGCAGGGTGATAGCGGTGCTCTGGGGTCCAGACATGGCACGGCTCTCCGTCATCTCGGGCGACTACCTTCGCAATAGGTCCCCGGCCACCGGTGAGCCCTCGCGGACCGGCGCGGCACAGGGCGGTGGAGCGGGACTGGGGCCGGTCGGGTCACGTGGGGAGACCTGGGGGCGGGGTGGCGAGGACGGAACGCAGGCGCGCGGCCTGCTCGCCGAGGTCGGTCAGCAGACAGGTGATGCTGTCGAGCCGGGCGAGAACCACGCCGCGGTCGTCGGTCAGGCTCGCCGCGACCCCCATCGCGACCAGTTCCTCACCGGCAGCCAGGACGGAGGCGGTCCAGCCCTGGACCTGCTGTCGGCTGCGCGCATCCAGGGGCCCCCGCGCCCCCTGCTCCAGATACGAACGCAGAACCTGCCGCACCTGCTCGACGAACACCGGATCCTCGGCGTACACCGGATCCGGTTCGCCGTCAGCCGCGCAGCCTTCGTGGGGAGCGGTCTGCACCGTGAGCCGACACGGCCGCACCCCCGCCCGCCGGGGCAGGTGCCTCACCATGCCCGCCGGACCACGGACGCTCCCCGACAACCGGGGGCCAATTCGGGCACCGAAGAGTCCATCCGTGCCGCCCGCCTTCCGTTACAGGTGGGATCCACTCATCACCAACCTGACATGCAAACGTTTACACAGCAAGTCCCGGGACCCGCGTGTTGCGGGAAAGAGACAAAGATGCGCGTTTCCCCTCACCCCGGTGTCCCGGGACAGCGAGGGGAAACGCGCATCCTCAGGCCGTCAGCCGGCAGTACAGGTGAGGGACGGGGCGGTGGGCGATCCCGAGCCGATGAAGCCGAACTTCATCGACGCGGACGGCTGCAGGGTTCCCGCCCAGGACGGGCTGCCCACCTCGCGGATCGTGCCGTTGCCGGCCGCGACCCCGTTCCAGACCGCGTAGACCTTGGCGGTGGAGTTCGTCCGGACGGTCCACTTCTTGACCGGGGAACCCCCCGCGGTGACCGTCACCTCGCCGATGTAGCCACCGCTCCACGACGCCAGCGTGTGGTAGGTCGCGGTGCAGGTGGCGCCCGCCGTCGTGGTCGGTGCCGGAGTCGTCGGTGCCGGAGTCGTCGGAGCCGGAGTCGTCGGAGCCGGGGTCGTCGGAGCCGGAGTCGTCGGAGCCGGAGTCGTCGGAGCCGGGGTCGTCGGAGCCGGGGACGGAGTGGACGCGAACTTCGTGAAGAACTTCCAGGTCTCGGCCGGGAGGTAGGTCTTGTCGTCGGGCTGGTCGTTGTCCGTCGGGGTGAAGTCGTGGCCGCCGTCGAACGCGACCCACCTGACCGGGTGACCCGCCGAGCAACCGGCGTAGTCGGTGATCTTGTGCGTCTTGCTGCCCACCGCCGGGTTGGTCGGGGCCTGCGGGGTGCAGCCGTTGACCTTGGCGAAGCCGTCCCGGGCCGCCGCCGCTCCCTCCAGGCCCATGTCGCTCATGCCGTGGGAGATCATGTAGCCGATGGGCTTGGCGTTGTCGCACATACCGCCGATCGGTCCGCCGGAGAAGGCCGCGGCGGCGCGGAACACGTCCGCCCGCTCACAGGCCACGTGGAAGCTCATCGCGCCGCCGTAGCTGAAGCCCATCGCGAACAGCTGGGACTTGTCGACGCACAGGTCACCCTCGACCTGCTTGACGATGTCGTCAACGAGTGCAATGTCCTCGCCGTGGTCGTTGGCCCATCCGGCGTTCAGGCCCTGGGGAGAGACGAAGATCGTACTGTTGTTCGACAGCGGCTTGAGACCGTAGAACTGCGAGCCCACGACATTGCCCTGACCGGCGCCGTACCAGTGGAAACCGAAGATCAGCCGGTACGGGTGCTTGTTGTCGTAGTTGGCCGGGACGTCGAGGACGTAGGTGCGGTCCTTCCCGCCGCTCTTGATCGTGTGGTCCCCGTTGGCCAGGGTCGGGGCCTTGCCGCATCCGGCCGTCGAGGCGCCGCCCGCACCCGGAGTTGCCTGGGTGGGCGCCGGGGTCCCGGCGGCGGTGGTGGTGGTCCTGCTCGGCGCGGGGTCGGGAGCGGGGGCGCTGGACTCGAACTGCGAGAAGAACTTCCAGGTCTCCTGCGCGAGGTAGGTCGTCTCGTCGGGCTGGTCGTTGTCCGTGGGGGTGAAGTCGTGGCCGCCGTCGAACGCGATCCACTCGACCGGGTGACCCGCCGAGCATCCGGCGTAGTTGGTGATGAAGTGCGTCTTGCTCCCCGGCGCCGGCTTCTTCGCCTCCTGCGGGGTGCAGCCGTTGTTCTTGACGAAGCGGTCACGGATACCCTCACCCCAGCCGAAGGGCGTCATGGGGTCACCGATGCCGTGGGACTCCAGCACGGCGATGGGGTCGTTGCCGCCGTTGCAGCCGCTCATCGAGCCGCCGGAGAAGATCGCGACCGCTCGGAAGACGTTCGCCCGCTCGCAGGCGATGGCGTACGACATGGCCGCGCCGAAGCTGAAGCCGGCGGAGAACAACTGGCCCTTGTCCACACAGAGAGCACCCTCGACCTGCTTGGCGATCTCGTCGAACAGGGCCACGTCCTCCCCGCCGCCGTTGCCCCAGCCCGCGTCGAGGCCCTGCGGGGCGACGAAGATCGCGCTGCCGTTGGACAGCGGCTTCAGGCCGTAGTACTGGGTGCCCACCACGTTCCCCTGGCCCGCACCCATCCAGTGCGGCGCGAAGATCAGCCGGTAGGGGTGGTTGCGGTCGTAGTTCTGCGGGACATCGAGCACATAGGTGCGGTTCTTGCCCCGGTTCTGGATCGAGTGGTCCCCGCTGGCCAGAGCCGGGTTCTTGCCGCATCCGTCGCTTGCCGCGGCACCACCGGCGGCAGCCCGCGCGGTGCTCCCGCGCAGGCCACCGATCAGCGTCGTCCCCACCATGGTCAGCACCGCCAGTGCCGTCACCACGGCGAGCGTGCGCAGCCAGCGGAACTCGGTGATCCGCATGGTCTCTCCTCACGTTCGTCGTCCCTGCCATGCCGGGGAAGGACGCCGACCGGCTCACTGCCGGGTGCGCGCCCCTGCCCGGGCTCCGTCCGTGTATCCACCGGAGAGGCCGTGAGGGTTTCCCGTCGAGGGCAGCAAGATCCGTGGCACATGGCACACCCGTCGTGGCAGCTCCACCCTGAGGGGATTTGCCCGGTTCACCCGACGGCTCGGCGGCGTCCTCCCCCGCCCGGCCGGCTCCGGCGCGGCGGGGTCGGTCCCGGCGGGATCCCCCCGGACATCCGTGGCAGCATGCGGCTATGAGCACCGTGACGAGCCTCGACGTTCCCAGCTCGGACGGGATCGCCGACGCTCTGCTCGCCGTCCCGGACGCCCCCGGACGGCATCCCGGGATCCTGCTCTACATGGACGCTTTCGGGCTGCGGCCGCGGATCGCGGAGATGGCCGGCCGGTTCGCCGACGCCGGGTACGTCGTGCTGGCGCCGAACGTGTTCCACCGCTCGGCACGCTCACCCCTCGTCGACCCGTCGGGGCTGGCCGACCCTGCGAACCGGGAGGCCGTCTTCGGCCAGGTCATGCCGATGATCAACGCGCTCACCCCCGACCTCGCGGTCGCCGACGCCCATGCCTGGCTGGCGTTCCTCACCGCCCTCGACCGGGTCTGCGACGGCCCGTTCGCGACGGTCGGCTACTGCATGGGCGGCCGGCTCGCCCTGCGCACCGGGGCTGCGGCACCCGACCGTGTCGCGGCCGTCGCCTCGTATCACGCAGGACAGGTCGCGACCGCCGCGCCGGACAGCGTGCACCTCACGTTCCCCCAGCTGCGCGCCGAGATCTACCTGGCGCATGCCGACAACGACGGCTCGATGAGCCCCGAGCAGCAGGCACTGGTCGCGCACGCACTCGACGAGGCGGGAGTCACCTACACGGCCGAGCTCTACCGGGGTGCCGCGCACGGCTTCACGATGGCCGACACCGCGGCGTACGACGCGGCGGCCGAGCAGCGGCACTGGGACACCGCGCTGGCCCTGTTCCGCCGCGCCCTGAGGTGACAGGCCGGGGCCTCCCGTGACAGCCACTCGCCCGAAAAGGCGCAAGTCACACCAACCTCGACATACGGTGGCCCGGTGCCTTGCCCGCTGCGGGCAGCACACCTCCGGTGCAGCAGAGCGCCGCATCCGGTGATCCGCAGGCGGGTCGCCGGACGTCCACCACCGAAGGGGGCCTGCCATGAAGCGCTATGCCCGTGACACCCACGTCGTCGGCGAGGGGATCCTCACCCACGACCGCCGCCCGGACCCCGTCCACCAGCAGCCGGCGCCGGCCGGCGTCGAGACCAGGGGGTGAGCCGGTGCCGACGAACTTCCTTCCCGTGCCCGACTGGTTCTCCTTCGAGAACCAGGCCATCGGCGTGGCTGTCGCCGACCTGGACCACAGCGGCACCGACGACCTCGTGGTGTTCATGATCGACGACCCGGGCGGGCAGAACCGCGGCCTGTACCGGATCGGACGTTCCCTCGACGCCGACGGCAACGTCACCGGCGGCTGGACGCCCTGGACCGACGTCCCCGACTGGTTCTCCTTCGAGAACGCCGGCGGCGGGATCGCGGTCGCCGACGTGACCGGCGACGGGACCCCCGACCTCGTCGTCTTCATGATCGACAACCCGGCCCAGCTCAACCGCGGGGTGTACCGGATCGGCAGGCACCTGGACGCCGACGGCAACGTCACCGGCGGCTGGACGCCCTGGACCGACGTCCCGGACTGGTTCTCGTGGGAGAACTCCGGCGGCGGCGTCGCCGTCATCGACCGCGGCGCGACCAGGGATCTCGTGGTGTTCGCCGTCGACAACCCACCCGGGCAGAACCAGGCCTTCTACCGGGTGGCCTCCGCCATCGACGGGGACGGCAACCCGGCCGCGGGGCAGGACGGCTGGTCCGGCTGGTTCGGCGTCCCCGGCTGGTTCTCGTTCGAGAACCAGGGCGCCTCGATCGCACCCCGGACGGTCGCCGGACGGCATGAACTCGTCGTCGGGATGGTGGACGACCCGGCCGGGCCGAACGCCGGCCTGTACGTGACCGTCCCGCTCGACGAGGACCCGGCGACCCAGGGCGCGTGGGAGCTGCTGCCCTACCACTCCGGAGTCCTGGCGATCCACGCCGCCGTGCTGCCGCCCCAGGGCACGGTGATGTTCTTCGCCGGGTCGGGCAACAACCAGGTCCGCGCCGCCAGCCCGGACTACGGCAATGTCGCCAAGGGGATCTACACCAGCGTGGTCTGGGACCCACAGGCGCAGGCCGGGAACGGCGCCAACTTCGCCCATCCGGACACGATCACCGGCCCGGACGGGCGGCCGTTCGACTTCTTCTGCGGCGGTGACACCTTCCTGCCGGACGGCACCCTGCTGTCCGCGGGCGGGAACCTCGCCTACCCCGGCAAGGGCCGCCGGGACGTGGTCGGCTTCGAACCGGCCTCGCAGAAGTGGAACCACCGCGGCGGGATGGCCCAGGGGCGCTGGTATCCCACCCTGCTGCCGCTGGCGGACGGCAAGGTGCTCGCGGTGAGCGGCCTCAACGAGAACGGCACGCCCAACCTCGAGTTCGAGATCTACGACCCGGACACCGACCACTGGCATCAGCTGCCCGTGCCGCAGGGCGGGCTGTTCTTCGGCATGCCGCTGTACGCCCACCTGTTCCTGCTCGCCGACGGCAGGGTGTTCTTCTCCGGCGGCCGGATGGACGACCCCAATCCGCAGGGTCCGGTGGTGATGGACCTGGCCACGAACCCGGTCACCGTGGTCGGGGTCGGCGGGCTGCCGGACGCCGCCACCCGCAACCAGTCCGCGAGCGTGATGCTGCCGCCGGTCCAGGACCAGAAGGTGATGGTGATCGGCGGCGGACCGGGTGACGCCAGCAACGCCACCGGCAGCACGGCGGTCATCGACCTCACCCACGCCGGCCACGCCTTCCCCGCCGCCGCCTACACCGACGGCGCACCGATGAGCCTGCCGCGGATGCACCTCAACGCCGTCCTGCTGCCGGACCGGACCGTGTTCGTCAGCGGCGGCGCCCTGGCTCGCGAGGACCGGGTGGTGGCCCGGCTGCAGTCGGAGATCTACGACCCTGCCGACGACGAGTGGCGGATCGGCGCCGCCGCGAGCGTGGTCCGGCTGTACCACTCCATCGCCCTGCTGCTGCCGGACGGCAGGGTGGCCGTCGCCGGAGGCAATCCACCGCCCTACGGCGACCAGGTGGCGTGGGAACCGCCCGGCCCGAACGAGGAACAGCGACTGGAGGTCTACAGCCCGCCGTACCTGTTCCGTGGTGACCGCCCGACGATCGCGTCGGTGCCCGCCGAATGGCACTACGGCCAGCAGGTCACCATCGGCACCCCGCAGGCCGGTGACATCAAGTGGGCACATCTGATCCGGCCCGGGGTGACCACCCACTCGTTCGACAACTCCCAGCGCCTGGTCGACCTGCCGCTCACCGGTCAGGGCGGCGGCGACGTCCAGGTCACCGTCCCGCAGCAGGGAACGATCGCCCCGCCCGGCTGGTACATGCTCTTCATCGTCGACCAGGCCGGTCTGCCGTCCGTCGCGAACTGGATCCATCTGACCTGACCCCGTGCGGGCCGACTTCCCTACTCACGCAATGACTTACGGGGAAAGTGCGCAGGGATGGACGGGGACGGCCTGCAGCAGCGCGAACAGCGGGAGGGCCCGATCGGCGTGCCGGCCGGGTCCTCCCGCCTCGCATGGGACCGCCTCGCATGGGATCGCCTCACGCGGGACCCCTTCACGCGGGACCGCCTCACGAGACGCCGGTCGGGGGGCACTGGTCGGCGCTCCTCCCGGGAGGAGACCGGAGCCGTCACCGGGCATGGCGCTGCCTGCGTGGGCCCCGTCCCCACCTGGCTGCGCCGACGGCGCAGGCCGATGGCAGATGCCCTCCATCCCTCGTTCGTGAACTGGTGGCACGACCGTTGCCGGCTCTCCACCCGGGCGACCTAGCCTGTGCCCGTCCGGTTCCGGACATCCCTGCCTGCACGAGAACAGGAGCCGTCATGGACGCTGAGCAGGTGGTCGAGACCGCCGACCTCGAGGTCGCCGAGGACGTCGTCGCGGACGACGCCGCGTCGGTCGGGGAAGGCGCCGACGAGTCCGCTGAGGCCGTTGCGGAGGACTCGTCCGACGAGAGCGACGATGCTTCCGATGAGGACGAGGACGAGGACGACGAGGACAGCGCCGAAGACGAGTCCGAGGACTGAGTCCGGGACCTCGGACCGCCAGGCGTCAGCGTCACGTGGAGGGTTGATGCCACTTCACCTGGCGGCTGTGGCCACGGGCTGATCAAGCTGCACCAGGTCGTGACCGGACCTGATACCGGTTCCCCAAGACCCGGTATCAGGTTCCTCCCGTTGCGGCAGGTTCCTCCTGCGGAACGAGCACGCATCTGGCCGGGCAGACGGCGGCACACGGTGCCCGCTCTTGGGCACCGGGCGGCCACTGGGGTCGTCGGCCCTGGCCTCACCTACTCTTGGCAGGTGAGCGTGATCCTGCCCAGCGACCGCGGCTATCGGGGGGCCAAGCGCGCGCGGCAGGGCAACGCCCGGCTCGACCCGCGGTTCGACGGCTTCGTCGCAGGCTTCCGGAAGCGGTTCGGTTTCGGTCCGTTGTGGCTCGAGACGGACCACCTCAGGCACTCCTCCGGTTCACCTGCCAGGCCCAGGCTCAATGTCGTCCTGGAGCGAACGCCGCAGTACCGGTCCTTCCACACGGCCGACCACAACTACGACCCGGCGAAACAGGGCGAAATCGCTGCTCTGTTCGCCGCTGCCCTCTCCGGGGTGGACCTGCGGCAGTTGTTCCGGCTCAAGGACTGGCCTCCCCGGACCTCCCCCGGGGCGGACATCTTCGTCTGCTTCTCCGACTTCGAGCAGGTCGCGAAGCACGAGGCGCACCAGTCGGTCACCGAGCGGGAGATCGGTCAGTTCACCGCGACCCTCGGACTGGGCGACAACTTCTGGTGCGTCCAGCGCCTGTTCGGGCCGCCGGTCGTGTTCGTCCACACCGACGAGCAGGCCGCTGCCCTGGCTGCATCCCCCGTTCGGGACCGTTGGGCCGACGACTACTTCGCCCTCGTCCAGGCCCACGACGAGTTCGGCTACCTTCTGCGCACCGAGATCGCCATCGAGGTGGACAGCAAGGAGAACTTCGACCTGAACTACGAGGGCAACTGGTACTACTACTTCAAGTGAGCGGCGTGACCTTCACCTGACCGGCGGGAGGCGTCCCGGCTCCGTGCACTCCTGCGCAGGGCGAGTTCCCGTCAGATCGTATGGCCCAGTTCGCGGTCGTGCCCCTGTTCCCCGAATCCGGCGCGGCGACGACGACCGAGAAGCCGGAACCGGTTGTCGCGCAACCGGTTCTGGCTTCTCCCCGGGCCGCAGAAACCGCGCGACCGGGGACGGATCAGCGGGCGTGAGGGTTGAGCGAGCCCAGCTCCGGGAACCCGTTGATGGTGAAGTGGACGGTCGCCATCAGCAGGCAGACGGCCAGGACGGTGAGCAGGATCGTTCGGCGGGACATCGGGATCTCCTTGTCGGGTAAGGGATTCTGTCGATCGGTGACAGCGCGGGTCGGTGACAGCGGGCGTCAGAGCACGGCGAGCGCTTCCCGTACGGTGAGCCGGGAGGCCTTGCGGGCGGCCGCGGCACTCGCGACCGCTGCGCCGCAGAGGGTGAGTGCCGTCCAGAGCAGCAGTGGTGCGGGGCCGATCGTCGTCGGGAGCGGCTGCTTGAACGCCATCTCACCGAGGAAGGACCCGAAGGCCACGGTGAGCGGCACGGAAGCCATTGCGGCGATCAGCAGCCCTGCGATCCCGGTGAGCACGCCCTCGGTGACCACGAGCCCGCGCACCGTCGTCGGCCTGGCACCGATCGCGGACATGACCCCGAACTCCCGGGTCCGTTCGGTGACCGACGTCCCCAGCGCCGAGCCGAGTCCGAGCAGTCCGACGAAGCCGATCAGCAGGGCGATCGCCATCAGCGCCTCGATCAGGACGAACACGTGCCCGTCGAGGGCCGACCGGAGGTCATCGGTGGTCAGGGCGCTCTCGACCGGGATCCCCTGTGCCTCCAGGGCATCGGTGAGCCGGTCGAGGATCGCGCGCCGCGCCGCGGCGCCCCCCGGGTCGGTGACCACCCGCAGGACCGAAGCCGTCGCCGCCGTCCGCGACATCCCCTGCCCGGTGGCCAGGGCCGCGTACTGCCGGTCGGTGACGTAGGCGGCGGCCTGGGTGCCGAAGTCCGAGACGATGCCGACGACGGTGAAGGGCACCTGGCGGCCGTCCACGGTGAGCAGGACCTGTGCCCCGACCTCGGCCCCGTTCAGCTGCCGGGAGGCGGCGAGGGAGTTCAGCACGACCGTTCCGCTGTCCTGCGGCGTCAGCCACCGCCCGGACAGCACCGGCAGGCTGATCAGCGGCGTGTCGGCGGGCGGGGCCAGCAGGGTGAAGCTGCCGTGGGCCTCGTCGGGGTAGACGTGGGTGACGTCGACCTGACCAGGTGTGGCCGCCGCGATCGGCACCCGGTTCCAGGCCTCGCCGCCGCACACACCCGGGATCCCGCGGGCGACGGACAGCACCCGCTGCGCCGCGACCGGCGTCTCGAGCCGGACCTCCAGGTCGTAGTGGCGGTGGACGACACCCTCCCGGGCCAGCGCGTTCCAGCCGCCGACGGCGTTCAGCCCGGTGACGAAGGCCATCCCGGCGACGGCGAGCAGCCCCACGGTCAGGGCGAGCCGGGCCGGACGGCGGCCCAGGTTGCGCACGGCGAGCGCATCGGTGCGGGACGTCCCGGGCAGCCGTGCGAGCCAGGACCCCAGCCGCGAGGCGATCCGGCCCACGGAGCCCGCCGGGTCGACGCCGTGGTCGTCGATCCCCTCCCGGACGGTCCGCCGGCTCCCGCGCAGCAGCGGCGGAACCGCCACCAGCACGGGCACGCCGATCCCGGCGAGCAGCACGGTCGCCAGCACCCACCACGGGGCCGAGGTGTCGGTGAGGTCCAGGTTGAGCAACCCGCCGGCGACCCTGGCCAGGAACCGGCCGGCAGCCAGCCCGGGCAGCGCGGCGAGGGCGGTGGCGATGGCCGCGAGCAGCACCGCGAAGCCGAGGTACATCCCGAACAACTGGCCGGTGCGGGCCCCGACCGCCTTCATCGCGGCGATCTGGCGGATCTGCGCGGTGAGCATCCCGCCGAGCATCGTGGCCACCAGGATCGAGCTGAGCAGCAGCGCGACCAGGCCGCAGGTCAGCAGCACGAAGCCGACCGTCACCATCTGCCCGTAGTGCGGGTGGCGCAGCGGCGGCGGGACGTCGATCCGGGTCACCCGTCCCGGGCCGGCCGTGCTGACGGCCGCGGCCACCCGACGGGCGGTGGCGGTGACGGCGTCCGGGTCCCCGCTGGGCCGGCCCGCGGCACCGACGGCGATCTTCAGCTCGGACAGCTCGTCCGCCAGCCCCAGCCTGGCCAGGGTCGCGGTGGTGATCTGCGCGTAGACCATCTGTTCCTGGGATGCGGGCGCGACCCCGGGATCGTGTACCGAGCCGGTCACGGTCAGGGTCACCGGGGGCCGGCCGGGCACCCGCACCTCGACCCGGTCACCGACCCTGGCGCCGAGGTAGGGCAACGCCTTGCGCTCCAGGAGGATCCCGTCCGGCGCCGGGGGCCAGCTGCCCTGCTCGACGGCGACGCTGCTCAGCCGGCGCGGGTCATCCGGGGCGCTGACCGTCATCAGCAGCGACCTCCAGTCACCCGATCCCACCCGGATCCGGGCCGGCAGCGAACCGCGGGCTACGGCATCGGTCACCCCCGGCTGTGACCGGGCCACCGCGACGTCCTGCGCGGTGACCGCGGTGGCCAGGTGGAGGGTGGCGGACGCCGGGCGCCCCGCCAGGTAGTTCGCGGAGATCTCCCGGCCGAGGATCGCCCGGGCCTGGAGGAAGGCGGCGATCGCCGCGATGCTGACCGCCATCGCCAGCACCATGGCGGCGACCCGGGCCCGGGACAGCAGGACGTCCCGGCCGAGCTTGCGCCAGCGCAGGCGGCTCATCGGGCCACCTCCACGACACCGCGACCGCCGATGGGGCTGGTGGGACGGTCGTCGACGACCCTGCCGTCGAGCAGGGTGACCTGCCGCGTGGCGTAGTGCGAGACATCGCGGTCATGGGTGACCATGACGATCGTGCGGCCCTCGGCGGCCAGCCCGGTGAACAGCTCCAGCACGTGGTCACTGGTGGACGAGTCGAGGTTTCCGGTGGGCTCGTCGGCCAGCAGCACGGGAGGGTCGTTGGCCAGTGCCCGGGCGATCGCCGAACGCTGCTGCTGCCCCCCGGACAGGGCGCTGGGCAGCTTGTCCGCCTGGTCGGCGATCCCCATCCGGTCCAGCAGTTCCAGGGCGCGCGGACGCCGCCCTCGGCGGGGCAGGGTGTCGCAGAAGTCCATCGGCAGCATGACGTTCTCGGCCACGGTGAGTGTCGGCAGGAGCTGGAAGAACTGGAACACCAGCCCGATCGAACGCCCGCGCCAGGCGGCCAGCCGGGATCCCCGCAGCCGGTCGACACGTTCACCGGCGACGCTGATCTGCCCGGCACTCGGCTCGTCGATGCCCGCGAGGAGGTTGAGCAGCGTGGTCTTGCCGCTGCCCGACCGTCCGACCACGGTGACGAACTCACCGGCTGCCACCTCGAACGTCACCTCGTCGAGGGCGGCGAAAGGGCCGGCGGCCCCGGCGTACACCTTGCCCACCCCGGTGAGCGACACCCTGGCGGCGGCCCCCGGGGTCGGGATCGGCAGGTCCGGGAGCGACAGGTCCGGGGTGGGCGCAGCGGGGATCGACGCCCGGAGACGGGGCAGGGACATGGGACACCTCCGCGGAACGGGGCCGCCACTGGACGGCGGGTTAGTTTCTGAACACACTGTCCATAACAAGATGTGGTGTGCGGAGGCCGTGGTCAATCCACAGCTGCGCCCCGATCGTCCAGTGCCGGACACCGGCACCCCAGGTGTCCTGAAACGCGGCGGACGGGGCCGGACGCGAGGGTGCGCCGGTGCGGCCGGGTCGGCCCGGACTCCCCGGCGCGCCCGCTCTCCCACCCGGGGGAGGGCCGGGCCCGGCCGGCACCGCAGGACAGTGGACACCGGATCGACCGGGGATCGGAGGACCAGCCATGGCCGAGGACCGGCGGGTGCGGCGCACCCGCGCTGCACTGCAGGAGGCCCTGCTCTCACTGATGGCGGAGAAGGGCTACGACAAGATCACCGTGCAGGACCTCATCGACCGGGCCGACGTCGGGCGCTCGACCTTCTACCTGCACTTCACCGACAAGTCGGATCTGCTCCAGGACGCCCTGTCCCAACTGGGTCTCATGCTCGGGACGCAGGACGGGTCCGGATCGCCGACCGCTCGGCCGGGTCCACCGGCGGCCTCCCGGCACTCCCCCACCACCCGCCCGGACCGGCGGCGGCCCGTGCGGTTCAGCCTGCCGATGCTGCTTCACGTCCAGGAACAGCAGGCGACGGCGCGGGCCCTGCTCGCCCCGTCGGGGACCGACGCCGTCCGAAGCGGGATGGAACGCATGCTGACCGGAGTCGTCACGGAGGAACTCCAGGCACTGGCCGCGGTCTCCGCCCCGCCGCGGGTTCCGCTCGACCTTGTCGCCGCCGGTGTGGTGGCCACCTTCATGGCGGTGCTCGGCTGGTGGATCGCCGACGACTTCGCCAGGCCGGCGCAGGAGGTGGACGCCGCCTTCCTCACCCTGGTGGCTCCGGGCATCCGCGCCGCGATCCCGCCACCACCCGTCCAGGACTGAAGCGCGCACCGATCACCACCGGCGGGAGGCCCAGGGCGATCAGTCCGGGGCCTCCCGCCGGTCGTTCACACCGTCAGATCCGGCGGCCGGATGTGCGGGGACCGGAGCTTCGCAGCCCGGCGCTCCGGGGACCGGGAGGGCATCCCGGAGTCGGTCGAGGGCACCCCCGACCAACTGGTAGTCCACCCAGCGCCCACGACGCCGGCCGACGATGAGCCCGGCGTCCCGGAGGACTTTCAGGTGGTAGCTGAGCAGGTTCGGCGCCACCGGGACATGTTCCTGGATGGTGCAGACGCAGGTGGTGCCCGCCGCGAGCAGTCTGAGCACCGTCATCCGGTTGGGGTCGGCCGCGGCGGACAGCAGGGAGGCCGCCTCGGACGCCGACCGGTACAAGGGGTCACCGAACACGGACTCGCTTTCCCCGGGCATCGCCACGAGCAAGATCGTCAGCGACAGCCCCGCCCCACCTTTCGGGACATAAGTCCCGCGCGTCCCCGAACGACACCGGCGCCGCCACGAGGTTCCGGGGCTGAGCGGCGTCTTCCGAGGCTGAGCGGTGCCCGTGGCACGTCTGCGGGACGCTGTGGCGACCCCGGGGCCGGTGGCGCCGCACGGATCGGCGGCATCACGACGACCCTGACGAGGGATCGCGAGATCCGGGGCCGCTGCGATGCATCGGCACGTCCCCTGCGGGCATGGCGGGGCAGGCGGAACGCGGTCAGGCGCGCCGCGCCGACCGGAGGTGGCCGTGGTGGACTCCCGCTGTGGCCTCGCCCCGGGCGAGGCCGAGCCGTGGCGACCGGGCGTGCGTGCGGGGAGGCCGGGGTGAGAGAGCCGGACAGGGCCAGGATCCCCCCGGCGATCCACGTCGACGAGCAGTACCTGCTGCTGGACCCCCGGACCGCGACCCCGGTCGGCGTTGCCCCCGACGTCCTGCACGAGGCCGCACGCACCGAGCTCTGCCCTCCCGCCCCGGGCTTCGGACCGCTGCCGGTGCCGGCGCAGGTCGAGCTGTCCACCCCTGGCTGCACGGAACTGGCCGACCTGCATGCCCAGGTCCGGCGCGGGCGGGCCGTCCTCGCCGAGTCCGCCCGGAGCGCCTCCTGCCTGCTCGCCCCGCTCGGCAGCACCCCTGTCGAGCCGGACCAAGCGCTTGCGGCCGAGGACGGGAACGGCCGCCGCCAACCCTTCCACGAACGCCGGCTGTTCCAGGACAGCCCACCGCTGCTGGTCGACGAACAGCTGGTCAACGGCCTCCACGTGCATGTCGAGGTGCCGGATCGCGACGCCGCCGTCAGCGTGATGAACCGGCTGCGGCCGTGGCTGCACGTCCTGCTCGGACTGTCGGCCAACTCCCCGCTCTGGTGCGGACGGGACAGCGGATTCGCCAGCTGGCGCGCCGTCCACACCCAGTGGTGGGCGGTGGAGGGGACCCCTCCGGACTTCCGTAGCGCGGTCGACTACGAGCGGCGGGTGGACGCGCTGATCGCCTCCGGTGCCCTCCCCGACCAGGCCCGGCTGCACTGGTCGATGCGCCTGTCGCAGCGCCATCCCGCTGTTGAGGTGCGGGTCACCGACGCGCAACTCGACGTCGACTCGACCGTGATGCTGGCGGCGTTGGTGCGTGCCCTCGTCATGGCCGCCCTCGACCAGATCGCCGAGGGGGTGCACGAACCGGCCGTCCCCGCGGAACTGCTGCGCGCGGCGACCTGGCAGGCGGCCCGGCACGGCGTCAGCGCCGAACTGGTCGACCTGGTACCCGGCCGTGGCCGGCGCCGCCCGGGTGGTCCCCCGAGCAGGTTGCCCGCCCCCGAGGTGGTTGCGCACCTGCTCGCCCAGGTCGAACCCGTGGCTGCACAGGCAGAGCTGGATCAGGTGCTGCCCACGGTGGCGGCCACGCTGCTGGGCGCCGGTGGCGCGGCACGGCAGCGCAGGGCGATCCGGCGGGGTGGCCTGCCTGCCCTGCTCGACCTCCTCGCCCGGTACACCTGCGAGCGCACCTGCGACCGGATGTCCACGGCCGCCCCGCTCATCGGCAGCCGGGGATCGGCGGACGGCAGGAGGGCGGGGGGTGGGCCCACCGGCGGCCGTACGGGTGGCCGGCGCACGGTTGGCCGCAGATCCGCGGAACGTTGCCGGCCACCCTTGGTCGCACTGGACTACGGATCCCGGGCAGTGGTGGCCCGCTGCCGCGGCGAACTCGACCTCGCGGCCGCACCCGAACTGGAGGCGGGACTGCTCGATGCGCTCGCCCTGCTCGAGGTGATCACCCTCAGCGTCGTCGAACCCGCCCCCGGCGAGGGCGGTCCCGAGGATCGGCACGCCCTCGTCGTCGATCTGTCCGGTGTCACCTTCCTGGACTGCGCGGCCTTCCAGGTCCTGGTGGCCGCCTCCCAACGTTGCGCCGGGCTCGGCCGGAGGTTCGTGGTCACCGGGACGCCCGGACCCGTCCGCCGTCTGCTGCGGGTGGTGGGGGTGGTGGGGGCCGACTTCTGGTTCGAGGTGGCCCCGGGTCCGCGGCCGCAGCCCCTCGGCTGGCGGCCCCTCAGCTGAGGGGACTGCCTCGCGGCGGTCCTCAGAACTGCGGGTCGGGGGTGCCGGTCCGTCCTCCTCGGGACTACCCCTGAGCGAAGGGCACAAACCAGCGGTGGACCACGGGCCGCGGGCGCCGACCGGGCAGCGACGCCTGCGGGCAGCCCCTCCTCCGGGGCACACTCGTCCCCGGGGCACCCTCTGCAGGAGCAGGGCGTTCCGGCAGGGTCAGGGCGTTGCCGGGGCGGGCACACCGTCACCGGACGCCGTCACCAGCCGACTCGGACCACGAAGGGGGCAGTCATGTCAGCCGGACGCCGGACCCTGGCGCAGCGCCTGCTCAGCGGCGTGGTCCGGGCGGTCGGCGACCGGGCGCCCGGGCTGTCCGATCACGCCTACCGGGTGGTGGCCGCCCCGCTGCAGTGGGTCGATCCCGCGGGCGGGGCCCGGGCCGCACAGGCCCGTCTGGACGATCTGCGTGACCGCGTGGCCGTGATGGCGGCCCGTGGCCGGGTCGGTCGTGGCGAGCCGCGCCGCATCCAGCGAGACCTCGCCCGCACCCGGGAGGACCTGCAGCGGCTCGCCCCGCGCCTGCCTGCCCTGCAGTCCCGGGCCCTCGCCGTACGGCTGGCCGCCTACACCGAGGTCCTGGGGGCGCTGTCCGGTGGCGCGGTGGACAGGACCCGGCCGGTCCGGGGCTGGGATGCCCTCGTCCTCACCGGGGCGGCCGGGGTGGGCGCGGGCGTCCTGTTCCCCGTGGCCGGGGTCACCGCGGCTGCGGAGGGCGGACTGGTCGCGGGAGCGGTCACCGCCCTCGGGGTCGCCGCACTGCGTCATGGGCAGGCCCGCCGGGCACGCCTGGTCGCCGTGGCCGAGGCCCTGGGCCAGGTGGATCTGGCCACGCGCGGCCCGCACGGCGTCAGCCTCCAGCAACTCGACCAGGACCATCGCGCACTGTCCCGCCGCGCCCGCAGTTCCGGACGGCTGGACGAGCGTGGCGTCCGACTGCTGGACCGGATCGACGCCCTGCTCGACGATCTGCTGGTCCGCCTCCTGGAGGGTGACCTCGAGGTGGATGTCTCCCACCTGGTCCGGGCCACCGTCACGGACTACCTGCCGGACACCCTGGAGCCGCTCCTCGCCCTGACCGATCCCCGGACCCTCGTCGGAGGGCGGCCGGCGGCGGTCGAGGTCGCCGACCAGCTCGCCCGGATCGAGAGCGGGCTGGCCGAAGCGGCGCGCCGTCCCGCCCGGCACCATCCCGAGACCCTCCTGCTGCTGCAGGGCGAGTTCCTGCGCTCCAAGTTCGGTCACCCCCCGCAGTGAGCCACCCGCATGAGCCACCCACCGCGCCGCCCACCGCGCCGGCGCGGAGACCCCGCGAACAGCTCGGTGCCCGGAACCGCTCAGTCCCCGGAACGACTCAGTCCCCGGAACCGCTGCCCCGAAACGACTCAGTCCCCGGAACCGCTGCCCCGCTCCACCGCGGCCGAGCCCCCGCCCGCCGCTGATCCGTCGGGCCGGGACCAGCTGTCAGGCCGTAGGGTACGGTCGGCGTCCGCTCCCGCAGACCGGGCCGACGACGGCGGCGCGAACAGG
The DNA here is from genome assembly GCA_035719045.1 of Kineosporiaceae bacterium. Taxonomy (GTDB): domain Bacteria; phylum Actinomycetota; class Actinomycetes; order Actinomycetales; family Kineosporiaceae; genus DASTGO01. The sequence goes on along the minus strand of DASTGO010000305.1, from coordinate 10,208 downwards.
TCGTCCAGCGCGGCGCTGCGGCGGGCCCACGGCGATCCCCTGTCCTCATCCCGGCCTGGCGTCGTGCCGGTGACCCCCTGCGACGGGGTCCGCTCCGGCGGGTCGGTCAGCCGCGCGGCAGAACCCCAGGCCGGGCCGAGCCGGTCCATCGCCGAACGCCACTGCGAGGCCGAGACCTCCTCTTCCGGGTCCGCCCGGTCCGGATCCGGTGCAACTCGTACCGGGTCCTCCGCCCGTTCCGGATCCGGTGCGGCGGGTACCGGGCCCGCCTGGGGCCACAGGCCGGCCGTGGTGTCGGCTGTGGTGTCGGCCCTGGCCGGTGCGGCGGAGGGGGTGCTGCCGCCGGCATCGGCGGAGGGCTGATCCGGCGCGGCGGATCCGTGCACGGCGACTCGCGGCACCCCGGCGGCGTCCGCGAGGATCCGAGCCAGGTCCCCGTGCCGGTCGACATGCGAGGCGAACCCGGCCGCCAGTTCCCCGTTCTGCCGCTCCAGGGCCTCCACCCGGGCCGTCGCGGACGCCAGCAGCTCGCCCAGCCGGACGATTTCCGGGTCCCGCCGGGGTAGCTGGGTCAGGTGCGGTCGCCGGGACAGCTCGACGTGCAGGTACCGGACCCAGGCTGCGAGCACCCCGGACAGGAGGAAGAACAGGGCGAACAGGAACACTTCGGTCGAGCTCATCCCAGGTCCTCCCCCGGCGCGCGGCGGCGACCGCCGGCCAGTCGGTCGGGCCCGGCCCGGCCCCGGTAGCTCATGATTCCGGTCCGCTCCGGCTCGGACAACCCGGCGCGAACCAGGTGGTGGCGGGCGTAGGGCGCCGACCGCCACGGGCGCGACACCGAGGTGGGCGCGGCCGTGGGGGCTGCCCACCGGCGTCGACGTCGCCCCGATCCTGGACCGGGCCGTCCCGAAGGCCTGATCCGCGCACCCCCGCTACCGGCGCGGACCTGTCTCCCCCGCCGCGTCGGCAGCCGCCAGCCGGGCCAGCATCGCGTTGTACGCCTCGTACCGGTCGTCGGCGGCCGAGTCCAGCTGCCGGTCCAGGCGGACCGCCTCCCGGTCCTCATGCCGGGACCACTGGAGCAGCAGGGCGATCACCGTGATCGTGATCGGCACCTCGCCGGCCACCCAGGCGATGCCGCCGCCCAGGTACTGGTCCTGGTGCAGGTCGGTGATCCAGGACAGCTGCGTGCCGAGGGTTTCGTAGAAGCCACGGGCGATCACCCCGCGGGTCGTCATCACCACCACGCCGAAGAAGGCGTGGAACGGCATCGCCACCATCAGCAGGCCGAAGCGCGCCATGTACGGCAGCGGGCGTGGCGGCTGGTCCACCCCGATCACCAGGCTGAAGAACAGGTAGCCGATCCCGAGGTAGGCGAGGTTCATCGCGATGTGGCCCCAGTGGTACCGGCTGGCCTGCTCGAACACGCCGCTGGAGTAGAGCAGGTACGAGGTGGCCGCGAACGCCACCAGGGCATGCACCGGATGGCAGACCAGGCGCACGAAGGCGGACCGGCGCAGGGCGACCGTCCACTCCCGCAGCCCCGGTGTCTGGTCTCGGGGCCTGGCCCGCACCGCCCGCAGCACCAGGGTCACCGGGCCCCCGAGCACCAGGAACAGCGGCGCGACCATGTTGAGCGTCATGTGCAGGGCCATGTGGGCGCTGAACATCGCGCCGGAGAACCGGCCCACCCCGGACGAGGTGGTGGTGACCACGAGCGCCCAGCCGAGCAGCCAGGCGATCGTGCGCCCGACCGGCCACCGGTCGCCGCGGCGGGCCAGGAGCCGGACGCCGACCAGGTAGCCGGTCACGCTCCCCGCCGCGAGCGTGCAGAACAGCAGGTTCGGCCGCCAGTGCAGCGCGAGCTCGGACAGGCCGGGGGCCTCCCGGAGGTCGTAGCCGAGGAAGGTCTGGGCGACGGAGGTGGGCGCGCCGTAGGAGGGCGGGGGCACCCACAGCCGGGCCAGGTCCACCGCAAGGTAGCCGCCCGCCAGCAGCGCCGAGACCGCCGGCAGACGGGTCCGGGCGGGATCCCCACCGCGGCCCGGCTCCCCGGCACCGGTGCCGGACCGCAGACCCCGCACCAGCAGCAGGCCGAACGCGAGCAGCAGCCCGACCTGGACCGCGCACAGCCGGCCCGTGGTGCTCGCCACCGGACCCGTCCCAGCGGTCTCGACCGCGGCCACCACGAGCAGCGAACCCAGCACCACCGGCCAGCAGCCGCGGGCCAGCCGCAGGTACCGGCGCAACTCCTCCTCACCCTCGCCGGCGCCCGGCGGGGACAGCAGCAGGACACCGGTGACCCCGAACCAGGCTGCGGCGACCGGCGCCCCCACGGCGGTGGCGTCCCCGGCGAAGTCGTGGTCCGGCCCGATCAGCACCTGTCCCACCATCAGCGGGGCGACGACGCCGACGGCGGCGACCGGCAGCAGGAGCGTCCAGCCCGGCCACGACCGCCCGGACAGGGTGGTGACCAGGATCAGGCCCGCGCAGATCAGGACCACCGGCCAGGCACCGGCCGGACCGGGCTCGATCGGCGCGGTCCCGGCGCCCGGACCACCCGCCGCAGGCTCGGGCGCCCCGCCGACGGTGGCGTCCAGCCAGAGCAGTGCCCCGGCACCGGCGGCCCACAGTGCGGCCGCCACCGGCACCACCAGCGACACCCCGCCGGACCGCACCCTCAACCGTCCCTGGAGCCGTTGCGCCCGCAGCAGCACCACGGTCACCAGACCGCCCAGGCAGACGGTCGACGCCAGCACCACCACCGCACGGGCCACCGCCTCGCCGCAGGCCGCGAGCGCCCCGGGACAGGCAGTCACCGCCGGGAAGCCGGCCCCGGGAAGGGCGTAGCCCGACTCGCCCATCGCCAGGGCGGTGACCACGGCGGCCGCGGTGACGCCGGTGGCCACGAGGACGGCCGCGATCGCGGCCCCGGCCGTCGGCCCGCCCCCGACCCCGACCCCGACCCCGGTCACCACCGTGCGCCCCACCCCTGACACCGCAACGGCATCCCGCTGGCCGGTCATCGCCCACGCCCGTCCGTCGATCCCGCCGACGTCTCCCGGCCGGACGGTCGGGGGCGGCCCACGCCCGGGCCCGTCGGTCGCCGTCGCGCCGGGGTTCGCCGCGACCGCCGGCGCGGTCTTCGTCCCCCCGGACGCCGTCGAGCGTAGTCCGCGGACCGGGCCGATCGGTCGTTGCGCCGGTCCCGCCCGGATCGGGTGTCCGCCCGAGGACGGTGTCCGTTGTCCGGCGGGTCGTCGAGGACGGAGTCGGCGGCGCTCGGCGATCCGCCACCACCTGGCGCTCCCGCCGTCGTAGGTTCCGGTCATGATGCGGGAGACCCCGGCCTGGTGGCTGCTGACCGCCGTATTCGTCGCCACGGGTGCCTACAGCGTGCTGCGCGCCGCGGGACACGGTCCGTGGCGGGTCCGGCTCAGCCATGGCAGCCATGTCCTGATGTGCTCGGCGATGGCGGTCATGCCGTGGGCCTGGCCTTCCGGGACGGCGGGCGTCCTGCTGCTCGGCGTGTTCGCCGTGGCAGGACTGTGGCACCTGGGCCTCGCCTTCACGACCGCGCGGCCGGCCGACGCCTCCGCGCCGGGACCGAACCCCGGCCGGGGACTGCTGCTGGCCCATGCGGGGATGATGTTCGCGATGGTCTGGATGGCCGCCCTGATGTCCGCCATGACCGGCACCGCACCGTCCGGGGGGACCGGGTCGGCCGGCGCGGGGATGACGACGGACCAGACGGGGGCGGCCGGGATGTCCGGCCACACCATGCCCGGCGACCCGATGCCCGGACACACCATGTCCGGCGACCCGATGGGGTCGGCGGATGCCGCGGCGATGCCGATGAACCACCTCGACCAGCCGGTATGGGCGCACGGCGTGACCGTCGCCGTCACCGCCCTCCTGCTGGCCGTGACCTGCCTGCTGGTCACGGTGGCGGCCCGGACCTGGCACCGGGAACCGGGGCGTTCCCGTCGACTGGGGGTGGGGGACGGTGTCGTCGCCGGGGTGATGGCGTCCGGGATGGCGGCGTCGCTGGTGCTGATGTGGTGACCGGGCTGCCGTGGTGATCGGGCTGGGCGACCCCACGCCGGTCCTGGGACGGGCCGGACGCCGCGCGCAACTCCCTACAGAGCCGTGGGTTCGGCGACGTGCAGGGCGCCGTCGTCACCGCCGCGCAGTCCGCGGGAGATGACCACCCGCTGGATCTGGTTCGTGCCCTCGAAGATCTGCATCACCTTCGCCTCACGCAGGTACCGCTCCACCGGGAAGTCCTGCGTGTAGCCCGCGCCGCCGAGCACCTGCACCGCCTCGGTGGTCACCCGCATCGCGCTGTCCGTCGCGACCAGCTTCGCGATCGACGCCGCGGTGGTCACCGGCAGGCCCTGGTCATAGGTCCGCGCCGCGGCGTGCAGGGTGGCCCGGGCCGCCGCCACCGCCGCCGCCAGGTCGGCCAGCAGGAACGCCAGCCCCTGATGCTCGATGATCGGCCTGCCGAAGGCGTTGCGCTGCCGGGCGTAGGCGCAGGCCTCGTCCAGCGCCGCCTGCGCCAGGCCGACCGCGCAGGCCGCGATCCCGAGCCGCCCGGAGTCCAGTCCCGCCAGCGCGATCCGCAGGCCCTCCCCCTCGGCCCCCAGCCGCCGGCCGGCCTCCACCCGCACGCCGTCGAAGCGCATCCCCGCCGTGGTGGACCCGGTGAGGCCCATCTTCCGCTCCGGCCGGTCGGCGGTCAGGCCAGCAGCCTCCGCGGGGACCAGGAAGCAGGAGATCCCGCTCCGCTCGGCCGAGGTCCGTGCCATCACCTGGTAGTAGTCCGCCTGCCCGCCGTGGGTCACCCACGCCTTGGCCCCGTCCAGCACGTAGCCGTCGCCGTCGTGCACGGCACGGGTGGTCATCGCCGCCGGGTCCGACCCGGCCTGCGACTCGGACAGGCAGTACGCCCCCAGCAGCTCCCCGGCGAGCATGTCCGGCAACCAGCGGGCCTGCTGCTGCGGCGTGCCGTACCGGGCCACCCCGAAACACGACAGCGTGTGCACCGAGACCCCGACCGCCACACTCGCCCACGCGGAGGCCAGTTCCTCCAGGACCTGGACGTACACCTCCATCGGCTGCCCGCCACCGCCGAACTCCTCCGGATACGGCAGCCCGAGCAGCCCGGCCCGGCCGAGCAGGCGGAACACCTCCCGGGGGAACCGCTCCTCGCGCTCGGCCTCTGCGGCCCGGGGCGCCAGCTCCCGGCGGGCCAGCTCCCGGGCCAGCCCGACCAGGTCCGCCGCATCCTGGCTGGGAAGGACCCGGGTCACGCCGCTCGCCATATTCGTTTCCCTCCGGGATGCCGTCCTTGGCCGACCGGGCTCACGCTACCCGCGCGGCCGCGGAGCGGGCCGCCGGTCCATGTCGACCGGGGCAACGAGCACCATCCGGACTAGGCTGCCCTCGGCAGGAGCCGTGGGGTCTGGGGAGGCCGGGATGTCGCGTGAGAAGAGGCAGGCGAAGCAGCCGGGACTGGGGGGCCTGCTCCGCCTGATCGGACTGGGATTCCTGATCGCGGCCGTGGTCAAGGAACTGCGCACGCCGGCGCCGGAGCGGACCTGGAACGGCACGCTCGGTTTCGTCCCCTACGACCTGCGCAGGCCGACCGCGCAGCGGTTCCGGGACCGGATGTGGGCACCGGAGGACGGTCACCTGTTCACCCCGCAGCCCTTCGGGGTGGGGTGGACGCTCAACCTCGGCCGGCTGGTGGCCCTGCTGCGACAACGGCTGGCCTCCCGCGCCTGACGGTCATTCCCGCGTCTGCCGGTCATTCCCGCGCCGAGGACCCGTCCCGGGCCAGGGTCCGGTACACCTCGCGGACACCGAGCGCCTGCTCCAGCCCATGGGACAGCTCTCCGAAGAACTGCTCCCGGTAGCCGGCGTCGCTGACCGCATAGACGGTGAAGTAGAGGCCCGCGAACGCGGACAGGAACACCGACACCTGGTACAGCTCACTGCTCACGGGCAGGTGCAGTTGGACGATGCCCCAGTCCCACCGGATCGCGGTCGGCGGGTGACCGATCCAGGCCCGGATCACCGCCGGGGTGATCGCCAGCAGCCCGAAACAGACGAAGAACACGAACACGGCCAGCGCGAGGAAGAGCACCTGGAACGCCTGGGTCACCAACAGGACCAGCAGCAGGTTGGCCCGCTGGGTCGGGCTGAGCGGCTCGTCACCGTCCGGGGCGGGCACACCGGCCCTGGCGTCGGCGAGGGTCCGGGCCACCTGCTCGACGGGCGTCCCCCGGCAGGCCTGGACCAGTCCCTCCCCGGCGGCCGCCTGCTGCACGCGGCGGACCTCCTCGGGCAGTTTCGTCAGCAGGAAACTCACCCCGAGCACGGAGAACAGCAGAACAGTTGCGTACAGGCTGCTGCGGGGCAGGGTGGAGGCCACCTGCCAGACCTCGGTGTTGATGAACAGGAAGGTCATGAACAACAGCAACAGCGGTAGCGCCCGGCTGACCAGGGGTAGCAGCAGATCCAGCTCCGCCAGCACCCTCCGGGCCGCCCAGCGGGCCATGATCGACACCCGCAGCGGCCCGCCCGCATATGCCAGCAGCAGCCCGATCGCGACCACCACCGCCACCAGCCCCGCTGACGGCGCGTCCTCAAGGGTCGCCCAGGCGCACCACCCGGCCGCCGCGGCGACCACGGCGACCCCGGCCAGCAGGGCCCACAGCCGACGCCGGCCCAGCAGTTCCCGGACCCGGTCGTCGACCGCGTCCACGAACCAGGGCAGCCCCTGCCGCCGGAACCACTCCTCGGCGGCCTCCAGTTCGCCGTACCCGCCCACGGCCTGCGTCGATACCACACCCCCACTCTGCCAGCGCGCCGCGTCACCCCGGTGCCCGCACCCGGCGGCCCAGCACACCCCGAGCCACGCGGCCGAGGACCTCCGGCGCTTACCCGGGCAGATGCCGCGAGGCAGACTCCGGACGAGAGGGACCGGAGCCGCCGCGTGCCGGACCTCCGGTCGGATGTGAACCGAGACGTGAACCGCACCGTGAACCAGAACCAGGCGAGGTGGAAGCACAGCGTGAACGTGATCCGCGAGAAGGTACGACTGTCCCCGAACGTCACCCGTCTCGTGGTCGACGCCCCGCGGATCGCCGAGGTCCGCCGGCCGGGACAGTTCGTCATCGTCCGCAAGGGCCCGGGGGCCGAGCGCATCCCGCTCACCATCACCGACTCCGACCGCGAGCACGGCACGATCACCCTGGTCGTCCAGGCGATCGGCAAGAGCACCTACGACCTGCTCGATCTCGAGGCCGGCGACGCCATCACGGATGTCGCGGGCCCGCTCGGCCGGCCCACCGACCTGCTGGAGAGCGGGCACGCGGTCTGCGTCGGCGGCGGGGTCGGGACGGCGGTGATCCGGCCGATCGCCGCAGCCCTGGCGACCGCCGGGGTCCGGGTGACCTCGATCATCGGCGGCCGGTCCCGGGAATGGGTGATCCTCGAGGACGAACTGCGGGCCGCCGGGGACGTCGTGGTCTGCACCGACGACGGCAGCTACGGCCGCGCGGGCTTCGTCACCACCGCCCTGGAGGACGCCTGCCGGGCCGGTGACGTGGACCGGGTGTACGCGGTGGGGCCGGTGCCGATGATGCGGGCCTGCGCCGAGGTCACCCGTCCGTTCCGGATCGAGACGATCGTCTCCCTGAACTCGATCATGCTGGACGGCACCGGGATGTGCGGCGGGTGCCGGGTCAGCATCGACGGCGCCAGCCGCTACGCCTGCGTGGACGGTCCCGAGTTCGACGGGCACGCCGTGGACTTCGACCAGCTCGCCGACCGCCTGACCACCTACCGCGAGTTCGAGCAGGCCGCCCTGGCCCGCCGCCTCGCCTGCCTGGAGGCCTGAGATGTCCGACCCGAACGTGCCGGCCGAGGTCCCGCTGGGGCGGATCCCGACCAAGGAGCGGATGCTCATCGCCCGCCAGGACATGCCCGAGCGGGACGCCGAACCCCGGTCCCGCTCCTTCGCGGAGGTCAACCTCGGGTTCGACGCCGCCGCGGCGCTGCGCGAGTCCCAGCGCTGCCTGCTCTGCCGCAAGGCGCACTGCGTGCACGGTTGCCCCGTCGGCGTCGACATCCCGGGATTCGTCGGACTGGTCGCGGACGGCGACCTGCGCGGCGCGGCGGAACTGCTGCAGGCCTGCAACACCCTCCCGGGCATCACGGGACGGGTCTGCCCGCAGGAGACCCAGTGCGAGGGGCAGTGCCCGCGCGGGGAGAACCTGCGCGGCGTGGACGGCAAGCCGGTCGGCATCGGATACCTGGAACGGTACGTGGCGGACTGGGCCGCGGAGCACCTCACCGAGCCGCCGCGGCCGGTGCCCCCCACCGGGCGGAAGGTGGCGGTGGTCGGGTCCGGGCCGGCCGGGCTGACCGCCGCCGGTGAGCTGGCCCGACGCGGGCATGCGGTCACCGTCTTCGAGGCGTTCCACGAGCCGGGCGGGGTGCTCGTCTACGGCATCCCGGAGTTCCGGCTGCCGAAGGAGATCGTCCGCCGGGAGATCGAACGCCTGGTCGCGCAGGGCGTGCGGATCGAGTGCAACGCGGTCATCGGCCGCACCTTCACCCTGCCCGAACTGCGCAAGGACTACGACGCGGTGTTCGTCGCCGTCGGGGCCGGGCTGCCGGTCTTCATGGACGTGCCCGGCGAGCACCTCAAGGGCGTCTACTCCGCCAACGAGTACCTGACCCGGGTCAACCTGATGGGCGCCTGGCGGGACGGCGGCGAGACCCCCGTGCTGCACGGCCGGCGGGTGGCCGTGGTCGGCGGGGGCAACGTCGCGATGGACGCGGTCCGCACGGCGCGGCGGCTGGGCGCCGAGGAGGCCGTCATCGTCTACCGGCGCTCCCACACCGAACTGCCGGCCCGGGCGGAGGAGGTCCACCACGCCGAGCAGGAGGGCGTGCGCTTCGAGTTCCTCACCGCGCCGGTCCGGGTGATCGGCGACGACGGCAACTGGGTGACCGGCCTGGAGTGCCGCCGGATGGAGCTCGGCGAGCCCGACCAGTCCGGCCGCCGCCGCCCGGTCCCGGTCGCGGGCTCGGAGTACGTGCTGCCCTGCGACACGGTCATCGTGGCGATCGGCACCCGGGCCAATCCCCTGCTCACCTCGACCGCCCCGGACCTGCAGCTGAACCGTTGGGGCTACATCGAGACCGACGAGAGCGGCCAGACCTCGATGCCCGGGGTCTTCGCCGGCGGGGACATCGTCCGCGGCGCGGCCACGGTGATCCTGGCGATGGGCGACGGCAAGCGGATCAGCACCTCGATCGACGCCTACCTGGCGGCCGTCACGGTCTGACCGGTCGCTTCTGCCGTGCCACTACTCCCGTCGTCGGGCCGGCTGCTCCCGTCGCCGGACCACTACTCCCGTTGTCGGGCAAGGCGTTTGCCGCCTGGGTCGGGTTCATGGCCCTCCTCCCGGCTGCGCCGGCGTCGGCTGCCCCAGGCCGACGCCGGCGTGAGTCCCCCGAGGCCGGTGCTGTCCGAGGGGGAGGAAGGTGTGGTCAGCCGTCGCAGCCACAACGGGTCAGGTCCCGCCCGCTCGGGCCGGTTGTCGCCTGCCGGCAGGGTGTCCAGGTCGGGCCAGTCGTTCGGGTCGGGCCAGTCGGCCAGGTCCAGCCAGTCATTCGGGTCGGGCCAGTCGTTCGGGTCGTCGGGCAGCAGCCCGGGATCAGCCACCCCGGACAACTCCCCGGCGTCAGATCGGGCTGGAACCGGCGCCTGACGATTGCCGGTGCGCAGCCGCTCGCGCAGGTGGACCCACACCCCGGGATCAGCGGAGTCGATCCCCGTCACAAAGTCGGTGAGCAGGTTCTCCCAGGACTCCCGCATCAGCCCTACCACACTGCTGCCCTGACGAAGACTGGACACCATCGGCACCGTCTCCGCGTGCAGGCTCTCCACCACGCTGACCAGCCGGGCATCCGCCCCCATCGTCTCCCGCGCAGCGGCCAGGGTCTGATCGATGAACGCCCGGGCCACCGCCGCCGTCAGCGTCCGATCGACCCCGGAGAACTGCTCTGGGTCGTCCTGAAGTACCGGTGCCTGGGCGGGCACCGCCACCGCCATCCGTCCGGCGGTCTCCGCGACCTCCCCCGGATCACCGGTGCCCGCCTCCACCGACCGCCACAGCGACCCCACC
>DASTGO010000304.1:0-4137 GCA_035719045.1 Kineosporiaceae bacterium | reverse complement strand
GAGCCCGCGGACGACCCCCCGACGGCGGATGCCCTTCCGGCGGCGGACGACGCGGTGACGGCCGGTGTCGGCGAAGCCGCGGACGACGCGGTGGCGGCGGGTGCGGCGGTTCCCGCCCCCGGCGGTTCCTCGGAGGCGCCGGCCGGGGCCGCGGGCAGCTTCCCCGAGGGGGCCACCCCCTACGACGTCGACTCCCTGCCCTCCGGCCCGATCGAGCTGCCGCAGGAGGTCGCGGCGGCGGCCGGCTCCGGCTGGTTCTCGTCCGGCCCGGCCCGGCCGGACGTCGCCCAGGCGCTGTGCACGGACCGGGACGTCCGCCGGATCAACCTCGGCGCGTTGCAGCCGGTCGCCGCGGTGCACCCGTACCCGCTGCTGTTCTCGTCCGTGGCCGGTTCACATCTGTACGGCTACCCGTCCCGGGACTCCGACGTCGACCTGCGGGGGCTGCACCTGCTGCCCGCGGTCCAGGTGGTCGGCCTGCGCCGGGGCCCGCAGACCGTGGAGCGGACCTGGCTGCACGAGGAGGTCCCGCTGGACCTGGTCACCCATGACGCGGGCAAGTTCTTCCGGCTGCTGCTCCGGCACAACGGGTACGTCCTGGAGCAGCTGCTCTCCCCGCTGGTGGTCACCACCGGACCGGTGCACGAGGAACTCGTGGCGCTGGCGTCGCTCTGCCTGACCCGCCAGCACGCCGAGCACTACCGCACGGCCGCGCAGACCCAGTGGGAGCTGTTCAGCCAGACCGGCGAGGCCAGGCATGTGCTGGCCACCTTCCGGATCCTGCTCACCGGCATCCAACTGGTCCGCGACGGTCAGCTGGTCACCCACCTGCCGACCCTGCTGGAGACCGTCCCGGGCGCGCCGGCGTACCTGGCCGAGCTGGTCGAGGCCAAGGCCGAGGACGAGCACCTCGGGGCGGCCGGGCTGCCCGAGCAGGTCGGTGACGACGTGGTCACCCTGCAGGCGGAGTTGGGCATCGCCGAACTGGAGTCCCCCCTGCCGGAGCAGCCCGGGGCGGAGGGCGCCCTGCACGACCTGCTGGTCCGGCTACGCCTGGAGGGCATCCCCACCTGGCACCTGTGACCCGTCGGGCAGCTGTGACCCGGCCCCGGGCGTCCCGGCGTCCACCGCAGCGGCGAGCAACTGCGCGAGGTGGATCCCGGGACGGCCGGCGAGCTGGTCCAGCTGGGTCCGGCAGGAGAACCCGTCGGCGAGCACGGTCGCCGCAGGACGGCCCTCCACGGCGGGGAGCAGGGCGGTGCGGGCCACGGCGACGGACATGTCGAAGTGCCCGCGCTCGGCGCCGAAGTTGCCGGCCATCCCGCAGCAGCCGCCGACCTCGTGCAGGTCGGCGCCGGTCCGGGTCAGCAGCTCCCGGTCAGCCTCCCAGCCGAGCACGGCGTGGTGGTGACAGTGCGGCTGGGCGACCAGGGCGGTCCCGGCCAGTGACGGCGGGGTCCAGCCGGGGCGCCCCAGCAGCAGCTCTGCCAGGGTCCGGGTCCGGGCGGCCACCGCCTCGACCGGTCCGGTGCGGCCCAGCAGGTGTTCGGCGTCGCGGCGCAGCACGGCCGTGCAGGACGGCTCCAGCCCGACGATCGGCAGATCCCCGGGGGCGAGCGCGTCCAGGGTCCGGGTGAGCACCGTGCGTGCGGTACGCAGCCGCCCGGTGGAGATCCAGGTCAGCCCGCAGCACAGGCCCGGCGGCGGCAGTGTGACCGTGAACCCGGCGGACTCCAGCAGCCGGACCGCGGCGATCCCGACCTGCGGGCTGAAGTGGTCGGTGAACGTGTCCACCCACAGCAGCACCGGATCCCCGGCCGTCCCGGCGGCGGCTGTCGGTGCGGCGGCGGTCGAAGTGGCGGTGGCGGCCGTGCGCGCGGCGAACCAGTCCCGGAACGTGCGCGGGGCCAGGGCCGGCAGGTCGCGGCGGGGATCCACCCCGGCCAGCCGCTTGCCCAGGCCGGACAGGCCCGGCGCCGTCATCGCCCGGTTCGCCACGCCCGGCAGCCGGGACGCCGCCCGGACCCAGCGCGGCAGGCTGCCCAGCACGTAGTGCGCCGGGGGGCGGGGCCGGTGCCGGTACGCCTGGTACAGCCACTCCGTCCGGTAGGAGGCGACGTCGATGCCGGTCGGGCAGTCGATCGCGCAGCCCTTGCAGGACAGGCACAGGTCGAGGGACTGCCGCAGCGCCGGGGAGCGCCAGCCGCCGGGCAGGCTGCCCCGGGCCAGTTCCTGCAGCACGCGCGACCGCGCCCGGGTGGAGTCCTTCTCGTCGCCGGTGGCCCGGTAGGAGGGACACATCACCGAACCCGCCGCCGCGGCGGCGTCCCGGCAGCGGGCCACCCCGGTGCAGCGGTGGACCGCCGCCGACAGGTCCCCGCCGTCCTGCGGGTAGGGCAGTGCGAGGTCGCGCAGCGGCCGGGCCGCCGGGGCGCGCAGGTCGGCGTCCACCGGGGCGGGGTCGACCAGGACTCCGGGGTTGAGCAGCCGGTCCGGGTCGAACACGGCCTTGACCGCGGCGAACGCCTCCAGCGCGGCGGGGGAGTACATCAGCGGCAGCAGCGCGCTGCGGGCCCGGCCGTCACCGTGCTCCCCGGACACCGAGCCGCCGTGCCGGGCGACCAGGCGGGTGGCGTCGGCGAGGAAGTCGGTGAACACGGCGGTCCCGCCGGGGCGCCCGAGCGGGAAGTCGATCCGCACGTGGACGCAGCCGTCGCCGAAGTGCCCGTACGGCACCCCGCTCAGCCCGTGACCGGCCAGCAGCGCGTCGAACTCCCGCAGGTAGGCGCCCAGCCGGTCCGGCGGGACGGCGGCGTCCTCCCAGCCGGCATGGACGGGACGGTCCGGGTGGGCTCGGGCGACCAGCCCGGCGCCGTCCTCCCGGATCCGCCACAGCGCGGCGGCCTCCCCGGAGTCAGGGACCGTGCGGGCCGCGAGCGCGCCGGCGTCGGCGGTGACCCCGGCCGCCCGGTCCGCCAGCTCACCCGGATCGTCCCCGGCCAGTTCGACGAACAGCCAGCCGGATCCGCGGGGCAGTTGCGGGACCGCGGACGCGCCGTGCCGGGTCCGCACCACGTCGACGATCCGGGCGTCCAGGCCCTCCACCGCGACCGGCCGGTGCGGGAGCAGCGCGGGGACGGCGTCGGCCGCCTGCGCCATGTCCGGGTAGCCGAGAACCAGCAGCAGGGTCCGGGCCGGGGTGCGCACCAGCCGAACGGTCGCCCCGAGCAGGACCGCGCAGGTGCCCTCCGTGCCGGCCAGCGCGGCTGCGACGTCGAACCCGCGCTCGGGCAGCAGATGCTCCAGCGAGTACCCGGACACCTGCCGGGGGAAGCGGCCGAGCTCGGTCCGGATCACGTCCATCCGGGACCGGACGACCTGGTCGAGAGCCCGCAGCGTCGCCGAGGCCGGCAGACCGGGGGGCGAGGTGCCGGGGGAGCGGGTGGCGGTCAGTCGGTCGGTGGGCGGTTCGGGCGGGAGCCGCGGGCCGGGGGAGCGGGTGGCGGTCAGGCGTTCCCCGTTGCCGGCCAGCACGTCGAGGGCGATCAGGTTGTCCGCGGTCCGGCCGTAGCCCAGTGCCCGGGACCCGCAGGCGTTGTTGCCGATCATCCCGCCGAGGGTGGCCCGGCTGTGGGTCGACGGGTCCGGGCCGAAGCGCAGCCGGTGCGGGGCGGCCGCCCGCTGCAGGTCGTCCAGGACGACACCGGGGTCGACGACGGCAGTGCCCGCTTCGGCGTCCACCGACCGGATCCGGTTCAGGTGCCGGGAGAAGTCGAGGACCACGCCGGGGCCGACCGCATTGCCGGCGATCGAGGTCCCGGCACCGCGGGCGGTCAGCGGGACGCCGAGGGTCCGGCAGGCGTCCAGGGCGGCCTGCACCTGTTCGGCCGATCGCGGGAACACGACCGCCGCGGGCAGCACCCGGTACAGCGAGGCGTCCGAGGAGTACTCCACCCGGCGCCGGATCCCGGCGTCCACCTCCCCGGCCCCCGCCGCGAGCAGGGCGGCCGCCACCTCACGCGGATCGGGTCCCGTCGGCTCGCCCATGGGCCCAGTCTCCACCGGACCGTCCGAAGCCCGGCGACACGGGCCCGGGCTCGGGCACGGGCACGGTGGCACATCGCGCCCGTAAAACGG
>DASTGO010000303.1:0-26375 GCA_035719045.1 Kineosporiaceae bacterium | reverse complement strand
CGGACGCCGCCCGCGGGTCAGCCGCACGGCCCGGCGGGCGGCCACCCCGGCCCGGCAGGCCCGGCGGGCACCCCGCTGGCCCCGCCGCCCCGGCTGAACCTGCACGCCCCCTCGCACGCCCTCACCCTGTCCGTGGTCGGGCTGGCCATGGTCGGTGCGGCGGTGACGGTGCTGTGGGACCACCTCGTCCACCCGCTGCCCGCCCATGCCGCCCTGGTGGCACCGGCGGTGGCGCTGGGGATCGTGGCGCTCGGCGTCGTGCTGGCCGGGCTGCTCGGCCGGCGTTCCGGCGGGCTGGCCCCGATCGCGATCATCCTCGCGCTGGTCAGCGTCGGCGCGGCCGCCGGGCACGGAGCCGCCTCGCCGCTGGGCCACCAGACCTGGCGTCCGGCGTCCGCCACCGAGATCGGGCCCGGGTACAACCTCGGGATCGGCGACGGCATCCTCGACCTGACCGACCCGCAACTGGTGGCCGGGCGTTCGGCCGGCGACCCCGTGAACATCCGGGTCGATGTCGGGGTCGGACGACTCCAGGTCGTGGTGCCGTCCGGGACCGCCGTCGAGGTGGTCGCCTCGGTCGGAGCCGGCAACATCACCGACGGCGTCAACCACGTCCGGACCTCCGCCTCCGGCAACGCCGGTGGTGCCGGAGTGGACCGGGTGATCACCAGCGGTGGGGGCAGCCCGCTCGTGGTGGTACACGCGAATGTCGGCCTCGGCAGCGTCGAGGTCGAGCCGCAGGGACAGTCCCAGGTGGTGACCCAGTGAACGAGTACGGCGGGCAGCGACCCCACGACGAGAGTCCGGCGGACGGCACCGAGCCCTCCGAGCGGACCGTGCAGAGCGGCGGGCAGAGCGGCGGGCAGAGCGGCGACCCGTTCCTGGTCACCGCACGGCTGCCCTACCCGGGAACGGCAGCGGCACCGGTATCGGCCATGGGAGCGGCACCAGCACCGGCCACCGGGTCGGTTCCGGCACCGGCCACGGCGCCTGCCACAGGAACGGCATCCGTCACCGGGCCTGCTACGGCGCCTGCTACGGCAGCGGTCACCGGGTCGGCACCGACCGGCAAGGTCCGGCGCGGGATCCGGGTCCGGACCGTGGTGTTCGGGCTGATCCTGCTGGCGATCAGCACGAGCACGCTGATCACCCTGCTGTCGTCGATCCGGGTGGACGGCACTGCGGTCACGGTGGCGGTACTGATCGGGGCGGGTGCTCTGCTGGTGGCCGGCGGGCTGGCGGCAGCGGTCAGGGAGGCCCGGGGCGGTCCCGGCGCCTGAGCGGTCCCCGGCGCCCGAGGTAGCAGCGGACAACGACATGGCAAGGGATGACGAGGGCGGTGGCCGGCACGGAAAGTGCCGGCCACCGCCCTCGAACCGGCCGCCGCCGACCGGGCGAGCCGCGGGCGGAGATCCTCCGGCCCCGCCGCCCACCCGGCCGGCGCCTCAGCACTGCATCAACCTCAACCTCGGCGCTGCATCAGTGCGAAGACTCCCCAGCCCAGGTGTTCCCGCTCGTACCGGGCGTACTGGATCGGGGCCGTGGACAGCTCGTCCCGGAACTGGCCGGCCAACTCGTCGTCGGGATGCAGGTCCAGCCATCGCCGGATGGTGAGCCACTGCGCGGCCCGGTACCGGTCCCAGCTGTCCTGATCGGCAAGCACCATCTCGACGAGGTCGTAGCCGAGTTCCGAGAACCGCTCGATCAGCCCGTCCAGGGGCAGGAAGTCGTCGCGGTCCCGGGCCTCACATGCCTCGACGGTGGCCTGGTCCGGGGGTTCCCGGCGCCAGTAGGGCTCGCCGATCAGCATGATGCCGCCCGGGCGCAGACTGCGCTGCAGCAGTTCCACAGTGCCGGCGACGCCCCCGCCGATCCAGGTGGCGCCGATGCAGGCGGCCACGTCGACGGGAGGGTCGGCCACATAGCCGGACGCGTCGTCGTGGAGGAACGTCACCCGGTCGGTGACGCCCAGTTCGACGCCGCGGGCCCGGGCCTGCTCGGTGAACAGCGTGCTGAGGTCCACCCCGGTACCGGTGATCCCGTGATCGCGGGCCCAGGTGCACAACATCTCGCCCGATCCGCTGGCCAGGTCGAGCACCCGGGTGCCCGCGACGAGACCCAGTGCCTGTCCCAGGGTGGCCAGCTTGCCGGGGGTGAAGGGGTTGTGGATGCGGTGAGCGCTCTCGCGGATGTGGAAACTACGTGGGATATCCACTCGTGGGGTTCCTTGTCTTCGATGAGGTCCTGGTCGTCGGGGTCGGCGGCATCGGAACCTGTCCGGCCGCCCTCGTCAGAACCGTCATCAGAAGCACCCCACCTCGGTCGCGCATCACGGGCCGAGCCGACGCTAGGCCGGGGCGGGGGGCCGTCCATCGGGTTTTCGGCCACCGGTTCGGATTCCCGGCCGCCGGTTCCGCGGGACTCCCGGGCGGCACCGAGCGGCGGCGCCTCGGCCGACCGTCACTTCAGGTCGGGGGCGGGCAGCTGGACCGGGATGTCGATGCAGCCCGCATTCCGGCCCACCCTGGCCAGTCCCGCCCGGTCCCCGGAGCTGTAGCCGTCCGGCGCGGTGTCGGTCAGCTCGGAGTGCATGAGCGCCGTCGTCGAACCGGCGTGGTCCAGCCCGACCGCGTGCCCGAGCTCGTGCAGCAGGAGATTCCCCCGGTCCACCCCGGGACCGAACCCGGCCCGCAACTCGCGCACCCCGGTCGCGTCGAGCACCACGAATCCGCGCGTGATAGCCGCGCCGTAGCTCGTCCCGAACCCGGCGTCGTGCCACCACCAGTACCAGGACCGGCCGCCGTAGCCGAGGGTCTGGCCGCCGATCGGGAAGTCGGTCCGCTGCGGGGTGGTCACGGCCACGACGATCTCCGCGGACTGCTGGTCCAGGGTGGTCGACCGGGGCACCTCGGAGGTGGGGCCGCGGTAGTCCAGCCGCAGCCCCGACGCCTTCGCCAGCCGCGCGACCGCGGCCCGGATCTCGCCCAGCACCACAGGCCGCAGGGACCCCGGCAGCGCAGCCACGTTGGCCTTGTACGTGATGGTCTGGCAGGGGTTCCAGCGCAGGGTGACGGTGCGCCCGTCGGGCATCCGCTCGGTGGACAGCTGGTAGCCCGATCCCGGTCCGGTGATCGCCGGGCCGGGCCGGACCTGGGCCGAGGCCCGCAGCCCGCTCATCGCCGAGACGGCGGGAGCGGCCGCGCCGGTGCCGGCCGTCCCGAGCACGAACAGGGACAACACGCCGAGGACGCTGCGCAGCCGGTGGGTCCGTCCCGGCCCCAGCCTCACGGTCCCCACCCCTCGTCCGCCCCGGCGCCCATCGCCGGTTTGTCGACCCGTGGGGGCGGTGGCCCCGATCGGCTGGACGGGTGACGGTGCGGGCGTGGCCTGTCGGGTCAGCGGTGACCGGGCAGCACCTCGTCGACCACCCGGCGCAGCAGCCGGGTCGCGGACAGCCCGTCGAGGGCGTTGAGCCCGACCCAGGCGACCTCGTCGGTGGTTCCGCCGATCTCGACCACCCGCGGCCGGGCGCCGGACTGGACCTCGGCCCGGTAGACGAGCTGCAGCCCGTGGAAGTCCTCCAGTTCTCCCTGCGGGGAGTGGGCGGTGAACCGGATGTGGCCGACATCGGCCAGCCGCGGATTCCGGACCTGCAGCCCGGTCTCCTCCCGGACCTCCCGGGACAGGGCCTCCAGCGGGGCCTCACCATGGTCGATCCCGCCGCCCGGGAGGGACCAGGTACCGGTGTGCACGTACCGGGTCACCAGCAGCCAGCCTGCATCCACGATCATCGCGTACACCCCGGCTCGCTGGACCTTCGGCGGATCGCCCTGCCGGTCCCGCTGTACGGCACGGGCCGGCACCGGTGCGGCCGGGACCGTCGGCAGCCCGAGTACCTGGGCGGTGAACCTGGCCAGGGGAAGCTCCTGCGGCCGGAGCACCGGCACCGCGCCGTGCAGCGGAACCGGACCGCCGTCCGGCACGACCAGGTCACCGTCGAGCCGGGCCGGGTCACCCTCGAGCCGGACCCGGCCGGACGGCGGGACGGTCTCGTCCGCCGCCGGACCGTCCGGTTGCGCGGCGGAGTTGTGGTGGGCGTCGTAGACGATGTGCAGGGTGTGCACGGACACACCGTCGGCGGGGCGGTCGGTCACGTCGGAGTGGATCTCCCGGACCCGGCCCAGCGCGACTCGGCCCAGAGTGGCCCCGACCGCCGGGGCGGGCGGTCCGGCGACGGCGGCGAGCACGGCGGCGGCCACACCGGCCGGGGACTGACCGTGCCCGATCGGCGCGCCGGGCAGGGACCAGCTGCCGTCGGCGCGATCCGGAACGAGAAAGGCCGCCCCGTCACCGTCCCGCAGCAGGACGTGGGCGGTGACGAGCTGGACGGCTCGCAGGCTCGAGGAAGGCACGACGCGACGGTAGCGGCGGGGTCGGACGGTCGCGATCACGATCCCCGCGGCTACCCACGACCGGGCACCGAACCCCATGATCGGCAAGGAACCCCATGATCGGCACCGAACGCCGCGGGACTGCCGAACTCCGGTCCCACCCGCCATCGGCCGTGAACCCGGTGACCCGCAGCCGCATCCCCACCCGTCCGCCGGAGAACCAGAACAGGGGCAAAAGGCGAGGGACGGGGAAGTTGCCTTCCCCGTCCCCTTCGGCCCGGTCCACCTCGGGCCGCCTTTCGGCCGGTGCTCCCGTTGAGGAGCCCGACGCACGGGATGACCGTAAGTGCCGGGGAATGACCCTTGCCCGGGACGAAAGGCCCGGGGTGGCCGAGGTTTCGCGGGGAAGGCGAAGGGGTTCAGGCGGGAAGCGTCGTCTCGTCTACGCTGCGTCGATGGGAGGGACGGAACCGGTGAGCCTGGCGGGTCTGCGGAGGCGAGTGCACCGGTGGGCGCTGAAGGCGTTCCGGCGGCTCCCCCGTGACGTCCGGGTCCGGCTGGTGAGGAGTCTCACGCCGAGTTTCACGGTCGGCGCTCTCTGCCTGATCGAGCACGAGGGACGGCTGCTCCTGCTGCGCCAGCACCACCGCCGGGGCTGGACCCTGCCGGGCGGGCTGGTCAACCGCGGGGAGTCCGCCGAGCAGGCGGTGCAGCGCGAGGTCCTGGAGGAGACCGGGCTGCGGATCGAGGTCGGCGCGCCGATCGCCGCCGTCGTGGATCCGCGCTCGCGGTGGGTGGACGTGATCTTCCATGTGCCGGTGGACCATGAGCCGCGGGTGCGGGTGTCCAGCGAGGCGGTCCGCGCGGCCTGGCTGACCCCCGCACGCGCCGGGTCCGTGGACTACTCGACCGGCAACGCCTTCGCCGAGTTCGCCCGGGTCCGTCGGCCCGGCGCGAGGACCGGCCGCCTGCTGACCGGTCACCGCCCGCCGGGCATGGCAGGGCCGGGCCGTCCGGGCGGCGGACCGACGGCGTGACCGAGTATCCGCCCAGCACCGCACTGTCCCCCGCTGCACAAGGGATTCCGCCGCATCCGGAGTTGGCCGGGGTGGTCCTCGCCGCGGGGGCCGGCACCCGGCTGCAGCCGCTGACCTCCCTGCGGCCCAAGGCGTTGTGCCCGGTCGGCGGGGTGCCACTGGCCGATCTCGCCCTCGGCCGGCTGGCGACCGTGATCGGCTGCGGCCCGGACAGGCTGGCCGTCAACGCCCACCACGACGCCGACCGGATCGCCGCCCACCTGACCGGCCGGGCCACCGTGTCGAGGGAACGACCGGAGGCACTGGGTACGGCGGGTGCGCTGGCGGCCCTGCGGGCTTGGATCGACGGGCGCGACGTGCTGGTCACGAACGCCGACCTCTACCTGCCCGGCGGGTTGGGCCGGTTCGCCGACGGCTGGGACGGCCACCGTTCCCGGCTGCTCTGCCTGCCGGTGCCCGGGCCGGGGGACTTCCCGCAACTGCTGCCGGGGCTGCGCTACGTCGGTGCCTGCCTGCTGCCGTGGCGGGCGGTCCGCGGGCTGGAGGCCACCCCGTCGGGGTTGTACGAGGTGCTGTGGCGGGCGCAGGCGGGCCGGGGCGGGCTGGAGCTGGTCACGCTGGCCGAGGCCGGTGCGGGCGAGGTGGCCGTCGACTGCGGGACTGCCCGGGACTACCTGCTGGCCAACCTGCACGCCGGTGGCGGCCGCAGCGTGGTCGGTGCGGGCGCCCGACTGCTCGGCACCGTGGACCGGTGCGTGGTCTGGGAGGGCGCGCAGGTCGGCCCGCAGGAGCACCTGGTCGAGGTGATCCGGGCCGGGACGGCAGCCGATCCGGTGACCGTGGACGCCTCCGGACGGCAGTCCGCCCGGTCCGGCTGAGCTGCCGGACCGGGCGGACTCCCCCGGAGCACGAAGGCTCCCCCGGGGCCACCACGAGACAGGGGTCACCTCGCGGTGTGGATCACCAGATGCCCAGCAGTTTCATCCAGGCGCCGCCGACGGCCATCCAGATCACGATGTTCGCGACGCTGACCACGGCCCCCAGCCGCCACCACGCCCCGAGGCCCACGTAGCCGCCCCCGAACAGCACCGGCGCCGGGCCGCAGGCGTAGTGGGTGAGGCTGCCGAACAGGCTGCTGACGAAGCCGAGGACCAGCGCGGCCAGCAACGGCGGCGCCCCGGCCACGACAGCGGTGCCGAGGAACGCGGCGTACATCGCGCTGACGTGGGCGGTGTTGCTGGCGAAGAAGTAGTGGGCGTAGAAGTACGCGACGCTCAGCACGATGAACGCCGCCACCCAGCCCCAGCCGTGGACCAGGCTGCTCATCTGCTTGCTGGCCCAGGGGATCAGCCCGAGGGCGTTGAGCTGGGTCGCCATCATGACCAGCGCGGCGAACCAGATCAGGGTGTCCCAGGCGCCCTGTTCCTGCTTGATGTCGTCCCAGGTGAGCACGCCCGCCACGAGCAGGATGGCCAGACCGACCAGGGCGGCGACGGTGCTGTTGATCCCGAGCCACTGGTCGCCGAGGGTCCACAGCAGGAGCAGTGCGCCGAAGGCACCGAGCATGACCTTCTCGGCCGCCGTCATCGGACCCATCTCGGCCAGCCGCTGCCGGGCCTCGTCCGCCGCCTGCGGGGTGGCCTTCAGTTCCGGCGGGTAGATCTTGTACAGCAGCAGCGGGATCACGGCGAGGCTGACCAGGCCGGGGACCAGGGCGGCCAGAGCCCAGCGCCCCCAGGAGATGTCCACGTGCTGCGACTTGGCCAGCGCGACGGCCAGCGGGTTGGCGGCCATCGCGGTAATGAACATGGCACTGGTCACCGCGTTGGCGTGGAAGGAGACCGCGGTGAGGAAGGAGCCGACCTTACGCGAGGACGGCGAGTTCGGCTCGCTGCCGTAGGTCGAGGACAGCGACCGCAGGATCGGGTAGATCACGCCACCGGCGCGGGCCGTGTTGCTCGGGATGGCCGGGGCCATCACCAGGTCAGTGGCGACCAGCCCGTAGGACAGGCCGAGCGTCCGCCTGCCGAGGCGGCTGACGAAGAAGTACGCGATCCGTTGCCCCAGACCGGTCTTGATGAAGCCGCGGGCGATGAAGAACGCGATGACGATCAGCCAGATCGTGCCGTTGGAGAAGCCGGACAACGCCTTGTCCGGGGTCAGGGTGTTCGTCAGGGCGGTGGCCATGATCCCGATCAGCGCCACCGCGCCCATCGGCAGCGGCTTCACGATGATCCCGACGATCGTCGCCACGAAGATCGCCAGCAGGTGGATGGCGGCGGGCTTGAGCCCGTGCGGCGCGGGCACGAACCAGATCGCCAGGCCCACGACGATCGGGACGAGCAGCCGGATCAGGTTCGCCGGGACGAGATCCCCTGGGGCGGAAGGGGTTCCGGCCCCGGCAGTGCTGCCGGCGGACCCCGTGGCGGTGCCGCCGGGGGCGGCTACGGAATCGGCGGGGACCCGCTCGGTGTCAGGGGCGGAACGGGGGCGATGCGGGAGGTGGAGGTGGGGGACGGCGCGCATCTGGCACACCTTCTTCGGTCGGACGCTGCCCTGGCGGCCCCCGCGTCACCGGGGGCGCGACACCCATCGTGGGAGCGCGGCGCCAGGACGGGCGGCGTCGAAAGTCCCTGCGGACGGTTCTTTGGCTTCGCCTTACGAACCGTTTCGGCGCCGCAGGGACGTTCCGCCAGGCCGAAGGTGCGAATGTGAGAAATTCCATCTATTTCCCGATGTGGAACAAAAGAGGTATTTCATCGAGAATCTGCCCATGCCGGGACGGGAGAGTCCTGTCTCGCCTGCATCTGGGAGGTTCGGTTCATGGGACGGATGCACAGCCCCACGATTGCCTTGGCTCTGGCCACTGCCGCGATGATGCTGGCTTCGCCACTTGCCCCGGCCGGCGCCGCCACGACGGAGTCAGGGAGCCCAGGTGCTTCCCCGGAGGTCCGGGTAATCACGACGGATGTGGTCGCACCGGTGCAGATCGCCGCCCACGAGGGCAAGGTGTACGTGGGTGACATCGCTCGCTCGACCTTGACCAGGCTCGGATATCCCACGCCACTGGCCGTCGGCCCTCACCCGGGAGAGATCGCCGGCGTGGATTTCAAACCTGACGACTTCGTCCTGGCCTACGCCGCGACCGATCGCCGCACCGGCCAGGGGACGGTGACGATCCGGCGCCGGGGCTCTTCCCCTGTGGTGGCCGATGTGTCTCGTTTCGAGCAGGAAAAGAACCCTGACGGCAGCCTGTTCTACGGGGTACACACCTCCGACCCCTGCGTCCGTGACGCGGTGGCCAAGCTCCCACTGCCGAGCCCCCGGCCGGCCGGCTACTACGGCGTCGTCAAGGCTCACCCGTACGCGGTGGCGGCCGGAACCCACAACGACTGGTATGTGGTGGATTCCGCAGCCAACGACCTGCTCCGGATCGACCAGTCCGGGAACATCGAACTGGTCGCCGTCCTGCCCGGCCAGCCCTATGTCATCACCCGGCACGACGCCGAAGCGCTCGGCCTGCCCGATTGCCTTGTGGGCGTTCGCTACACCTTCGAGGCTGTGCCGACCGACGTGGAGGTGGGAGCGGACGGGGCCCTCTACGTCTCGACCTTCCCCGGTGGCCCGGAGAGTCTGCAGTTGGGTGCGCGGGGCAGCGTGTACCGGGTGGATCCGGTAACGGGCGACACCGACCAGATCATCACCGGGCTCGGCGGTGCGGTGAACCTTGCGCTCGGCCCCAACGGCCGGATCTACATCGCCGAGTTGTTCTCCGGGCAGATCTCGGTGGCCACACCGAACAGGTCGAGATCGAAGGTCTCGAAGGCGAAGCCGTTGGTGCGACTGCCGAACGTGGCGGCGGTGGAATTCGATGGAGACTCGCTGTACGCCTCGTCGCTGTCTCCCGACTACCTGAAGGGTGAACCGACCGGGAACGGGTCGGTCGTCCGGATCAGGATCTGAGTTCTCGGCACAGGGTGGCCCGTGGCGGAGGATTCGTCACGGGCTACCCCTCCTGGCGTCTGGCGGGCACGTGGCCGGACGCCATCTCCCGCCCGCCACGCACGTCCTACGCCTCGGTAGGACGCTCCTCCCCGGCGGCCAGGTGGAATGCTCCACGTCGTGACCCCACAGCAGTTGATGTCGAGGCCCTCATGACCCCCGCGGGAGAGTCGCCGGTCCTCGTCACCGGAGCGACCGGACGGGTCGGGCGCGGTGTGGTCGAGCGACTGCTCGAAGCCGGAGTGCCGGTCCGGGCGCTCACCCGCCGGCCCGAGGCCGCCGCACTGCCGTCGCAGGTCGAGGTCGTCGCCGGTGACCTCACCGTGCCCGAATCGCTCGACGCGGCACTGCGCGGCGTCCGCAGCGTCTTCCTGGTCTGGACCGCCCCGCCCACGACGGCGGCCGCCGTGGTCGAGCGCCTGGCCGCTCACACGCAGCGCGTCGTCTTCCTCTCGTCGCCGCACCGGACGCCGCACCCGTTCTTCCAGCAGCCCAATCCGATGGCGGCGCTGCACGCCGGCCTCGAGCGGCTCCTCACGGACGCCGGTCTGCAGCCGACGATCCTCCGGCCGGGGATGTTCGCGTCGAACTGCCTGTTCTGGTGGTCCGCCGCGGTCCGCGGTGACGGAGTGATCCGCTGGCCCTACGGGGCGGCGGAGACGGCCCCCGTCGACGACCGGGACGTGGCAGCCGTCGCTGCCCGGACCCTGTGCGAGGACGGACACGCCGACGGCGACCATGTGCTCACCGGCCCCGAGTCCCTGAGCCAGGCGGAGCAGGCGCGCATCATCGGGGACGTCCTGGGGCGGCCGATCACCTTCCGGGAACTGTCACCCGACGAGTTCCGCGCCGAGACGGCCGGAAGCTGGCCGCCCCCGGTCGTGGACATGCTGCTCACCGCCTGGGGCGCCACGCTCGGACAGCCGGCATACGTCACCACGGCGGTGTCCGACATCCTCGCGACGCCGCCGCGGACGTTCCGCCAGTGGGTGGCCGATCACGCCGCCGCGTTCAGCGGAGCTCCTACCGCGGATTGACCTTCCCGCGGTAGGAGCCGATCGCTGCGCTCACTCCCACTCGGGCGTTCCGCTGCGCTCCACACCCGAGCGCCACACTGCACCCATTGCGAGTGGTCGATCGCTGCGCTCACTCCCACTCGGCGTTCCGCTGCGCTCCACGCCCGAGCGCCACACTCCACCTAACCGAGTGTCCGTTTCACTCCCACTCGATGGTGCCCGGGGGCTTGCTGGTCACGTCGAGGACGACCCGGTTGACCTCTGGGACCTCGTTGGTGATGCGGGTGGAGATCCGGGCCAGCAGGTCATGCGGCAGGCGGGTCCAGTCGGCGGTCATGGCGTCCTCGCTGGACACCGGGCGCAACACGATCGGGTGCCCGTAGGTCCGGCCGTCGCCCTGCACGCCGACCGACCGCACGTCGGCCAGCAGCACCACCGGGCACTGCCAGATCTCCCGGTCCAGCCCGGCCGCGGTGAGCTCCTCGCGGACGATCGCGTCGGCGACCCGCAACGTCTCCAGCCGGTCGTGGGTGACCTCGCCGATGATCCGGATCGCCAGGCCCGGCCCGGGGAACGGCTGCCGCGCCACGATCTCCTCCGGCAGCCCGAGCTGGCGGCCGACCGCGCGCACCTCGTCCTTGAACAGGGTCCGCAGCGGCTCGACCAGCTCGAACTGCAGGTCGTCCGGCAGCCCGCCGACGTTGTGGTGGCTCTTGATGTTGGCCGCGCCCTCGCCGCCGCCGGACTCCACCACGTCGGGGTACAGCGTGCCCTGGACGAGGAAGCGGACCTCCTCGCCCTCGCCGTGCTCGGCGGCCTCGTGGGCCTGTGCCACGACCTCGCGGGCGGCCTGTTCGAAGACCCGGATGAACTCCCGGCCGATGGTCTTGCGCTTGGTCTCCGGGTCACTGACTCCGGCAAGGGCGGTGAGGAACCGTTCCTGGGCGTCGACGACCAACAGCTTGACGCCGGTGGCCGCCACGAAGTCCCGCTCGACCTGCTCGGCCTCCCCCGAGCGCAGCAGCCCGTGGTCGACGAACACGCAGGTCAGCCGGTCCCCGACGGCCCGCTGGACGAGGGCCGCCGCGACCGCGCTGTCCACCCCGCCGGAGAGCCCGCAGATCACCCGGGCCCCGCCGATCTGCGCGGTGATCCGGGACACCTGCTCCTCGATGACGTTGCCGGTCGTCCAGTCCGGCGTGATCCCGGCCCCACGGGTGAGGAAGTTCGTCAGCACCTGCTGCCCGAAGGTCGAGTGCTTCACCTCCGGGTGCCACTGCACGCCGTACAGGCCGCGGACCGTGTCCTCGAAAGCGGCGACCGGCGCGCCGGAGGTCTGGGCGACCACCCGGAACCCGTCCGGTGCGACGTGGACGCTGTCGCCGTGGCTCATCCACACCGACTGCTCGACCGGCTGCCCGTGCAGCAGCACCGAGTCCTCGGGGGCCACGGTGACCACCGTCCCGCCGTACTCGCGCAACCCCGTCTTGGCGACCTCCCCGCCGAGGGCCCGGGCCATCGCCTGGAAGCCGTAGCAGATCCCCAGCACCGGCACGCCCGCCTCGAACAGCGCCGGGTCCACCTGCGGAGCCCCGTCGGCGTACACGCTGGCCGGACCGCCGGACAGGATGATCGCGGCGGGGTTGCGGGCCAGCATCCGGGCCAGCGGCATGGTGTGCGGGACGATCTCGCTGTAGACCGCGGCCTCCCGCACCCGGCGGGCGATGAGCTGGGCGTACTGCGCGCCGAGGTCGACGACGAGGACGGGCCGGTGGTCGACCTGACCCGCCGGACCGGAGGCCTCACCGGCCGCGGGAACCCCTGCGGGCCCGTCGGCCAGCAGCGTGTCGGAGGGGTCACCGGCACGGCGGGGCAGCGGCTCGGCGCCGGAACCGGGGAGGTGGGCGAGGGTGTCGGGCTGGCTCACTCCGCGCAGCCTACTGGCCCGCCCCACAGCACCTGTCGGCGGCGCCACCGGCGGGTCACCGGCGACGCCGCAGACCGGTCACGACCGCAGATCCGGCGGACGGATCCGGCGGAGCGGGATCAGGAGGCGGCGGGTGCCCGGGTGCCGCGCTCCTGCGCGTCGATCATCGGCTGGACCTGGTGGGTCACCCAGCGCTCGGCGAAGAACGAGGCGAACGGGATGGTCCCGGCCAGCACGACGAACACGGTGCGGGCGACGTCGATCCGGGTCCGGAACCACAGGTCGACCGCGACCACGACGTAGATCATGTACAGCCAGCCGTGCCCGATCGGGATCCAGTCACCCAGACCCTTCTGGTCCAGGACGTACTTGAGGATCATGTTCAGGCACAGCAGCAGCAGGAACACCCCGGTCACGTACGCCATGACGCGGTAGAAGGTGAGGGCGAGCTTCACGGGTGGGTACCTCCGACGGCGGGAGCGGGTGCCTCATCGTCGCCCACCGGACCGGACGGGTCGTGGGCGGGGTCAGGCTCGGCCAGGACCCCCTCGGCGACCGCCTCCGCACCGGCAACCGCCTCCGCACCGGCAACCGCCTCCACACCGGCAACCGCCTGCGGGTCGCCGGCCGCGGGGTCAGGCTCGGCGGTCCCGGGCCCGCCGGCAGGACCGGCACCGGCGACCGGACGCCTGCGCCCGAGGGTCCCGCGGTGGTCCTCCCGGACCAGGCGGCCCCACAGGAACAGCCCGAACGCGGCGAACAGGAACCACTGGACCGCATAGGACAGGTTCTGCAGCGCCAGCGCGGAGTCCGCGCTGCTGTACTCGACCAGGTGCGCGGGGGTCCCGGCCACCGGCTCCTGGGAGGTGAGCACGAGGAACCCGGTCAGCAGCGGCTGCGGCCAGACCTTGATCAGCTGGGTGACGTCCACGCCGTCGAGCTGCCCGGCGGGCAACCCCGCGGTCTGGCCGGGCGGCCGGACGACAGGCTCCTCCGCAGGCTGCATCACACCGGTCACGGTGACCGTCCCTGTGGGCACCGCAGAGGCCGACGCCGCAGGCTCGCCCGCCGAGGCGACCCACCCCCGGACCACCGGCACCGCGGACCCGTCGGGCAGCTGCAGCGGGGTCAGCAGCCACCACCCCTTCGGTCCGCCGCCGTTCGCGGAGGTGGTGGCCGGTCGGTCGGCGACCAGGAGCTGATGGCCGGCGTCCCAGCTACCGGTGGCGGTGACCAGCTTGCCCGCGGCGGAGGCCGGGAAGGTGTGCCGGGCGGTGAGCACCCCCGCCAGCGGGACGGCGGGACCGCGCTGCTCCTGCTTCTGCTGCTTGCCGCCGTTCTCGCGGGCCCGGTCGAACTGCCACTGCCCGAGCCGGGCCATCACGGACGCGGCGGCCAGGACCAGGACCAGGAGGATCAGCCAGCGGGGTCTCAACGCGGTGCGGAGCACGCCTTCACGGTACAGAGCCGCACCCGGGCCGCCGAGCCCGGTCGGCCACGATCACGGCGCGATCGGCCCGGCGACCACGTCTCCCTCCTTCTTGCGAACCAGTTGCAAGAAAGAGGGGTGCCCAATAGCGTCGCCCTGTCGGCGGGGCGGGTGACGTCGTCCCCGGTCGGCGCCGACCGCAACGGGGAGGGACCCATGACACCGTCGACACCGACGATGACGCCGTCGTCGACAACCCCCGCCGAGAGGTCGGCGACCCGGCGGATGATGCAGGCCCTGGACCGCCGGGAGTGGATCTCGCTGGGCGCGATGGCCGGATTCGTCCTGCTGCTGCACGTGGTCGGCTGGGGGGTGCTGGGGCTGATCGTGGCGCCGCGGCACTACCAGGTGGGCACGCACCAGGTGTTCGGGATCGGGCTCGGGGTCACCGCCTACACCCTCGGGATGCGGCATGCCTTCGACGCCGACCACATCGC
The DNA here is from genome assembly GCA_035719045.1 of Kineosporiaceae bacterium. GTDB lineage: Bacteria > Actinomycetota > Actinomycetes > Actinomycetales > Kineosporiaceae > DASTGO01. The sequence goes on along the minus strand of DASTGO010000303.1, from coordinate 12,076 downwards.
CGCGATCGACAACACCACCCGCAAGTTCATGGGCGAGGGCCGCCGGCCGCTGTCGGTCGGGTTCTGGTTCTCCCTGGGCCACTCGTCGGTGGTGTTCAGCCTCTGCCTGCTGCTCGCACTCGGTGTGAAGGCGCTGGCCGGGCAGGTCGAGAACGACTCCTCGGCCCTGCAACGGACCGCGGGTGTGATCGGCACCGGGGTGTCCGGGGTGTTCCTCTACCTGATCGGCATCATCAACCTGGCGGTCCTGGTCGGGATCCTCAGGGTGTTCCGGCAGATGCGCCGGGGCACCTTCGACGAGGCCGCCCTGGAGGACCATCTCAACAACCGCGGCTTCATGAACCGGATCCTGTCCGGGGTCACCCGCACGGTGAGCCGGCCATGGCAGATGTACCCGGTCGGGCTGCTGTTCGGGCTGGGCTTCGACACGGCCACGGAGGTCGGCCTGCTGGTCCTGGCCGGCGGTGCCGCGGCGTTCGCGCTCCCCTGGTACGCGGTCCTCACCCTGCCGATCCTGTTCGCGGCCGGGATGAGCCTGCTGGACACCATCGACGGCTGCTTCATGAACTTCGCCTACGGGTGGGCGTTCTCCAAGCCGGTGCGCAAGGTCTACTACAACCTGACGATCACCGGCCTGTCGGTGGCGGTGGCCCTCATCATCGGGACCATCGAACTGGTGTCGATCCTCACCGACAAGCTCGGCATCACCACCGGTCCCCTGGCCTACATCGGCGGGCTGAACCTCAACAACGTCGGCTACGCCATCGTCGCCCTGTTCGTCCTCACCTGGCTGATCGCCCTCGCGGTGTGGCGGCTGGCCCGGATCGAAGAGCGCTGGGCCCTCGCCGCCGAACCCGTCCCCGAACTGGACTGATCCCCCGGCGCTGCAGGCGTCCGTCCTCGGCGGGACGGGGTTCAGGCCGTGGCACCCAGCTCGTGGTAGTCCACGCCGGTCAGTTCGACGGAGCGCTCCCACAGCCAGGCGGCGGCGTCCGGGTCCTGGGCGCGCGCGGACCGCGAGACCCGCACCGGACGCCCCCGGGTGCCGCCGAACCCGGCCGGCCCGAAGAACTCCCCGCCCCGGGCCCCGGGATCGGTGGCCGCCCGCAGGCTGGGCCAGGCACCACGCTCCGCGGACTGCGCGATCACCCGATTCCCCAGGGACATCACCCACCCGGTGAACCGCTGCCCGGCCATCACCGGCCCGACCGTCTGCAGGTTGGTCGCCGCATAGCCGGGGTGGCAGGCCAGGGCGGCCAGCCGGGCACCGGTCGCGTCGATCCGCCGCTGCAACTGGAGGGTGAACAGCAGATTGGCCAGCTTGGACTGGGAGTAGGCCCGGTACGGGCTGTACCCGTTGCCGAGCATGAGGTCGTCGCGGAACAGCCGGCCGGTGCGGTGCATCAGGCTGGACACCGTGACCACCCGGGGCACCCCGCACGACGGTTCCCCGGCCAGCAGGAGTGGCAGCAGCCGGCCGGTGAGCGCGAACGGCCCGAGGTGGTTGGTCGCCAGCTGCAGCTCGAACCCGTCGGCGGTGGTCCGCTGCGGGAGGGCCATCACCCCGGCGTTGTTCACCAGCAGTTCCAGCCGGTCCCGCTCGCCGGCCAGGGCTGCGGCGAAGCGGCGCACCGAGGCCAGCTCGGCCAGGTCCAGCTCGCGGACCTCCGCGCTGCCGTGCGCCTGGGCCTGCACCTGGCGCAGGGCGTCGGTCCCGCGGAAGGTGACGCCCTGCGTGGCCCGGGCGGCGCGCACCTGGTCCTGCATCCGGTGCAGGGCCTGCTCGCCGCGGCCGGTGTCCCGGCAGGCGAGCACCACATGGGCGCCACGGTGCAGCAGCTCCCGCGCGGTCACGTAGCCCAGGCCGGAGCTGGCTCCGGTGACGACGGCGGTGGTGCCGGTGAGGTCCGGGATCAGGGCCGGGGACCAGGACGGCTCCCGGCGCGCGGCGGGGTCGGCGAAGCCCCCGGATACCGGGCTGCTGGAGGTCACGGCGACATCCTCGCCCGCAACGGCGCTCGCGGCCAGATCATCACGGCGAGCGGTCAGGGCCAGGGGAAGCGGGTGGCCCTGGACAGCTTCAGCAGCCGGGTGAACGTGTCGGCGAACCGGCGGGCCCCGAGCCCGTACAGCTGCCGCAGGCCGACCACCTTCTGCACGGCCACGGTCTGCACCTCGGTGAACCGCAGCAGCCCCTCGGCACCGTGACGGCGGCCGATCCCGGACTGCCCGCGGCCGCCCATCGGCGCCCCGATACTGCCCCAGGTGGCGGTGAAGCTCTCGTTCACGCTCGCCGTCCCGGTGTGCAGCCGGCGGGCGATCGCGGCCCCGCGCCGGGTGTCCCGGGTCCAGACGGCGCCGTTGAGGCCGTACGGCGAGTCGTTGATCCGCCGCACCGCCTCCTCGTCGCTGCCCACCCGGTAGATGCTGACCACGGGACCGAAGGTCTCCTCGGCGTGGCAGATCGCCTCCGGCGGGACGTCGGTCAGCACGGTCGGCTCGAAGAACACCGGGCCGAGGTCGGGACGGGGGCGGCCACCGGCGAGCACCGTCGCACCATGCGCGACCGCGTCCTCGACCTGCGCGGTCACGGTGGCCAGCTGCTGCGCCGACGCCAGGCTGCCCACATCGGCGGTGAAGTCCAGCCCCACCCCCAGTTCCAGCCCCCGGACCCGGTCGACGAACCGGTCGACGAAGGCGTCCGCCACCTGCTCGTGGACGTAGATCCGCTCGATGGACACGCACAGCTGGCCGGCGCTGGAGAAGCAGTCGCGGACCAGTCCCTCCGCCGCGGCCTCGACGTCGGCGTCGGCCGCCACGTAGCAGCCGTTCTTGCCGCCGAGCTCCAGCGAGGCACCCACCAGCCGCCCCGCCGCCTGCTGGGCGACCCGCCGGCCGGTCGCCGTGGACCCGGTGAAACAGACGTAGTCGGCGACGTCGAACAGGGCCGTCCCGACGACGGAACCGGAGCCGGCCACGATCTGGTAGAGCCCTTCCGGCAGCCCGGCCTCGGCCAGCAGCTCGGCCCCCCACAGCGCGGTGAGCGTGGTCTGCGAGTCCGGCTTGAGCACGACGGCGTTACCGGCCAGCAGGGCGGGCAGGGAGTCCGACAGGGACAGCGCCAGCGGATAGTTCCACGGCGCGACGACCCCGATCACGCCCTTGGGGTGGCGGACCTCCGTGGTGCGGGTGAACACCGGCATGATGCCCTGCCGCCGGACGTCGGCCAGCAGCTTCGGACCCCGCCGGGAGTAGAAGCGGGCGTTGATCGCGACGTCGGCGACTTCCTCGTAGGCGTGGCCGCGCGCCTTGCCGGTCTCCAGTTGGACGATGTCGAGGATCTCGCTGCGCCGGTCGAGCACCAGGTCGTGGACCCGGCGGAGCACGGCGGCCCGCTCCCGGATCGGCCGCAACGCCCACTGCGCCTGCGCCAGCCGGGCGTTCGCGACGGCGGTCCGGACGTCCTCGACGTCGCACTGCGGGATCTCGGCGAGCGCGGCGCCGGTCAGCGGTGTCGTCGTGGTCAGCGTCGGAGCGCCGGGGGCCGCGACCACCCGGGCGGTCAGGCGCCGGACCACCTCGGGGCGCCAGCCGGTGGAGGTGACGGGGATGCCGGTGGCCGCGCCCGAGGGCTCGGAGCCACCAGCCGGGAGGACCGCGGCGTCCAGGGTGGGGTCGGACATGGCTGCAGGGTAGGCGGCGCGGCGCGGGGACCGCTACCCGTCGGTAACTTTCGCTCCCGTCACCGCCCTGATCACCCGGATCACCCGGTTGAACCAGTTTCCCGGCCCTGTCCGACCACTCGGCGACGGGTGTGGTCCGGCCCGGTGCGCGGCCGACGGGAGCCGGACCCCGCGACCCGGCTCAGTTGCGTCCGGCGGCCGCCGCGGCGGCGATGGTCGAGGCGTTCTGCAGCCAGGTGCTGAAGTCGATCAGGTCGTCCCAGTTCAGCGCGGGGCCCTCATGCTCCTCCAGGGCCTCAGCGGGGATATGCAGCTGCTCGGGCACCACCCCGCCGACCCGCAGCAGCCGGACCACCTCGGCCCCGGCCGGCTTGCGCACCAGGTCGCCGCAGGCGGCGCAGGTGAACGAGTAGTAGGACCGTTCCGGCAGGTTGCTGGTCACCAGCCGGACCTGCTGCGGCGTCAGCTCGACGTCGCCACAGCTCGGGCAGGTCGCCTTGATCACGGTCATCTCGTCCCCACTTCGCCTGATGGTCACCTGGGCGGGTGCGGCCCGCCCGCAGCGGCTCCCGCCGGGGACGCCCCGATGGTCCGGAGCCGCCCGTTCCGGCGTGCTGCGTGACTGTCCTCGGCAGCCGCGCTCAAGACCTTGAACCCGCCCCCGCGGCGGCCCCCGGGCACTAGCCGGCGGCGGGCAGCCGGTCGACGGCCTGCCGGGCGGCGACGGCTAGCGCCCCGATCACCTCCCCCACCCCGCCGTCGCTGTTCGTCCGGCGGGTGACGGCGTAGAGGGACCGCTGCGCGGGGAAGGCGCCGGTGACGATCCGGATCCCGCCCGCACCGGCGGGGATGCCGAGCCCGGGCAGCAGTCCGACCCCCGCCCGGCCGGCGATCAGGGCGGTCAGCGAGCCGAGTTCGGCGGCCTGGGCGGCGATCCGGGGCCGGATCGCGGTCTGGGCCCAGGCCTCCTCGGTGGACAGCCGGCACGGGGTCCCCGGCAGGCTGACCACCCAGGGCAGGTCCCCGGTGTCGGCCAGCCGGGCGGGCGCCGGCCAGTCCTGCGGGATCACCAGGTAGAACGGGTCCGCGGCCAGCCGGTGGTAGCGGAACCGGGGGTCCCGCCGGTACCGCTGGTGGCTGTGCTCCTGGACGATCGCCACGTCGACGTGCCCCAGGGACAGTTCGCGCAGGCCGGCGTCGTCCTCGGCCTCGGTGACCAGCCCGGCCGGCTGCGGCAGCCCGGCCAGGGCGGGTGCCACCACGTTGACCAGGGCGGACGGGAAGGCGGCCAGGCTGACCGCGGGCCGGCCGGTGGCCGCCGCCTCCAGCGCGGACCGCCGGCCGGACTCCAGGGCGTCCAGGGCCCGGTGCACATGCGGGACCAGGGCCAGCCCGGCGGCGGTCGGGCGCAGCCGCCCGGACACCCGGTCGAACAGGAACAGCCCGAGCGACCGCTCCAGCTTGGCGACCTGCTGGGACACCGCCGACGGGGTGTAGCCGAGAGCGCCCGCGGCCGCCGCGACGGTGCCCCGCTCGACCACCTCGAGAAAGCAGCGGGCGCGCACCGGGTCCAGATCCATGAAGCAAACGTTACGGCTGACGGTGGTGATCGGTGCTGTTCCTTCACACATCCGGACGGCAGGGTGGCTGCATGTCCCGCCTCCACACCGCCGCCGCGGCCGCGGTCGCCCTGATCTGGGGCGTCAACTTCGTCGTCATCCACGTCGGCCTGCAGACCGCCCCGCCCCTGCTGCTGGCCGCCCTCCGGTTCACCCTGGTCGCGGCCCTGCTCGCCCCTTTCGTCCGGCGACCGGCCCTGCCCTGGCAGCGGCTGCTGGTGCTGGGGCTGACCCTGTACGTCGGGCAGTTCGCCCTGCTGTTCACCGCGATGGACCGGGGACTGTCGGCGGGGCTGGCTGCCGTCGTGCTGCAGTCGCAGGCGGTGTTCACCTTCGCGGGGGCGGTGGTCGTGCTCGATGAGCGTCCGGCCCGGGTGCAGGTGGCCGGGATCGGGCTGGCCGCGGCCGGGCTGGCGGCACTCGGGATCGACTGCGCCGGTCGCCTGGACCTCGGCGGGTTCCTGCTGGCCCTGGGCGGCGGAGCCTCCTGGGCGGTGGGCAACCTGGTGGCCCGCCGGTCCGGGACCGGGCAGGGGCTCGGGCTCGTGGTCTGGGGCAGCGTGGTGGCCGCGCCGCCGCTGGCCCTGCTGGCGCTGCTGCGGGCGGGCGGTCCCCGGCAGGTGCTGCACGCGCTGGGCGGGATCGACGGCTCCGGCTGGGCGGCCCTGGGCTATCTCGTGGTGATGGCCACCGTGGTCGGGTTCGGCACCTGGTCGGCCCTGCTCGGGCGGTACCCGGCGGCCACCGTGGCCCCGTTCACCATGCTGGTCCCGCCGGTGGGTCTGCTGACCGCCTGGCTGGCCCTCGGCGAGCGCCCCTCCGGGGTGGCGTTGGCCGGCAGCGCAGCGGTGGTCGCCGGGCTGGTCTGGCCGCAGGTGGCGCAACGCCGGACGGCCGCCCGGACCGTTCCTGCGACGGCCGCAGGTCAGGACGACCGAGCCGGTCAGGCCAGCCGAGCCCTTCAGGACAACGTGGCCGATCAGGACGGCCGAGCCGGTCAGGCGAGCGGGACGATCTCCGGGGCGCCGACCCGCACCGCGTCGGCGGCCTCGTCATCGAACTGCTCCTGAGAGGCGCGCTCGGCGGCCACCCGGGCCAGGTAGTGCTCGACCTCCTTGTCCCGCTGCTCGGCCGACCAGCCGAGCACCCCGGCCATCAGGTCGGCCGCATGCGGGGCGGTCCCGACCCCGCGGTCCCAGGTCTCGATGGAGATCCGGGCCCGGCGGGCGAGAACGTCGTCCAGGTGCCGGGCGCCCTCGTGGGACGCGGCGTACACCACCTCGGCGGCCAGGTAGTCGTCGGCGCCCGGCAGCGGTTCGGCCAGGCGCGGGTCCTGCGCGCACAGGGCGAGAACGCTGTCGGTCATCGAGCCGTACCGGTGCAGCAGGTGCTCGATCCGGGCCACGTGCAGGCCGGTCCGGGCGGCGGTGCGGGCCCGCGCGTTCCAGGCGGCCCGGTAGCCCTCGGCGCCAAGCAGCGGGACCTCGTCGGTGCAGCAGGGCGCCACCCGGAAGTCCAGGGCGCGGGCCACCTCGTCGACGGCGTCCTTGGCCATCACCCGGTAGGTGGTGTACTTGCCGCCCGCGACGACGACCAGCCCCGGGGTCGGGTGGGCGACGACGTGCTCCCGGGACAGCTTGGAGGTCAGGTCGGACTCGCCGGCCAGCAGCGGCCGCAGCCCGGCGTACACGCCCTCGACGTCCTCGCGGGTCAGCGGCGTGCCGAGGACGGAGTTCACGTGCTCCAGCACGTAGTCGATGTCCCGGGCCGAGGCCGCCGGGTGCGCCTTGTCCAGGTTCCAGTCGGTGTCGGTGGTCCCGATGATCCAGTGCCGGCCCCACGGGATGACGAACAGCACGGACTTCTCCGTGCGCAGGATGATCCCGGTGGTCGACTGGATCCGGTCCCGGGGCACCACCAGGTGGATCCCCTTCGACGCGCGGACCTTGAACTGCCCGCGCTCCCCCACCATCGCCTGGGTCTCGTCGGTCCAGACCCCGGTGGCGTTGATCACCTGCTGGGCCTTCACCTTGAACTCGGTGCCGTGCTCCAGGTCGCGCACCCGGACCCCGACCACGCGCTCGCCCTCCCGCAGGAAGCCGACCACGCGGGCCCGGTTGGCCACCTGCGCGCCGTAGGCCGCCGCCGTCCGGACGATGTTCATCGTGTGCCGGGCGTCGTCCAACTGGGCGTCGTAGTACTGGACCGCGCCGACCAGGGCGTCCCGGCGCAGGCTCGGGACCTTGCGCAACGCCGTCCGCTTGGTGAGGTGGCGGTGAATCGGCAGCCCGGCGCCGAACCGGCCGGTGCGGGCCATCACGTCGTACAGCCCGACACCGGCCGCCACGTACGCCCGCTCCCAGACCGGATGCTTCAGCGGGTACAGGAACGGCACCGGGCGGCACAGGTGCGGGGCGAGCCGGCCGAGGATCAGGCCACGCTCGCGCAGGGCCTCCTGGACCAGCCCGAAGTCGAGCATCTCCAGGTAGCGCAGGCCGCCGTGGATCAGCTTGCTCGACCGCGAGGACGTGCCGCTGGCCCAGTCCCGGGCCTCCAGCAGGGCGACGGTCAGCCCACGGGACGCCGCGTCGAGGGCCGCCCCCGCCCCGACCACGCCGCCACCGACGACGACCACGTCGAACACGCCCGACTGCATCGACTCCAGGGCCGCGTCACGCTCGGCCGGACCGAGCCGACCAGACCCGACACCACCCACCACGTCCGCCACCATGGGGTCACCCTACGACCGTGGATGACGCATTTCCGCAGGCCCTGGCCGGGTGTGGCGGCAGGCCGGGACGGTCCGGGGCACAGCCGACATCTGTCCCTCGGGGGTCGGCGTGGTGGCTGGTTGACTGCCCGATGACGGGCGGTGGCGGTGGCGGTGCGTACGGTCGCGAGCCCGCCCGACCATCCGCTGGCGACCCGGAGACGTCAAGGCGCCCGGTCGGAAGCGGAATGCGGGCGCACTGCGGCCCCCATGCGGAGGGACAGGCCCCAAGGAGGCCGCAGTGGCCCCGGCTGGCGCGACGGCGATCCCTGCCGACCACCGCCCGCACCGGGCGCCCTTGGATCGGCCAGACCGCGCAGGGACACAAGGGGGTCAACACCCACGCGGTCCGGCCGAGACACCCACTCTAGCCGAATTTTCGGAATCTCGTCGCAAACTCCGGAATTTCTGCGACAGGTTCGGCGACAGTCAGGTGTTCAGCTATAGGCCGTCACCAAACCCGCCGACCATCCGGCCATGGCCGGAATCGGGCACGTCATCGCCAACAACATCCGCGCCGAACGCGCCCGCCGACGCATGACCCAAGCTGACCTCGCCCAAGCCATCGGTTGGCCCCGCTCCTCCATCCACGACATTGAGGCCGGCCGCCGCAAGATCAGCCCCGACGACCTTGTCGCCCTCTGCCGTGTCTTCGGCATCACCCTCACCGAACTCGCCCACGGCGCCAACCCCGACGACCTACACACCCTCGGCATCTGAAACCACGCAGACACAGGCTTCGACATGAACCGCGACCACACTCCAGCACCCCCGCCCCAGCCGCCAAATACGGGCAGCGTTCGACGCCACGACGATCACGGTCTACCAGGCCTTACCTCAGGGCCCCGGCGTTGTTCCGGTCTGGGGTAAGGTGCCCGGGTTTGGGTGTGTGCGGCGTGGTGTGGTGACGTGAGAGCGCGGCTCCTGGTGATCTTCGGGGTGTCTAGACCTGAGGATCGTCCGGGGAGCCGCGCTCGTGTCTGCATCGTGCCTGTCGAAGACCGTTCTTGACCAGTTGGCCGACTGGGCCAGGTGGGAGTCGGAGTTGGCCACCGATGCCGCGGGGGCGGATTCGGGGTTGGTGGCGAGGCTGTCGCAGGTGCCGGATGTGCGTCGGAGCAAGGGACTTCGTCACCGACTGGTGCTGATCCTGGCGTTGACTGCGTGCGCGACGTTGGTGGTCGGCTCGGACTCGGTGACGGCGATCTGGCAGTGGTCTGCTCGGGCCCCGCAGGACAGGTTGGCCCGCCTGGGGGCACGGTGGAACCCGTTCACGCGCCGGTTCGTGGTGCCCAGTGAGCGGACGTTCCGGCGGGTGCTGGCCCGCTTGGACGCCGACGCCCTGGATGCCGCTGTCGGCGGGTGGGTCGGTGACGTCGCTCGGGGGGTGGCTGCGGCGCCGGTCGTGCCGCAGGTCCCGGGGCCGATCGAGCGCGAGCAGCGGCGGGCCGTCCAGTGGGCGGTTGAACACCCTGTGCCCCAAGGGGTGCTTCCCGGCGTCGCCGTGGACGGGAAAGCGTCGCGGGGTGCGCGCACCGAGTCCGGGCCGGTGTTCCTGGTCGCCGGGATCGACCACGCGTCAGGAGCGGTTCTGGGGCAACGTCAGGTCCCGTCCAAGCGCGGGGAGGGGGTGGCGGCCCGTGATCTGCTGCGCGGTCTGAACGTCCCCGGGATGGTGTGGACCTTGGACGCTCTGCACACCACCAAGGCCACCGCCCGAATGATCACCCGGGAACTGCGCGGCCATTACGTCCTGATCATCAAGGGCAACCAGCCGATCGCCCGGGCCGCGGCCGTCGCGTTGCTGTCCGGCCCGGACAGCGACTGGACCGGCACCACCACCAGCGAGGACGACCGCGGGCACGGCCGCGTCGAGCGGCGCACGATCCGCGTCGCCCCCGCCGATGACAGCCTGTTTCCCGGTGCAGCGCAGGCGTTCCGGCTACGCCGCGACACCGGCGGCCTGGACGGCGTCATGGAACACAAACAGATCATGTACGGGATCACCAGCATGCCCGCCGACCTCGCAGCCCCCACGCACCTGAACTACTACGAAAGGCGGCATTGGGTGGTGGAGAACCGCCTTCACTGGGTGCGCGACTGCACGTGGCACGAAGACGGATCGCAACTGCGCACCGGCACCGCGCCCCGCGCCCTCGCGACCTTCCGCAACCTGGCGATCAGCGCCTTCCGCCTCGCCGGACGAGCCAACATCGCCCACGCCCGACGCGACCTCCACGACCGCGACGACGCCTTCACCGCGTTCGGAATCTGACCAATAGATCACCACGAAACGGACACACCGCTAGAACGCCGGGGCCCTGGCCAGTATCCGCCACGACAACCCACCCACCATCAAGATCCACACCCTCACCCGAGCGGCGTGATCCTTTTACGCTACGTGGCATTGGGTCTCGGCCGACGAGGATTCTCGATCTCCTCCACCCCCGCGTCCATCAAGATGGTCTTGAGGGGGGAAGACTCGCCAGGGACGTTCATCAGAGCCTCGGCAACCAGCCGCATTACGGGCTCCGAAAGCCCAGTTCGGATGAAATACTCCGCGCGCGAAACGGCCTCATACCCCGCAGCGATCGCGACACCAAGTCGTGTTGCCTCCGTCAGTGTTAGCCGCAGCGTTACCGTTTCACCGGCGATGTCGAGTTCCATAACTACTTCAACTTCCCCAGAAACTCCTCATATGTCATTGAATATCCGGACATTGAATACTCGCCGCGTTGAATGATCGCGACACCCCGCTCAGCGTCGTACCACCCAACACCTCCTCCCTTGAAAGGCTGACCACCTCCGCGCGCAACGAATCCGTCCAAGTAGTCCGCAAGCGCATCGTCCGACATATTTGCCGCCCAAGAGTGGCTCCCACCCGGACCCTCCCTCTCAATCTCATCGCGAATGTGCAGAACCCCCTGATATGCGGCGTCAGAACAACCGTTCATGCCGCCAGCGTTGTGAACTAGCACCCTGTCGACGCCAGCATAGTAGGTGTGGAGGTCAGCGATCGTGAGGTTGTAGGCGCGGAGATCCGCGACCCTGATCCCGACGGCCACGATGGCGATTCGACTCCCCTCAACTGTCTCTACCTGGTCGCCGGCCTCCAGGGCGATGGCGTCAACCCACTCACCGCGGTTGGCAGCCCAGAACGGATGGTGGTCGGTAGCGTCAATCACCGTGCCGTCAGCGAGCCGTACAGCCACCATCGCGTGCAGCCCAGAATGGCGGATCAAGTCGACGACCATGCGCGGCCCGCGTTCCCCGATGATCGGATCAGCGGCCATCACCAAGTCACCAAGCTTGACGTCCTTAATGGGCCTAGTGGTTCCGTCCGCCATGAGCACGGGCGTATCCGCCGCGAAGGAGTTGCATGTCTTGGCTACTTGCGCACCTAAACGAGCAGCGTTGGCTTCGGTGTCTGCGGCTGCCACGTCTGCCTTTAGTCCGCTGCCCAGGCCCCTGGTGAACAGGAACGGAATCGCGGTGCCGATGCCGTAGCCGATGGCGCCGGAGGTGTCGCCCTTGTCGAGCCGGTCCCCGATCGGAGCCCAGAGCCCCTTGCCCATCATCTCCAATTGTCCCGGGGGTGAATAGTTGTAGATGCACTCCAGCACTCCCGGGCACATCTTCGCCTGGTACTTCTTCCCGGTCTCTACCGGATGACCGAGCATCCCAAGAAGACCAGAAACCTGGTCCAAGATGGACTGGGCTGCCTGGCCGGCGGCGTGCGCAACAGGTCCGGCAGGTGCCCTCTTCCGGGGCCGGGGCCAATCCCAGTTCGGTGACCCGCCGTCAGAGGGCGTCACCTGCCCATACGCGAATCCTTTCTCCCAGGGAGCCGGGGAATTGCATTCGCCCTGGGAACCGAAGCAGGTGTAGCCGCCGTGGACGGGGTCGTAGGTTGCGTAGAGGCCGCTGGGGTCGCTGAAGGTGGTGGGGTTGTTGTTGGAGTAGGTGTAGGGGTTCCACTGGGTGGGGTCGGTGAGGTTGAGGAG
>DASTGO010000302.1:0-10554 GCA_035719045.1 Kineosporiaceae bacterium | reverse complement strand
GGACGCGCCACCGGCCGGTACAGCGCAGCCTCCGGATCAGCCCCGGGCTCGGCCGCGTCCGGCTCGCCGATCCCCCCCGACCGTCTGCCGGACACCACCGGCGGCACGGCACCCGCAGGGCCACCGGCGCCCGCGCCCGCGCGCAGGGCGGCATCCGTCAGGTTGACCACGAGTTCGGGATCGTCCCCGGAACGTGGTGGGGCACCCTCGGCGGCCCGCACCGACACCGAGGCCCGGGCGGGTCCGGAGGCGGCGACGGTCCCGGCCCGTCGACCCCGCGGCGGACGGGCCGCTGCGACGTCGACGGGAGGCGGCAGGGCACGCCCGGCCCAGACGGCCACCGCGTCGCGCCGGTGCCGCCACAGCTGCCGACGGGTGGCCAGCAGCGGGCGCAGGGTCCGCCGGGGCACCACCCTCACCTCGGAGGTGCGGCGCCGGGAGACCAGCCAGCTCCACGGCCGGCTGCTGACGATCACCCAGGCCAGCAGCTCGTCCAGGGCCCGCCGGGGCTGCCGGAGGGCCAGCCGCCCGAGCGCCCGCAGCACCGCGGCCACCCCGGAGGCCAGCACCGCCACCGGCAGCAGCCACCACCAGACCGAGGCGTAGCGCAGGTGGAGGGTGTCCCGGCGGTCGGCCAGCAGCCAGGAACCGCGGTGGCCGGGCTCGCCGGTCCGCTCACCGAGGGCGCTGCCGGCCGCATGGGCGACGACGGCGGTGGGCACCACCACGACGCGGTACCCGGCCAGCCGGGCCCGGCGGCACAGGTCGAGGTCGTCGCGGGAGTGGGCGAGGGCGGGGTCGAAGCCGCCAAGCCGGTCCCACAGGTCCCGGCGGATGAGCATCCCGGCACTGCTGACCGCCATCACGTCGCAGCGGTCGTCATGCTGGCCCTGGTCCACCTCGTACCGGTCGACCCCCGTGACGAACAGCCCGAACCGGGAGGTCGTGAAGCCGACGTCGAGCAGCCGCTGGTCGTCGTCCCAGGCGACCTGCTTGCAGCCGGCGACCCCGACCGACGGCCCGGTCTCGACGGCGGCGAGCAGCCGTTCCAGGACATCCGGGGCGGGGGCTCCGTCGTCGTGCAGCAGCCACAGCCATTCCGCCCCGGACCCGGCGCCCGCCTGCATCGCCGATGCCGACACCGCCGCCGGTTCGGCGTGCGCCGGTGCATGGGGGGCGTCCGGGACGGATTCCGCTCCCACGGCACCAGGCTCGGCGGCACCAGGCTCCGCGGCAACGGCTTCCGCGGCACCAGGCTCCGCGGCAACGGTTTCCGCGGCACCAGGCTCTGCGGCAAGGGTTTCCGCAACGACCACCCGGCCCGACATATCACCCTCCGGGCCGCCCCCACCGGCCCCGGGACCGCCCTGCCTCCCGGCCCCGGACGCCCCCTCGACGGCGGGCGAGAACCGCACCGGCCCGGCCGACGCCGCGGCGGAACCCTGGGCCGCCGACGGTCCGGGCAGTGCCGGGACATCAGGACGGGGCCGTGGCTGGGGGCACAGGCCGCCCGCTCCCAGGGCGGAGAGGGCGGCCCGCACACCGTCGGCGAACGTGCTGCCGACCGGCAACCCGACCGTCGCCCGGGTTGCGGCGGCCAGCAGCGGCAGAACCTCGGCCGAGCCGACCGCGGCCGCGACCAGCAGGTCCGGTGGCCGGGTCTGGGCCGCGACCGCGTCGAGCGTGCGCGGCAGATACCGCTCACCACCCCGACTGACCAGGACGGCCGTCACCCGCGGCCGCGGCGGCCGGGCGGGCGGGGTCGGAGCGGAACCACTACGTGACGCCGGGTGCTCCGGCGACGGGGCATCGGCGGTCGACAGGACGACGGCGCGGTCCGAGTTCCGCCGGACCGCAGAGGTGGCGGCAGAACCGGTCTGCGCAGCCAGTTCGAGAGACACGATCGGCTGCGTGGCGCTCGGTCAGACGGCGCGCTTCTTGATGCGACGGCGCTCGCGTTCCGACAGACCCCCCCAGATCCCGAACCGCTCGTCGTTCGCCAGCGCGTACTCGAGGCACTCCACGCGGACCTCGCACGTCAGGCAGACCCGCTTGGCCTCGCGGGTAGACCCCCCCTTCTCCGGGAAGAACGCCTCCGGATCGGTCTGGGCGCACAGCGCCCGCTCCTGCCACTCCAGCTCGGCGGGCAGCTCCTCACCCGCCGTACCGGGCGTCACGACTGTCATCAGCTCGTGCACCGGTACCTCCTCAACCCCTGGCCCCAAAGGGCTTCCCCCCACACAGCGTGTCCGCGTGGCAACAGTGCGTAATCCTAGCCGCTCGACAACAGTGAAATTACATGCGTGTCGTACGTGTCCCGTCAAGCGCAGTTCTGGTATCCCGCCCAGGTTTGACCGAACGGTGGAGAAGCTCCGCAGGGCGGCCCCGGCGGGACGGCGACAGCTTTCAGTCGCTCCGGAAACCGCCTCCAGCCTGCCACGATCACGGTCTGCAGATCAGTCACAACCGAAAGCATCCACGCCGCCAGGGACCCCCTCCGACCCCGCCACCACCCCCCTTTCCCCCCAGCCCGCCAATCCAGCACCGCCCGGAACCGTCCGACCAGCCGATCACGGTCCGTCCATCCGGCGGAGGTGCCCATGGGCCGTCCGGGGGAGCCGGGAGCGGCAGATCGGGATCATCCGCCCACCTGAGTGCAGGACCGGGGAAAGCCGGTTTCCTTTCGCCCGGAGTCCGGTGAGGTCCATCACGTTCTCTGGTGGCGGGCCTCCCCCGGGCCGGGACACCCCGGACCTCCCCACCCGCGGATCCTTGGCAGGATGCCCGCATGCGCATCACGGCCCTCGCCGGCGGGATCGGCGGCGCCCGCTTCCTCCGCGGCCTGCTGCACCACCTGCAGACGCGCCCGGACGCCTCCACGGACCCCGCCGAGGTGACGGTGATCGGCAACACGGCCGACGACGTCACTCTGCACGGACTGCGGGTCTGCCCCGACCTGGACACCGTCATGTACACCCTCGGCGGGGGCATCCACGAGGGCCAGGGCTGGGGCCGGGCGCAGGAGTCCTTCTCGGTGGCGCAGGAGCTGGGTGCCTACGGCAGCGGCCCGGACTGGTTCACCCTCGGCGACCGGGACATCGCCACGCACATCGTGCGGACCCGGCTGCTCGGGCAGGGCCTCACCCTGTCCCAGGTGACCGCGGCGCTGTGCGAGCGCTGGCAGCCCGGGGTCCGGCTGCTGCCGATGAGCGACGACCGGGTGGAGACCCACGTCGTGGTCGACGACCCGCAGCACCCGGCGCAGGACGGTTCCCCGGGCGAGCGCGCGATCCACTTCCAGGAGTGGTGGGTCCGGCTGCACGCCGCGGTGCCCGCCCGGCGGATCCTCGCGGTCGGCATCGAACAGGCCCGCCCCGCCCCCGGGGTGGTCGACGCGATCACCGGTGCGGACGTCGTGCTGCTGCCACCGAGCAACCCTGTCGTGTCGATCGGGACCGTGCTCGGCGTGCCCGGGATCCGCGACGCCCTCCGGGCCACCGCCGCCCCGGTGGTCGGGGTCTCCCCCATCGTGGGTGGCGCCCCGGTGCGCGGAATGGCCGACGCCTGCCTGACCGCGATCGGGATCCCGACGTCCGCCGCCGCCGTGGCCGGGTTGTACGCGGACTTCCTCGACGGCTGGCTGGTCGACGAGGCGGACGCCGGGGCGGTGACCTCCGGCGAGGTGAAGGCGGCGGTGCGGGCCCGTCCGCTGCTGATGACCGACGTCGAGGCGGCGGCCGCGATCGCCGCGGAGGCGCTGCGGCTGGCGGGCGAACTCGCCCCACGGGCCGGTTCCGCAGCCTCGTGAGTGAGCGCAGCGAGCGAACCGTGAGCCACCCGCTGCCCCGGCTGGAGGCCTTCGGAGTCCCGGGTATCGGCGAGGTGGCCGCCGGGGACGACGTCGCCGCGCTGCTGCTGGCCGCCCTCGCCGCCGCCGGGCAGGACCTGGCCGACGGGGACATCGTCGTGGTGTCCAGCAAGGTGCTGTCCAAGGCGGAGGGCCGGTCGCGGGCGGCGGGCTCCCGGGACGGGGCGATCGCCGAGGAGACGGTCCGGGTGGTCGCCGAGCGGATCACCCCGCGCGGGACGGCCCGCATCGTCCAGGCCCGGTCCGGACCCGTGCTCGCCGCGGCCGGGGTGGACGCCTCGAACGTGGCCCCCGGCACCGTGCTCACCCTGCCCGCCGATCCGGACGCCTCGGCCCGCGCCCTGGTCACGGCGCTGCGGGAACGCACCGGGTGCCGGGTCGGCGTGATCGTCGCGGACACCCTCGGCCGGCCCTGGCGGCAGGGGCAGACGGATACCGCGATCGGGGCGGCCGGGGTCGCCGTGGTGGACGACCTGCGGGGCGGGACCGACGCCTACGGCAATCCGCTGGAGGTGACCGTCCGGGCCCTGGCCGATGAGCTGGCCGGGCTGGCCGACCTCGTCAAGGGCAAGCTCACCGGGATCCCGGTGGCGGTGGTCCGCGGGCTGGGTGAGCTGGTCGGCGACGGTCCGGGCCCCGGGGCGGCCGGCCTGCTGCGGTCCGCCGACCAGGACTGGTTCCGCTACGGACATGTCGAGGCGGTCCGCGCGGCGCTCGGGGTGCCGCCCGGGGAGGGGCCGGTGCCGCCCCGGCCGGTCGAGCCCGGCGGGACCGGGGAACGGGTGGAACGGGCCCTGGCCGTCGTCCGGGCCGGCGGTGACGGCCTGCCCGGCCCGGCACCGCGGATCGAGGTCGAGCGGGGGGACGGGGACGGGGACGGCGACACGGGCCCGGACGACGGGCGGGCCGGGCTGGGTGTCCTGCTCTGCAGCGGCGCCCCCGACGGGTCGGACCCCGCGGGCCTGGTCGCCCTCGGGATGACCGTCCAGCGGCTGCTGACCGCCGCCTGGGCGGAGGACCTGGACGCCGCGGTGGCTCCCCCCGGCCCCGGTGTGGCGAGCCCGGGCACGATCCGGGTGCGGGTGCGCCCCCGGGGCTGAGAGCCGGGCCGGGCGCGCACGCAGGCAGGTCCTCCGGACGGTTCCGGCCGACCGCCGCGGCCGAAGGTCTGTCGGGTGCGCAAAGCCTTAACTGTGTGATCGCTGCGGCCGATACGGCGGTAGATGTCCCGGCCACCTGCCGCGCATGTGGTGTGGCTCCGCCCCGGCGGCCGGGTGGGTCCGCCGGGCGCAGTGACGCCGGCCGGCTGATGGGAGGAGCACCCGCGATGGGGTTTCGGTGGACGGTCGGGCGCAAGCTGGCCGCATTGTCGGCGACGGGGATGCTGGTGGCCGGGGTGATCGGTGTCCTGTCCTACGTGGACGTGGGCACGATCCAGGACCTGACCCGGCAGGGCAACGACCTCACCCTGGTCGACCAGGCCATGGGCGCCGTGGACAAGACGCAGAGCGAACTGCAGTTCGCTGAGGCCCAGATCATGCTGGCCCACGACAGTGCCGACGAGACCGCAGCCAACGCCGACCTGGACAAGGCGGTCAAGACCGGCACCGACGCGTTCGCCTCGGTTGCGGGCCTGCGTCTGCCCACCGACATGCGCACCGCCCTGGACAGCCTGCAGGCCGCCTACCAGGACCAGGCCCAGCAGATGAAGGCGCGGATGTCGGCACTGGCCGCGATCCCGCCGGGAACGGCGCAGTCCACCGAGGCCCTGCACGCCGAGAAGGCACGCGCCGACGCGACCGAAGAGAAGATCACCAAGTTGCGGGACGACGTGACCGCCAAGACCGACGCCGCCGACGCCAACCTGATGTCCACCGCGAACACTGTCCGCACCACGGTGGCGATCGTGGCGGTCGCCGGGCTCCTGGCGCTGGCCGGGATCGCCTTCTGGATCACCCGGCTGATCACCGGGCCCCTGCAGCACACCCGTACGGTGCTGGGCCGGGTCGCCGAGGGGGACCTGACCGCTCGGGCGGACGTCCACGGCCACGACGAGGTCGCCGCGATCGCCACCGCCACCAACGACACCGTGGAGAAGCTCTACGAGGTCGTCACCGGCGTCACCACCGCCGTCTCCCAGCTGACCACCGCCGCAGGGCAGATCAGCTCCTCGGCGCAGTCCCTGTCCCAGACCACCGCCGAACAGGCCGCCAGCGTGGAGGAGACCACCGCCGGGATGGAGCAGATGGCCGCCTCGGTGAACCAGAACAGCGACAACGCCAAAGCCACCGACGCCATCGCCACCCAGGCCTCCACCCAGGCCGGCGAGGGCGGCGGCGCCGTCCAGCAGACGGTGCAGGCGATGAAGGACATCGCCGCGAAGATCGCGATCATCGACGACATCGCGTTCCAGACCAACATGCTCGCGCTGAACGCCACCATCGAGGCCGCCCGGGCCGGGGAGCACGGCCAGGGCTTCGCCGTGGTGGCCACCGAGGTCGGCAAGCTCGCCGAACGCTCCCAGGTCGCCGCCCAGGAGATCGGACAACTCGCCGGCAACAGCGTCGCCACCGCCGAACGCGCCGGCACCCTGCTCGCCGAGATCGTCCCCTCCATCGGCAAGACCTCCGGGCTGGTGCAGGAGATCGCCGCCGCCTCCGCCGAACAGACCGCCGGCGTCGGGCAGATCAACAAGGCGATGATGCAGATCAACCAGGTCACCCAGCAGAACGCCTCGTCCAGCGAGGAACTGGCCGCCACCGCCGAGGAGATGATGGGGCAGGCCGAGACCCTGCAACAGGTCATGGCCTTCTTCACGACCGGAAAGGGCGGAACGGTCCACGCCCCGACCGGGCCGACCGCCACCACGGTCACGGCGATCGGCCCCGCCGCCCGCCCCATCCCCGGCCCCCGCGGCCCCGCCCCGGACCTGGCCGACCAGGCCAAGTTCACCCGCTTCTGACCACCGACCCGAGATCTCCGGTCGACGTCCGCCACATCCTCGTCCCCGACCAACCATGGGCCCAGCCCCCACTGGGCCAGGGGACGGGCGCGACGACCACCGGCAGGGGTGACGCGGATCGACAACCACTCACCCCACCCTGGCCCGGCCACACCTCCTCCGTGGCCGGGCCAGCGGACTCTTCTGCCGCTGTCCCCGGGGCGCGGCCACGACGACATCGGCGCAGGCCGGAATGCCGGGCCCAGGGCACAGGGCACAGGGCACAGGGCACAGGGCACAGGGCCTGGGGAAACACAGGGCCTGGGGAAACACAGGGTCTGGGGAAACGAGGACGGCCCGGCGCGCGGACGGGGACCGCACGCCGGGCCGCGGGGCAGGCAGGCTACGGGGAAGCCCGCCCGCACGGCCCGCACCGTACCCGACCCGGACACGCAGGGAAAGGAAAGCCTCCAGACCGATCGGCAGACGGTCCGACCATCCGCCCGAGAGTGCCCCGGAAGCCGGGCACGGGCCCATCCCTGGGTGTCACCGATCCCTCGGTGTCACCGTGCCCGGGGTATCACCGTGCCCGGGGGCGGGTCAGCCGGCGGCGACCGCCACGCTCAGCACCGAGCCGATCACCTTGCCCAGTTGCTCCAGCCGCCACAGCTCCAGCCGGTGGAAGTCCGGGCCGGTCGCCCGGACCAGCACCAGGCCGAGCGGCGCGGTTCCGAGCGGGACCAGCGCCGTCCCGCCGTAGGGCTGGTCGGCACCGGGTGGGGTCATCCGCAGCGAGGCCAGCCGGCGCGGGGCTACCACCACGACATGGTCGGATCCGGGAGCCTGCGGGCTGACCGCGACGACCTCTCCGGGGGCACCGTGGTCGTCGAACGCGATCACGGCCGCCCAGTCGGCCCCCAGAGCTCCGGGCGCACCGTCGACCAGGGTGCGCAGTCCCCGCTCGGGAAAGGCGATCACCTGCGCGACCAGTTCCAGGTCGGTGTGGCCGCCGGCGGGCGGGACCCCGAGCTGGATCCCCGACACCCGTACCCCGGCCACCCCGGTCAGGCGGTCGCGGACCCGCTCCACGTGGGCGGCGTCGCGGACCTCCACGAACACGTCGTCCAGGGCGCGGCCGGCCTCGTTCTCCAGGACGTCCACCTTGGCGATGTCCGCCCCGGCGGTGCCGATCGCCGAGGCGACCCTGCCGAGAGCCCCGGGCAGGTCCGGGACGCTGATCCGCAGCCGTGCGAGCACGCCGTCCTCCACCCGTTGTCCGCCGCGGTCCGGGCCGGGAACCGTCGCCCCGGTGCGGACGGGACCGCCACCGGTCAGGTAAGGATGCCCTGTCCGCGTTCCGCGCAGGTTACGTGGCGCCGTTTCCCCTGGTCAGCCGAGCGACGGTCACTCGAATGGAGTAGTGGTACCGCCCGCCGCCCCGGCTCGGGAACGGCTCAGTGACCCGGGAACGGATCAGCGGCCCCGAGGACGATCAGCGGGCCGCGCGCCCGGGCCGGTCCCCCGGCAGGTGCCGGGGCAGGGTCATCCGGGGCGCACGGCGCGGGCGGCCCACCCCGGCCAGCTCCAGCAGCCGCTGCACCCGGTACCGGTGCCCCCGGTACGGCTCGACCACCTCGGCGCAGGCCACGTCGTCGAGCACCTCGCCGGTCAGCGCCCAGGACACGTCGGCGGCCACGTGGTAGTCGCTCCAGGAGATGGCGTCGGGGTCGCCGTGGGCCCGCTGGCGAACCTCCGCGGCCGTCCACACCCCGACCCCGGGCACGGCCCGCAGCGTGGCGGCGGCCCGGTCGGCGGGCAGGTCCGTGGTGGCCTCCAGACGTCCGGAGACCGCTGCGGCGGCCACCACCACCCGGTGCCGGGACTCCTCGACCCCGGCACGCAGCCAGTCCCAGGACGGGATCGCCGCCCACTCCTGCGGTGACGGCGGCACCCGCATCCCCAGGGCCGGGGAGGAGACGTCCCGGCCGGGGCCCGGTGCGGGCTCCCCGTAGGCGGTGACCAGAAGCCGCCAGGACCGCCGGGACTCCAGTCCGGTGACCCGCTGCTCCAGCACCGCCGTGGCCAGGGCCTCGAACACCGCCCGGGTCCGGGTGACCCGCCAGTGCGGACGGGCCTGCCAGGCGGCCACCAGCCGGGGATGCCCCGGCAGCGGGCGGAACCCCGCGGGGTCGTCGTCCGCGCCGAGCAGGGTGGGCACGCCGTCCAGCGCGTGGTCGGCACCGGGTCCCCAGGCGTCCGCGACCACCTCCCCGGCCGATGGACGGGCCGTCAGCCGCAGCAGGACCGGGCCGTCGGGGGTCCGGGTGGCCCGCCAGACCGTGCCGTCGGGTTCACGCCGGTAGGCGGGGTCGACGGTCCCCCGCTGCAGGCAGGCCAAGATCAGGTGCGGGTCCACCGGCCAGGCCGGTCGCCAGACCCGCCGGTGCCCGGGCACGCCCGCCGCCCGCAGGTCCACGTCAGGCACCCGGACGACGTCATGGGCAGCGACGCCCTCGGGCCGCGGCGCCGGCAGCCCGGTCACCGGCCCGTCGCCGACGTCGTCCTCCCCGAAGCCCACCCGGCCCACACCGCGACTGTACGGCCCCCGCCCCCGCGCGGGGCAGGCAGCCACCCCGCCGGTCAGCTCACGCCACGGGTGCGCGACGGCGGCTGCGGCCCAGGGCGATCGCGGCCCCTGCCAGGGTCAGGTCACTGGCGGTGAACAGCACCCGGGACAGCAGCACCACGACCACGACCGCCCCGCGGTCCAGCACCGTCGACAGCACCGCCGCCAGCGCCACCTCCCGAGCCCCCGCCCCCGCCGGTGCCACCACCACGACGAAGCCGACCGACCAGGCCAGGGCGTACCCGCCGATCGCCAGCAGCAGGCCACGCAGCGTGGCCGGGCCGCCCAGCGACGCGGACAGTGCCCAGACCTGCAGGCCGGCGGCCACCCAGGAGGACAGCGCCCAGCCGGTCGCGACGGCCGTCCCGCGCAGGGAGGTCCGCCGCTCCAGCGGGTCCCGGCCCAGGGCGGTCAGCCCGGCGTTGATCAGCCGGTCGAGGATCGCCGGGTGCAGCAGCACCAGCAGTGGCAGGACCAGGAACACCGCCCAGCCGAACCCGGACGGGACCACCTCCGGCACGAACGGCAGCGCCCCGGCCACCACCGCCAGGGCGATCGCCACCGACAGCAGCAGGCTGATCACGGTCGCGGCGGCGGTCCGGCGCCGGGCGACCCCGTGATCACTGGCCAGTTCCGCCTGCATGACCAGCGGCCAGACACTGCCGGGGACGTACTTGCCCAACTGGCCGAGGAAGAACACCCGGGCGGCGACCAGCCAGGGCAGCTGTGACCCCAGGTCGGCCAGCAGTCGTTTCCACATCAGCCCCGCCGAGGCGGTGTTGCCGAGGGTCGCCACGGCCGCCAGCAGCAGCCAGTCCGGGTCCAGCCGGCCCAGCGCGTCCAGCACCTCGGTCCGGCGGCTGACCGCGGCCCAGGCCGCCAGCGCCACGGCGACCAGCCCGAAACCCCAGCGCACCGCCTTCGACTGGGCGATCGCCAGGCCGCGGCCCACCAGCCCGTTCAGCCTGCCCTCCCGGTGGCCTGTGAGGAGGGGTCCGGGGCGGCCGCCGGGGTGCCCTCGCCGGTCCTCGCGCCGGGATCGGGCGGCGCGGCTTCCCCGGTCGTCGTGCCCGGATCGGTCAGGGCCGCGACGTAGCGGTCCCAGGCGGGGCCGGGGTC